>NZ_JBHSOF010000003.1:280156-284145 GCF_042656005.1 Kitasatospora misakiensis | reverse complement strand
TCACCCGCTCGCTGATCGCTTACGACCACTAATCACATTGGACCTACTCGTCTAGAGTTGACGGGTGGCCGAAGAGACGTGGAACAGGGTGGACGGGCAGGTGCGGGCCGGGTCCATCGTGCAGGCGGGGTCCGTCGGGGAGTTGCACGTGCATCAGGCGGCCGTGCGGGACGCCGCCGTGCCGTGCCAGTTGCCGCCGGCGCTCGCGCACTTCGAGGACCGGATCGACGAGCGGGCGAGGGTGCTGGCGGCGTTCGCCGAGGCGCCGGACGGCGGCGGGCCGCTGGTGGTGGCCCTCAGCGGTATGGGCGGGATCGGCAAGACCGCGCTCGGCTTCGAACTCGCCCGCGCCCTGCTGGCCCACTGCCCGGACGGCGCGCTGCACGTCGACCTCGACGACCTGCGGCGCGACGGCGCCGTCGAGACCGCCGACGCCCTCGGCGACCTGCTGCGCTCGCTCGACCCGGACGCCCGGCCCGAGCCGGAACTGCGCGGCCGGGCCCGTCAGTACTGGACCGCCACCCAGGGCAGGCGGCTGGTCGTCGTGGTCGACAACGCCCGCAGCGGCGCCGAACTGCGGCCCCTGCTGCCCGCCTCCGCGGCGAGCGTGGTCATCGTCGCCAGCCACGGGCCGCTCTACGACCTCGACGGCGTCCGCCTCGTCGACCTGCCGCTCGGCCCGCTCGCCCCCGAGGACGCCGTCAATCTGCTGCGCCGGATCGTCATCGACGACCGCTCCGCCGTCGACCGGCTCGCCGCCGACCCCGAGTCGGCCGCCGAACTCGCCCGCCGCTGCGCCGGCCTGCCCGCCGCGCTGTACGTCGCCGGGCGCTGGATCCGCCGTCACAAGCGCCGCGAACTGCGCCGACTGGTGGAGGAGTTGACCGCCGAGCTGGACCGGGAGGGCGTGCCCGTGGTGGAGGCGGTCTGGGACGCGGCGTACGCGAGCCTCGGCCCCGTCGAGGCCCGGCTCTACCGGCTGCTGCCGCACCACCCCGCCCCCGTGGTGGACGACCACGTGGCCGCCGCCCTCCTCGACACCGACCCCGACCGGGCCGCCGCCGCGCTCGACGAACTGGACACCGCCGGGCTGCTGGAACGGCGCCCCGACGGCCTCGGCCTGCACGCCCTGCTGCGCGGGCACGCCCTGCGGCGGGCGGAGCGGACGCCGGGCGCCGCCGCGGAGGCCGCCGAGGCCCGCCGGCGACTGGTGCGGTGGTACCGGCGGCAGGCCGGCCGCGCCGACCTGGTCGCCGCCGGTCCCCGGCTCACCGTCTCCGCCCCGGCCGCCGGGGCGCCCGCCCCCGAAGCGGTGCCGGACCTCGAATTCCCGGACGCCCGCGCGGCGTTGCGCTGGCTGGAGGACGAGCGGCTCGCCCTCTACGGCTGTGTGCGGATCGCCGCCGAGGACGGGCTCGACGAGGAGGCGGTGGCGCTCTGCGAAGCCCTCTGGACGCACTTCCTCGACCACCGGCACTACGCCGACGTCATCGAGGCCTTCGGTCACGGTGTGGCCGCCGCCGTCCGGGCCGAACGGCTCGCCGCGACCGTCCGGATGCGCTGTCAGCTCGCCCGCCCGCTCTGGGAGCAGCGCCGATACGCGGAGGCCGCCGAGGAGTTGAGGCTGGCCGTCAACGGTGCCCGGCTGCTCGGCGACTCCGACGAGGCCCGCAAACTCCGCGCCTCCGCCGTCGAGTTCCGCGGCAAGCTCGCCTCGGTGCGGGGTGACTGGGCGGCGGCCGTCCCGGACTTCGAGGCGGCGCGGGAGGAGCACCGGGCCATCGGCAACACCTACGGTGCCATGCTGCAGACCTATCTGCTCGGCCGGGCCGCCGTCGCGCTCGGTGAACTCCCGCGTGCCGTCGACCTGTTGAGCGAAGCGCACACCACCGCGAACGCGCTCGGCCGGGAGCGGATGATCGCCCGGACCGGCTTCGAGCTGGGCGGCGCCCTGCGGGCGGCCGGTCGCGGGGCGGAGGCCGTCCACCTCTACGAGGCGGCGCTGACCGCCGCCCGCGAACGGCGCTCGGCGGGCGACGAACTGCGGGTGCTGGAAGCGCTGATGGCGCTCAGCGAGGAGGCCGGGGACACCGTGGGCGCGGCCGGCTACCGGGCGGCCGTCGAGGCGCTGCGCGGCCCCGACGGGGACGGCGTCGCGCCGATCGCGTGACGGGGTGGGGCGGTTCGGGTGGGGCGGTCCGGGCGGGGTCTCAGACGAGCTGTCCCAGGTCGGCTTCGGTGGCCATGGTGAGGTGGGCCCGGTAGGGCGTTCCGTCGATGCGGCAGGTGAGCGGGCCGTCCGGCGCGGGCCCGGTGCCGAGCCGGGCGTGGACGGCGGAGAGGACGGCGGCGGGGTCGGTGCGGCGGACGCGGCCGGCCGCCCGGTGGGGCTCGATCAGGACGGTGAACGGGTCGCCGTCGAGCCGCCGGACCAGGCAGCGGGTGGGGGAGAGGACGACGGCGGCGGTCCGGCAGCCGAGGTGATCGGCGAGGGCCTCGTCGAGCCAGTCGGCGGCCGTCCGGTCCTCGTGGTGCCAGGCGTCCGGCGCCGCTGCGGCGCCCGTCGCCCGCCGGTAGAGCAGGGCCGCGCTCTGGGCCTGGCGGATCCCGGCGCGGCCGTACTCGGCGGCCAGGTGGTGGTACGGCCGGTCGGTCCACGGCGGGAGGCGGTCGATCGTGACGGTGTCCGGGTCCTCTCCGTTCGACTCAGCCCTCCGGACGAGGACGGCGAAGGCGGCCGGGGTGCGGGGCGCGGCGGGCAGGGCGGTGAGCGGGCGGGGCCGCGCCGGGCGGGCCGGCGGGACCAGGCCGAGCAGCGCGTACAGCTCCGGGCCGAGGGTGGCCAGCGCCTCCCCGGGGAGGGCGAACGCCGCCTCGGCGAAACGGCGGGTGCCGGGGCCGGGCGGCGCCGGGGCGGTGAGGACGGCCGCCGCGTCGTCACCGGAGGGGTCCAGCCGGGGGGCGGCGGCCAGCAGTCGGGCCATCGGACTGCCCGGGACCAGCTCGCCGCCGCCGTCGCAGACCGCCACCACAGGCCGGTCGAGCGCCGCCGCGTAGAGCGCGGTCGAGCCGTGGTCGGTGACCACCGTGTCACCGGCGACCAGCAGCGCCGCCCACTCCTCGAACGGCCCGGCCAGCACCAGCCCCGCGTCCAGGGCCGGGCGCAGCCGCCGGGCCAGCTCGAAGGAGCCGGTGCGGCTGTACTCGTTGGGGTGCACGACGAGCGCCAACTGGTAGGCGTCGTGGGGGAGTCGGGCGGCAAGCCGGGCCGGAAGCCCGGGGTGGCGGGTGAGCAGCGACTCCGGACCCCAGGTGGAGGAGAGCACCACCAGCCGGCGCGAGCCGGTGCCGAGCGCCCTCCGGAACGCCTCGCGCCGGTCCAGCGAGAGGAGGATCCGGTCGAGCGTGGGGTCACCGGCCACCAGCGCCGCCGCTTCGGCGGGCGGGCAGTGCGCGGCGAGCCGGGCCACCTGGTCGGGGTGGGCCAGGGCGTGCAGGGCGGCGATCGGGCGCGCGTCCTCGGTGAGCAGGAACGCCGGGTCCAGGCCGGACGGGAGGTGCGGCGAACCCTCGTCCGCGAGCGCCTTGTTGAACCCGGCGCCGTGCGGCAGCAGGACCTTCGGCCCGCGCAGCGCGGCGAGTTCACCCTTCGGGTTGGCGGTGAGGATCAGGTCGTGGCGCCGGGACGCCGCCTCCGGCCAGGACAGGCAGCGGGCCCCGGAGGAGACGACGGCGCTCAGCGCGTCCGCGTCGAAGGCTGAGCCGGGGACGAGGGTGAACCGGCACCGGACGCGGGCGTCGCCGTCGAAGACGGGCAGCAGGTCCAGCAGCCGGTGCAGCGCGGCTGCGGAGCGGACGGCGAGCAGTACGTCGCGCGGGGGTTGGGACTCATCGTCGGGGCTGGTGGCCGGGGTCGCCGGTGCCGGCACGGCTGGCTGGCTGGCTGGCTGGCTGGCTGGCTGGCTGGCTGGCTGGCTGGCTGGCTGGCT
>NZ_JBHSOF010000003.1:192325-280058 GCF_042656005.1 Kitasatospora misakiensis | reverse complement strand
CTGGGCCATTCTCGCGCCTATCACGGACCGGCGTGCCATGTCGAGCGGTGCCGAGCGGACGCTCGGACGGCTCGGGGCGGTGCTGGGGCGCGGGCATAGGGGCGATGGTAACCGGCGGACCGCCGCCCCGGGCCGGACTCGGTGGGTCGACGGCCGTGCGCGGGCCGTGCGCGGGTCGGTCGCTCAGTGGGTGGTGGCGCCCGGCGCCCGGTCGTTGCGGACCGCCGCCAGCAGGCCCGTGACCGCCGGGGACCACGGCCGACCCGCCGGACCGGTCAGGGTCAGCCTGCGGTGCGCGGCCGGCCGGATCGGCACGAGGACGCAGTCCGCCGGCAGCATCGGCTGGGCCAGCGCCGGCATCACCGAGACGCCCACCCCGGCGTGCACCATGCCGATCAGCGTGTTGAGGTCCCGGATCCGGTGCCGGGGTGCGAAGCGGACGCCCGCCCGGCGGTAGGCGTCCCGGATGTGCCGCTCGCAACCGCCCTCCGAGAGCAGGAAGTCGTCGTCCTCCAGATCGGCCACGTCGACGGTCGCCTCGCCCGCGAGCGGGTGGTCGCGGCGGAGCAGCGCGTGCATCGAGTCCGCGCCGAGTGGGACGGCCCCCGGCGGCGCCGGGTCGGCGTCCACCAGGACCGCCGCGTCGACGGTGCCGGCCTCCAGCCAGACGGCCAGTTCGTCGTCCTCGCCCTCGAAGACGCGGACCGTCAGCCGGGGGTGTTCGGCCCGCCAGTCGCGCAGCAGGGCGGGCAGCAGTCCCTGGCAGACGGTGGTCGGCGCGGCCAGCCGGACCGTGCCGGTCAGTCCGCCGCGGTGGCGGTCGGCGATCGCCCGGACCGACGTCGCGGAGGCGACCGCCGTGCGGGCGTGCGGCAGGATCCGTTCGCCCAGCGGGGTCGGCCGGGCCGGTGTGCCGCGGTGCAGGACGGGCGCCCCCAGCACGCGTTCCAGGGCGGCCACCGCGTGCGAGACCGCCGACTGGCTCACGCCGAGTTCGACCGCCGCCGACCCGAAGCCGCCCGCGTCCGTCACCGCGACCAGTGCCCTGAGCTGGGCGAGGTTCACCTCCGGGGCCATGAGAGTTCCTCATCCATGTCGCACCGCCACTTGTTGGACTCATGATCGGCCGACCCGCCACGCTCTGTCCATCGAGAAGCCCCGGCGATCGGCCGCGGCGGCGGAAGGACGGGTGGCCGGGATGCGACGGAGCTGGTGGCCGGGGTTCGTGGCACTGTCGGCGATCTGGGGCGCGAGCTTCGCCCTGATCAAGGTGGCGGTCGACGCGGGAGTGCCCCCGGTCTGGGTGGCGGCCTGGCGCTGCCTGCTCGGCGCGGCGGCGCTCTGGACGATCCTCGCCGTCCGCCGCGAGGCCGCGCCGCGCGACCTCGCCACCTGGGGCCACAGCGCCGTCGTCGCCGTGCTGCTGAACGCGGTGCCGTTCGTCCTCTTCTCCTACGGCGAGACCCGGGTCAGCTCGGTGCTCGCCGGGGTGATGAACGCGACCACCCCGCTGTTCGCGCTGCTCTTCGCGCTCGCCGCCGTGCCCGGCGAGCCCCGCCCGGGGCCGCGCCGGCTCGCGGGGCTCGTCCTCGGGTTCGCGGGGGTGCTCACCGTGCTGGGCGTCTGGCACGGCTTCGGGGCGGGCGCTCCGGCGGGCGGCTCCGGTGCCGTCGGGGGATCAGGGGGCTCCGGAGCCGGCTCCGCCGTGGTGGTCGGCGGACTCGCCTGTCTGGCCGCCACCTGCTGCTACGGGGCCGGGTTCGCCTACCTGCGCCGGCACCTGTCGACCCGCCCGCACTCGGCCACCGCCCTGTCCGCCGCCCAGATCACCTGCGGCGGCGCCGAACTCGCCGTGGCCGCCCCGCTCGCCGCCGGCGCCCCGCACTGGCCCGGTGCCGGGGCCGCCGCCGCGCTGCTCGTCCTCGGCGCGCTCGGCACGGGCGTCGCCTACATCCTCAACCTCGACCTGGTCCGCACCGCCGGGACGGCCGTGGCCGCCGCGGTCACCTATGTGACCCCGCTCTGGTCGACGGCGCTCGGCGCGCTGCTCCTCGCCGAGCCGGTCGGCTGGAACACCCTGGCCGGCGGCCTCGCCGTGATCGCCGCCGTGGCGCTCACCCGGCAGCCGGCCGCCGGGAGCGGTGGCGGACGGGCCGGCCGCAGCGGCGGCGGACGGGGCCGGATGATGCGTCAGCGGGTCGGTTAGGGTGGGCTGATGGGCACGGGGCGGGCAGCGGTCGAGGACACCGGGGCGGAGACGGCCGGGGACCACTCGACCGGGGCGGACCCGAGCGGAGGCCAGGCCGAGGCGAACCCGCCTGCCGTGGCCGTACAGGCCGCCCTGCGCGCCCACCCGCTCCGCTTCCCCTTCACCCGCGACTCCCTGCGCTGCTTGGCCTACCTGCTCAGCGGCGCCGTGCTGGGCCTCCTGACGGCCGTGCTCCTGACCGTCCTCGCCGTGCTCGGCCTCGGGCTCTCGGTGGTCGGCGTCGGCCTGCCGCTGCTGCTCGCCCTCGCCCTCTCCGGCCTGCCGGCCGGTGCCCTGGAGCGCCGCCGGCTCCGGCTCGTCGAACCGGTCCCGGTGCCCGACCCGCACCGCGCGCTCCCCGGCGCCGGTCGGCGCGCCCGCCTCCGTACCCGGCTGCGCGAACGCGCGACCTGGCGGGCACTCGCCCACACCCTGCTCGTCGCCCCGCCGCTCACCGCCGCCGGGATCGGTCTCACCGCGCTGCTGCTCTTCTCCGCGGCCCTGGTCGTCAGCCCCGTGGTGGTCTGGGTGCTCGCGCCCGAGACCGTCATGCTGTTCCCCGGCCACGCCGTGCGCGGACCGCTCCACGCGCTCCCGGCCACCGCCGTCGGCCTGGCCGGGCTGCTCCTCGGCAGCTACGCCGGGGCGCTGCTCACCACCGCCCACGTCCGGCTGGCCCGGCTGCTGCTCGGGCCCCGCGAGGAGGGCCTCGGCCGCCAGGTCCTCGAACTGACGCGCTCCCGGGCGCGGTTGGTGGACGCCTTCGAGGCCGAACGCCGCCGCATCGAACGCGATCTGCACGACGGCGCCCAGCAGCAGCTCGTCGCCCTCACCATGACCCTCGGCCTCGCCGCCCACGAACTGCGCGAGCACGCCGCCGCCGTGGCCCCGGCCGGGAGCGGTGCGTCCGACAGCGGTGCGCCCGGCAGCGGTGCGCCCGGCAGCGGTTCGCCCGAGGAGGCGCTGCCCGCGGTGCTCGCGCTGGTCGACCGGGCCCGCGGCGAGGCCCGGCAGGCGCTGGAGCAGCTGCGCGACCTGGTTCGCGGCATCCACCCGCAGGTGCTCACCGACCACGGCCTGGCCGCCGCCGTCGCCGAGGTGGCGCTGCGCCACCCGGTCCCCGTCGAGGTGGACCTCGACCTGCCGGGTCGGCTGCCCGCCCCGGTCGAGACCACCGCCTACTTCACCGTCACCGAGGCACTCACCAACGCCGCCAAGCACAGCGGCGCCACCGCCGTCACCGTCCACGGGCGGGTCGTGGACGGCCGCCTGGTGGTCCAGGTGACCGACGACGGCCGCGGCGGGGCCGACCCGGCCGCCGGGGCCGGCCTCCAGGGACTGGCCGACCGGGTGGCGATTCTGAGAGGACGACTGATGGTGACGAGTCCGACCGGCGGGCCGACCAGGCTCCGGCTGGAGGTGCCGTGCTCCGGCTAGTCATCGCCGAGGACGCCGTCCTGCTCCGGGCCGGCCTGGTCGAACTGCTCACCCGGGGCGGCCACCGGGTGGTCGCCGCCGTCGGCGACGCGGACGCCCTCGCCGCGGCCGTGGACGCCGACCGGCCGGACGCCGTCGTCACCGACGTCCGGATGCCGCCCGGCTTCTCCGACGAGGGACTGCGGGCCGCGCTCGAACTCCGCGACCGCCACGCCGACCTGCCCGTCCTCGTCCTCTCCCAGTACGTGGCCACCCCGTACGCGACCCGGCTGCTCGCCGCGGCGGGCGCGCAGCGGGCGGGGCTCGGCTACCTGCTCAAGGACCGGGTCGGTGAGGTGTCCGAGTTCCTGGACGCGCTGCGCCGGGTGGCGGCCGGCGAGACCGTGATCGACCCGGAGGTGGTGCGGGTGCTGCTCCGCCAGCAGTCCGCCGAGCGCCCGATCGCCCGGCTGACCCCGCGCGAGCGCGAGGTGCTGGGGCTGATGGCCGAGGGCCTCAACAACCAGACGGTCGGCGCCCGGCTGAGCATCACCGAGGCTTCGGTGGTCAAGCACTGCGGCAACATCTTCATGAAGCTCGACCTCGACCCCGTCGAGGGCAACCGCCGCGTCCTCGCCGTCCTGGCCCACCTCGCCGACCTCCGCGGCGAGTAGCGACAGCGACCGTCCGGCCGACGTCCGGGGCTGGGGCTCATCGGGGTCGCCCCGGGGCGGGCAGGGCCTCGGTGTCCGGGGTGAGCAGGGCGGCCAGGCGGTCGGCGGTGGTCTCCCAGGACCAGTGGGTGCGGACCCAGTGGCGGCCGGCGCTGCCCATGCTGGCGCGCTCGGAGGCCGGGGCGCGGAGGATGCGGGTGATCGCCGTGGCGACGGCGGCGGGGTCGCGGCCGTCGACCACGGTCCCGTTGACGCCGTCGAGGACGGCGTCCGGCGCGCCGCCGGAGCGGCCCACGACGACGGGCAGGCCGGTGGCGGCCGCCTCCAGGAAGACGATGCCCAGCCCCTCCGCCTCCAGTCCGCCCCGGCGGGTGCGGCACGGCATCGCGAAGACGTCGGCCGCGGCGTAGGCGGCGGGTGTCTGCGCGTGTTCCCGGCCGCCGGCGAAGACGACCGCGCCGGGGTCGGTGTGCCGTCGGGCGAGGTCGCGCAGCCGTTGTTCGGCGGGGCCCCGGCCGACCAGGACCAGGGTCGTGCCGGGGACGGTCCGCCGGATCAGCGGGAGCGCCCGGATGAGGATGTCCTGCCCCTTGCGGGGGACGAGCCGCGCCACGCAGAGGATCACCGGGGCGTGCGGGTCGTGCGGGTCGTGCGGGTCGGAGGCCTCGCGCGCCGGTGGGCGGAACAACTCGGTGTCGACGCCCGGGACCAGCCGTTCCAGCCGGGGCGCCGGGCCGAGCGCCGGGGCGATCCGGTCGCGGGTGTGCGCGCCGAGGTAGGTGACCACGTCCACGCTGTCGCCGATCCGCCGCAGCAGGCGCCGTGCGACGGGGGTGCGGGCCCACCAGATCTCGTGGCCGTGGGTGGTGGCGACGGTCCGCCGTATGCCGGGTGCCTGCCGCCGCAGCTCCGGGGTCATCGCGGCGAGCGGGGCGGCGGCGCCGAACCAGACCCGGTCGCACCCGTGCGCCCGGGCGATCTCGGCGGCCCGCCGGGTCACCCGGGGGGTGGGGAGGAGCATCCGGGAGCGGTCGCGGACCACCGGGAACGGCAGCGCGGCGTCGTGCCGGTCGGCATCCGGTTCGTCCGAGGTGTAGACGACGACCTCCCCGGCGGGCAGCCGGGTGGCCATGGCGTGGACGAAGGTCTCGATGCCGCCCTGACGGGGCGGGAAGTCGTTGGTGACGATGAGGGTGCCGGTCATGAGGCGGGGACCACCTGGGGTGCGTGCGGACGGGGGTGGGCATGGCGGAGGACGGCCGGGACGGTCGGGGTGGCTGAGGTGGCCGGGGCGGCGGTGGGCCGCAGCCGGGGGAGGAGGACCAGGACGGCGGGCAGGGCGAGGTAGCCGTACCGGCCGGCGGGGGCGAGCAGGAACGCCAGGGCCAGGCCGAGGGCGAGCCGGTCGGCGGCGGTGCGGGCGTCCCGGGGCGGGCGGCGGACCAGCGACAGGGCGACGGCGGCCCCGGCGAGCAGCAACAGGGCGAGTGCCGCGTACCAGCCGGCCGGACCGAGGTCGGCGAGCAGTCGGCCGGGCAGGGGGCTGCTCGCCGGGGTGGGCAGTTCGCCGCGCCCGGTGGGGAAGGCGAACACCTGCCGCACGAGCGGCCCCGGGGAGCGCAGCGCGCCGGGCAGCACGAGGACGGCCGCGCCGACGGCGGCGGTCGCGGCGGCCCGGAGCGCGGCGCGCCGTCCGGCGGTGGCGCCGAGCAGCGCGACGACCACCGCGACCGCAGGCCAGGCCGTCCACTTGAGCGCGCAGGCCAGGGCGAGGGCCCACCCGGCGGCAGACGGCCGTGCCCGGGCCGCGCTGGCCAGGGCGAGGACGCAGAGGCCGGTCAATGGCAGGTCGACCCCGCTGACGCACAGCGGCAGCGCGACCAGCGGCGAGGCGACGAGCGCCGCCACCGGGAGGCCGGCCACGGGAACGCCGGAGGCGGCCGTCAGCGCGGACGTCGAGGCGGACACTGCGGCGTGCTGCGCGCGGTACCGGGCGCGGTGCTGCCGGGCCGGTCGGACGGCGGCGGCCAGGCAGCCGAGGAACGCGGCGGCGCACCAGAGCCTGGCGTCGCCGGCCAGCCTGGCCGGCCACCCGTCCGCACCGAACAGGGCGCGGGGCAGCCCGAACAGTGCCATCCCGGGGAGGTAGGGGGTGTACTCGGCGACCGTGCGCGGCTCGGCCAGGTACGGCGTCCCGTGCCGGAGCAGCAACTCGCCCGACCGCTCGATGACGGCGACCTCGCTCTGCCCCTGCCCGTTCACCACCAGGACGAGCAGCGGCACGAGGACCGCACCGAGGAGCGCGACGGCCACCGAACCCGCGCGCGCCCACCGCCGGGGCAGCACGAGCACGGCAACCGCCGCCGCCGGGTACCCCGCTGCCGCGAACAGCCCCCAACTCCGGTGCGGCCCCAGCCCGGAGGCGAGCGGGAACGCCCCCGCCCAGCCGGCGGCGAGCAACCACCCGCCGCACCACAGCGCCCGCCGACCGCCGGGAGGACGGGGGACGCGGTGGAGCCAGCGGGCGCCGGAGCCGGTGCCGGGGTGAGGAGCGGCGCCGGGGCGGGGACCGGTGCCGCTGCCGGTGCCGGAAGCCGGGTGATCGGCGGGGCCGGGAGCGGGCGGAAGTGGGGTACGGACGCGGTGAATCAGCACCACTTCATTGCAGCGGCGCAGGTCAGCGAGGTCATGACGGTCAGGTCGAGTCCTTTGGTCGGGTTTCCCCTACCACCGGGCGGGCGCGCTCGGCGGTCCCCGGCCTCCGTGGGCGGGGCGGGAGTTGTGGTCGACGGGCATGGCTCTGGCTTCCTCCTCGACAGCGAGCGGTCCGAACAAGGGAATTCGTATCCGATCTGACGTTCGGTGTCCAATGAATTACGCTCGGTGTCGATTGCTCGCTATCGTGGACCCCGTGGTGAGGTCCTGGGATGCGGCCGTCGAGCGGGCGCAGGAACGTGTGGCGGCGGCGCCCGGCGTGCGAGCGGCGACGGAGGACGAGGGGCGCGGCTTCGCGCTCTGGGACCTCGCGTCGCGCGCCGAGGGCGAGTTGGGCGAGCAGATCGACCCGGAGTCGATCGGCCCGGCCGAGGAGCGCCGGCTGCGCGAACGACTCGGCGAGAGCGGCCGCGAATGGCCCGGCGGCGAGCTCTACCGGCGCCGCTACTGGCTGCTGGACCGCCGCCTCGACAACACCCCGCCCGACGGCCCCGAGCGGGCCGAGCGGGACGGGACCGGAGGCACCTCCGGCACCGGTGGGATCGTGGGGACCGTCGCCGTGGACAACTGGACCAAGGGCGCGGGCCAGTTGGCCGTCTCCTCGCTCTACCTGCGCCCCTCGGCCCGCGGCCGGGGCCTGGCCGCTGCGGCCCTCGACCACGTCTACCGCGCCGCCACCGCCGAGGGCCTGCCCGGCTACGGCCTGGAGGCACACTGGGCCTGGCAGCACGCCGTCCGCTACTACCTGCGCCGCGGCCTCTGGGCGGCCTCCTGGAAGCACGCCATCGGCCTCACCCGGATGCCCCAACTCCCGCCCTACCGCATGCGGGAGGAGGACGACCGGCTGGTGCTGCTGGTCGCCGAGCGCCCCTCGCACGACCCGGCCGGCGCGGTCTGGACGCCACTGCTCGCCGCCGGCCGCGAGGGCCGCTGGCTGCGACTGGACGAAACCGCCGCCTACCGGCAGACCGACGGCTGGGTGCACGGCTACGCCCGCTCGACACTCGCCCTGCACCTCGCGCTCGCCGGCCGCCCGCTGGTCCGCGGCCCGCAGTGGTGGGCGGAGGCCTGGCGCTGGTCCGACACCGGCGAGCCGGAGGGGCTCGCCTACCGGATCGAGCACCTCGGACAGCCCGCCCGCACCGGCACCCGGACGCCGGCCACCCCCTGACCCGCCGCCCGAACGCCCGCCGCCCCGAACAACACAGCGCCGGCACGACAGCGCCACCGTCGAAGCCCCGGGCAGGAGACCCTGGGAGACTCGACGCCATGGCAGAGATCGAGATCGACGGCGGGCCCGCCGACCCCGCCCGGCTGGCCGCCCTGGGCCTGCTCAACTACGGGCACTTCACCACCCTGCGCGCCGAGGCCGGCCGGACCCGGGGCCTCGCGCTCCACCTGGACCGCCTGGTCCGGGACTGCCGCACGGTCTTCGGCGCCGAGCTGGACCGGTCGGAGGTCCGCACCCGGATCCGCCGGGTGCTGCCCGCCGACGGCGCGCCGGTGATCGTCCGGGTCACCGTGTTCGACCCCGCGCTGGGCCTGGAGCGCCCGGCCGCCCCCGCCACGCCCCACCTGCTGGTCACCACCCGCCCGGCGCCGGCCGCCGCGCCCGGCCCGCTGAGGGTCCGCACCACCGCGTACCGGCGCGAGCTGCCGGAGGTGAAGCACGTCGGCCTGTTCGGCCTGCTCCATCAGCGCCGGCTCGCCCAACTCGACGGCTACGACGACGCCCTGCTGCTCGACGAGGCCGGCCGCCTCGCCGAGGGCGCCACCTGGAACCTCGCCCTGCACGACGGCCGCGAGCTGGTCTGGCCGGACGCCGCCGCGCTGCCCGGTGTCACCGCCGCCCTGCTCGCCCGTGCCCACCCCGGACCGCAGCGACGCGAGCCGGTCGCTGCGGACGGCCTCGGCCGCTTCGTCGCCGCCGTCGCCGTCAACGCGGGCGTCGGCGTCCGGCCGATCGCCGCGATCGACGGCACCTCCTTCGACCCGGCCCACCCCGCCGTCGCGAAGCTGCGCGCCGCCTACGAGGCCCTGCCGAGGGAGGACATCTGACGCGCGGACGGAGCCCGGGCGCCCACCGCGTCGGGCGCAAGCCGCAGAGGACACCCCCAGGCCGTCCCGGGGGATAACCCCACCCCCGGTCCGCCAGCGGCCTCCATGGTCCGGCGCGCCCCGCCTTCCTAGCCTGGAACACGTCGACGACCAGCGACGATTCCCGAAGGAAGGCCCCCGCCATGGCATCCCGCCGTTCCCGCCCCCAGCCCGAGCCGACCGGGCGGCCCGCCGCCCACGCCGCGATCGAGCTGCGCGGTGTCCGGCGCAGCTACGGCCGCGGCGGCGAGGCCGTGCACGCGCTGCGCGGCGTCGACCTGGCGCTCGGCCACGGCACGTTCACCGCCGTGATGGGACCGTCGGGCTCCGGCAAGAGCACCTTCCTGCAGTGCGCGGCCGGCCTGGACCGCCCGACCGCCGGCGAGGTCTTCCTGGCGGGGGAGGAGATCACCCGGCTGAGCGAGAACCGGCTGACCAAGCTGCGTCGCGGCCGGATCGGCTTCGTCTTCCAGTCCTTCAACCTGCTGCCCTCCCTGACGGTGCTGCAGAACGTGCTGCTCCCGCAGCGTCTCGCCGGCGAGCGCCAGGATCGGGCCCGGGCCCGCGAGTTGCTCGCCCAGGTCGGTCTCGGCGAGCACGCCCGGCGGCGGCCGGGGCAGCTGTCCGGCGGCCAGCAGCAGCGGGTCGCGATCGCCCGGGCGCTGATCACGGCGCCGGACGTGGTGTTCGCGGACGAGCCGACCGGCGCGCTGGACACCCGCACCGCGCACGAGGTGCTCGGCCTGCTGCGACGCGCGGTGGACGCCATGGGCGCCACCGTCGTCATGGTGACCCACGACCCGGTGGCCGCCTCGTTCGCCGACCGGGTGCTGTTCCTGGCCGACGGCGCGCTCGCCGACGAGCTGGACCGGCCGGACCCGAAGACGGTCGCCGACCGGATGGTCACCCTGACCGCCCGCCCGCTGGGCGTGGCGGCATGAGCAACGGACTGGCCCGCGCCTCGGTGCGCTTCCGCCCCGCCTCCTTCGTCGGCACCTTCGTCGCGCTGCTGTTCGGCGCCGCCGTGATCATGGCCTGCGGGACCCTGCTGCAGACCGGCGTCACCGCCTCCGTACCGGCCGACCGGTACGCGGCCGCGCCCGTCGTGGTGGCCGCAGACCCGACCGTCACCGTCACCGTCCGGACCGCCGACGACACCGACTCCGAGGATCAGCCGGTCCCCGAGCGGGCCCGGGTGGACGCGGCGCTGGTGGGCCGGATCGCCGACCGGCCGGGGGTCGCGGCGGCCCGCCCGGACACCGCGTTTCCGCTGCTGGGCGCGGCCGGCACGCTCACCGGCCGGGGCTTCGCCGCGCTCGGCATCGCCGGCCCGCAGGACCGCCTGGTCGAGGGTCGCGCCCCCGGCGCCGGCGAGATCGTGCTGGACGCCGAGACGGCGCGCGCCGCCCACCTCGCCCCGGGCGGCACCCTGGCGCTCACCGCGCCTGGTGGCGGCGGGAGTTACCGGATCTCCGGCCTCGCCGCCGCGCAGTCGGCGGGCCCCACCGCCTGGTTCGCCGACCAGCAGGCCGACCGGCTCTCCGGCCACCCCGGCCGGGTCGACGCGATCGCCGTCCAGCCCCGCGAGGGCGTCACCGCCGAGGCCCTGGCGGCCCAGGTGCGGCAGGCCGTGGGCGACGGCGCCGAGGTGCTGACCGGGAAGGCGCGCGGCGCCGTCGAGCAGCCGGCGCTCCACGAGGCCCGGGAGGCGCTGGCCGGGATCGGCGGCTCCTTCGGCGGCATCGCCACCATGACCGCCGTGTTCGTGGTGGTCTCCACCGTCGCCCTCGCCACCGGCCAGCGCGCCCGCGAGTTCGCCCTGCTGCGCGCCGTCGGCGCCACGCCCCGGCAGATCCGCCGCACCATCGCCACCGAGGCGATGCTGGTCGCGCCGCTCGCCGCCGCGCTCGGCATCCTGCCCGGCGTGGGCCTGGCCCGCTGGTGGTTCGACGGGATGGTGGAGCGCGGGGCCGTGCCGGAGGGCGTCGAACTGTCCGTCGGACCGGTGCCGATGCTCGCCGCGGTCGTGCTGTGCACGCTCGCCGCCCTCGCGGCCGGCTTCTTCGCGGCTCGCCGCCCGGCCCGGATGCGGGCGAGCCAGGCGCTGGGCGCGGCGGCCGTCGAACCGTCCCGGCCGGGGTGGATCCGCACCGTGGTGGGCCTGCTCTTCGCCGCCGGCGGTGTCGCGCTCGCCGGGGTCGCCGCCCGGCTGAACGGCGCCGACGCCGCCAACACCGCGCTCGGCGTGGTGATGTGCTTCCTCATGGGGGTCGCCCTGCTCGGCCCGTGGGTGGCGCGCGTCGCGGCCGGACTGCTCGGCGCGCCGCTGCGGGCCGGGGGCGCGCCGGGTTCGCTGGCGGCCGACAACACCCGGGCCAACGCCCGCCGGCTGGCCTCGGCGATCACGCCGATCGCGATGGTCACCGCCTTCTGCGGCACGTTGCTGTTCATGCAGAGCACCATCCGGCACGAGACCGGCGAGCAGGTGCGCGCCGGCATCACCGCCGATCACGTGCTCGGCTCCACCGGCCCGGGCCTGCCGGCCGGTGCGGCTGGTGCGGCTGGTACCGACGGGGTCGCCGGGGTCGTCGAGCAGGCGGCCAGGGTGCCCGGCGTGGACGCGGCCGTCGGGGTGCTGCGCACCGGCGTCGTCTACCGCGACGGCGGCGACCTCGATTCGGCCACCGCGCTGGGCGTCACCGGCGACCCGTCCCGGCTGCCCCGGGTGCTCGACCTCGGGGTGCGCGCCGGTTCGCTGGCCGACCTGGGCCGGTCCGCGGACACCGTGGCGCTGGACGCCGGCCTGGCCGCCGCCCTGGGGGTCGGGGTCGGCGAGCACGTGCCGCTCTGGCTGGGCGACGGGACGGCGGCCCGGCTGCTGGTGGTCGCCACGTACGAGCGCGGGCTCGGCTTCGGCCAGGTCCTGCTGCCCCGGGCGGCGGTCGCGGAGCACGTCACCGCGGCGTACGACCACCAGGTGCTGGTCGCGGACGCGCCCGGCGCGGACCGGGCGGCCGTCGCCCGGGGGTTGGGGGCGCTCGGCGTGCCGGGGCTGACCGTCACCGACCGGGCCGGCTTCGTGGCGCAGGCCGACAGGTCGCAGGAGATGGGCGCCTGGGCGAACACGGTGATGGCCGGTGTGCTCGGCGGGTTCGCCGCCGTGACGGCCGCCAACACCCTGGTCATGACGGTGCTGGACCGGCGGCGCGAGGTGGCGCTGCTCCGGCTGGCCGGGACCACCCGGCGGCAGGTGCGCCACATGATGCGCTGGGAGGCGCTGCTGGTGGCCGCGACCGGTCTGGGCGTCGGCGCGGTGATCGGCTGGGTCACCCTGCTGCCGATCGCCCGGGGCATCGCCGGCACCACCCCGTACGTCCCGGTGGGGACGGCGCTGCCGCTGGCCGCCGGTGCGGTGGCGCTCTGCCTGGCCGCGACGGCCCTGCCGGCCCGGGCGCTGCTGCGGTCCGGCCCGCTCGCGGTGAGCGGCGGGAAGCAGTAATGGCGGGCGGGAGGGGCTCGCGGCAGGGCGTACGAGGAAGTGGCAGGTCGTGAACGGGCGGTGCGCGCGGGGGTGGCGTACCGCCCGTTCGGGTGACAAAGGCGCGCTGAACCGCCGCGAGAGGGTGGTCTTCGGTCCGAAAGCGCTTGATCCACATCGATAGTGATGTGTGATCAGTTACGCTCACGGCCGCGTCCGTCCAGGTGCCGCGTGCCCGGAGCGCTGTCACACCCCACCCACCCCCGCGCCGAGCGCGTTCGGCATGCCCGCCACCCCGGCGTGCCCACCCCGCCGCGGCGCCTGGCAGAGAGAAGCTGACCGTTGAGCAGTCCCCCCGTGGCCCGCACGCCCCGCCTGCCGTCGTTCCCCCCGGCGCGTTCCTCGGCCCCGTCACCGGTCGGCCCTCCGGCGGTCCGCCTGCCGCGGTTGCTGCTGAGGGCCACCGCGACCGGGTCGGCCGTGCTGGGACTGGCGCAGACGGTGCTGGCCGGGAGCTTCCTGAACGGTCACTACGAGGCGCTCCGGGCGCACGAGGTGACCGCGATGGCGCTGGGGGGTCTGCTGCTGGTCCAGCTGCCGGTGGCCGCGTTGGTCCGCCGGGGCGGTGGACCGGCGGGCGCCCGCGGACCGTGGTGGCCGCTCGGGGCGGCGGTGCTGCTGCTGGCCGCGGTCGGGGCGCAGAGCGGGACCGGTTACGAACGGGCGGTCGGCGTGCACGTCACGCTGGGCGTGCTGCTGGTCAGCGGGCTGCTGTTCGGCCTGGTCGGGGCGTGGCGGCTGCCGCTCGCGTTGCCGTCCCCGGCCCCGGAGGCCGTCACCACCGAGGAAGGTGACGGCTCCGGGCGGTTGCCCCGGCCCGCCGACGGAGGCGCCGACGCGGTGGAGGTGGCGCCGTGAACCGCCGCCGGTTCCTCGGCGTCGGCGCGGCCGTGCTCGGCGCGGGCGCCGTCGGGGCCTTCGCGCTCCCGGCGACCGCCCGGCTGCTGGCCGAGGGCCGGCCGGGCCGGCTGCTGAGCAGCGAGGTCCCGCTGCCGGCGGCGTTCCAGGTGCCGCTGCCGGTGCCGGCCGTGCTCGCCCCGGTCCGCTCCGACGCCACCGCCGACCACTACGAGATCACCCAGCAGCTCGCGCGGCTGGAGATCCTGCCCGGCCTGCGCACCGAGGCCTGGACGTACGGCGGCAGCTTCCCCGGCCCGACCCTGGTGGCCCGCTCCGGCCGCGCGATGGTGGTGCGGCACCGCAACGAGCTGCCGGTGCCCTCGGTGGTCCACCTGCACGGCGGCCACACCCCGGCGGACAGCGACGGCTACCCGGTGGACCTGCTGCTCCCGGTCGGCGCGTCCGACGACCGCTCGGCCCGGGCCGCCGCCGGTCACGCGGCCGGTCACGCCGCCGGTCACGCGATGGCAGGGATGACGGGCATGCCCGGCATGGGCGGCGCCGGGGACGGCCTGCGGAGCGTCACCGGCGAGCGCACCTACACCTACCCGTGCAACCAGCGCGCCGCCACCCTCTGGTACCACGACCACCGGATGGGCTTCACCGGCCCAGGCCTCTGGCGCGGCCTCTCGGGCTTCCACCTCGTCCGCGACGACGAGGAGGACGCCCTGCCGCTGCCGCGCGGCGAGCGCGAGCTCCCGCTGATGCTCACCGACCGCTCCTTCACCGCCGACGGTTCCTTCGCCTACCCCTCCGTCGACGCCGCGCTCGCCGTCCCGGGCGTCACCGACGACTACATGAACGGTGTCCTCGGCGACGTCGTCCTGGTCAACGGCGCCCCCTGGCCGCGCGTCGAGGTGGACAGGGCCCGCTACCGGCTGCGCGTGCTCAACGCCTCCAACGCCCGGCTCTACCGGCTCGAACTCGACCCGCAGCCGCCCGGCGGCGACGCGTTCGTCCAGATCGGCGGCGACGGCGGCCTGCTGGAGGAGCCGATCGCGCACGACGCGGTCGAGATCGCCCCGGCCGAGCGCTTCGACCTGGTGGTCGACTTCTCCCGCTACCCGCCCGGTACCTCCGTCCGGCTGATGAACCGGTTCGGCAGCGGGCGGACGGAGGAGGTCATGCTCTTCGACGTCTCCTCGCGGCCGGTGAGCGACGACTCGGCCGTCCCCGAGCGGCTCTGCACCCTCGAACGGCTCGACCCCGGCGCCGCCGTCACCACCCGGGTCTTCGGCTTCCGGCGCAGCCGCGACGCGGGCTGGACGATCAACAACCAGCCCTACGAGCCCGGCCGCGCGCTCGCCCGGCCGGCGCTCGGCAGCACCGAGATCTGGCGGTTCTTCACGGACGTCCACCACCCCGTCCACCTGCACCTCGACGCCTTCCAGGTGCTGTCGCGCAACGGCGGGGACCCGGGCCCGTACGACGCCGGTTGGAAGGACACGGTGGACCTGCGGCCGGCCGAGGCGGTGGAGGTGCTGGTGCGGTTCACCGACTACCCGGGGACGTACATGGTGCACTGCCACAACCTGGAGCACGAGGACATGGCGATGATGGCGGACTTCGTGGTGGAGTGACTCCCTCGGCGCCGCACCCGTTCGGCGGAGCGTGGGCGGGCGACCGGGGCGCGCCCGCCCACCCTGCGCGCCGCAGCCGTCGCACCCGCCGCGCTCACCCGTCCTCGTGCGCCGACATGCCGTGCCGCCGCGCGTGATCTAGCGTCGCGAGGAGGACAGCCGGGACCGCCGGACCCCGGTCGGACCCCGCACCGGACCCGCAGGACCGGACCGGCAGGACGGACACACCGAGGAGCCGCGCATGACCAGTCCGACCGAACGCCGTCGGCGCGGCCGGGCCGCCCGCGAGCGCGTCCCGCGCTCCGCCCACGGCCCCTGGATCCCCGCCGCCGACCGGCCCGACCCGCTGGCCGTCCTGGCCCGGCAGGCCGAGGACCGGCTCGCCGACCTCGGCCCGATCCGCTACGGCCGGATGGCCGACTCGCCGTTCGCCTTCCTGCGCGGTGCCGCCGCCGTCATGGCCGCCGACCTGGCGGCCGTCCCCGACACCGGCATCACCGTCCAACTCTGCGGTGACGCCCACCTGTTGAACTTCGGCGTGTACGCCTCGCCGGAGCGCGCGCTGCTGTTCGACGTCAACGACTTCGACGAGACCTACCCCGGCCCCTTCGAGTGGGACGTCAAACGGCTCGCCGCCAGCGTCGCCGTCGCGGCCCGCGACAACGGCCACGACGAGGAGCGCGTCCGCCGGGCCGCGTTCACCGCGGCGAACGGCTACGCCGTCGCCATGCGCCACCTCGCCGAGCTGGGCGAACTCGACGTCTGGTACGCCCGGATCGACACCGCCGACATCCTCCCGCTGGTCCGCAAACAAGGCCGCCGCAAGCGCGTCGAGGCCAACCTCGACAAGGCCCGCCGCCGCACCAGCCTGCAGGCCTTCGGCAAGCTCACCGAGAAGGGCGAGGACGGCCGGCGCCGGATCATCAGCGACCCGCCGCTGATCCAGGGGCTGCCGGAGGACGAACTGCGCCAGGTCGGCAAGGTCTACGGCGACTACCGCGCCACCCTCTCCGAGGACCGCCGCGTCCTGCTCGACCGCTTCCAACTGGCCGACGTCGCCCGCAAGGTGGTCGGCGTCGGCAGCGTCGGCACCCGCTGCTTCATCCTGCTGCTGTCCGGCCGGGACGAGCGCGACCCGCTGTTCCTCCAGCTCAAGGAGGCCGGACGGTCCGTCCTGGAGGAGCACCTGCCGGCCGGCCGACCGTCCGCGGAGGCCCCGGTGGTCCACGGCGGCCGCCGCGTCGTCACCGGCCAGCACCTCATGCAGGCCGCCAGCGACATCTTCCTCGGTTGGACCACCGGCCCGGCCGGCCGCCACTTCTACGGGCGCCAGCTGCGCGACATGAAGGGCTCCGCCGATGTCGCCGCCATGACCCCGGCCGGCCTGCGCCAGTACGCCGACCTCTGCGGCCGGACGCTCGCCCGCGCCCACGCGCGCTCCGGCGACCGGCTCACCGTCGCCGGCTACCTGGGCCGCTCGGACACCTTCGCCGAGGCGATCGCCGACTTCGCCGTCAGCTACGCCGACCGAACCGAGGTCGACCACGCCGCACTGCTGGCGGCGATCGACGACCACACGCTGACGGCGCAGCGGGGGGTCTGAGGACCCCCCTGGGCCTGCTCACCGAGGGGGCCGCGCCCGCGCCCGAGCTGCTCGGCGCGGGCGCGAACGCCTACCGGCTCGCCCTGCACCCGGCGGGCCTCGCCCCGCGGATCGTCAGCTTCGCCGCGTGGCCCCGGCACGTCCTGGCCGCCACCGCCCACCTGGCGGAGCTGAACGCCGAACTGCTCGGATACGTACCGCCGTTGGACGCGTCACCGGACGGCCGCGAGCACCTCGGCTTCGCCGTCCCGCTGCACCTGCGCAGCCCGTTCGGCGCACTGCACCTGATGACGACGGTGACCACCTTCGCCACCGCCGTCGACGTCACGCTCGCCGCCCGCCGCCGCCCAGACCGTCGCCATCGGCACCCCGGCCACCGATGGCTCGGCCGCCACCCCGGCGGCCACCACCGACCTCCGGCTCACCGCCTACGACCCGGCCGCCGGCACCGCCGTACTGTCCGCGTTCGCTACCCCGGCCTCGCCCGCCACCCCCGCCTCGCCCGCCCCCTCCTCCTCGCCGCCCACCCAGGCCGTCCAGGCCGGGCGCCTCCTCGCCAGCCCGCCCACCGACGCCGCGCCGCAGGGCGCGCTCCTCGCCGTCACCGCCGTCCACCCCGGCGCGGGCAACACCCTCGCCCTGGCCACCCGCCCGGCCACCCTGCCGGAACTGCTCGGCGCCGCCGAGGCCGACGGCACGGTGGCCGTCGACCCCAAGGCCATCAAGGTCACCCCGCTGGTCAAGGACGTCACGGCGACCGTCGGCCGGGAGAACGGCACCACCAAGGCCGAGGCCTCCGGCACCCTGGAGGTCGACGCCAAGGCCCCGATCCCGCTGCCGGGCGGCGTCACCGCCAAGGCCTCCGGCGAACTCACCCTCCACCCGGCCGTCCGCTTCGCCTACCACGGCGCCGGCCTCGGCACCCCGCGCACCGCCTCCCTCGGCTTCGACCTCGGCGCCCGCGCCCACTGGAAGGTGACCGGCGACTTCAGCCGCGCCACCGCCACCCGAGGTCAGCGTCGGCCTCTACGACGCGGTCGGCGTCGAGGCCGCCGTCGCCCCCTACCTCCAGGCCCGCGCCGACGGCTCCCTCACCGTCGACGCCCCCGGCGGAGCGCCCCAACTCCAGGGCAACTGGGGCCTGTTCGGCGGCATCGACCTCAACGGCGCACTGCTCGCCCACCTCAAGATCTTCGGCACCCCACTGATCGAGGGCAGGCTCCCGCTCCCGGCCTTCCACCGCGAATGGCCCCTCCTCACCGGCGCCCTCCCCGCCCCGAAGAGCTGACCCCCGGGACCGCGAGCCCCGGATCAGCTCATGGACCAGACGGCCGGATCGTGGGGGACCGGAGGCGAGAGCACCGGCGGGCGCGGCCCGGCCGGGAGGACGGCGGACGCCCCGACCGTACGGGTCACCACGGCTTCGGTGACCCGCAGGGACGCTCCGGGGAGCGCGCGTTCGGAGCGGACGTGGGCGCTCGCCTCGTCGAGCAGGTCGATGGCGGCGCCCGGGAGCGCGTGACCGGGCAGCTGCCCGTAGGCCAGCCGGGCCGCCGCCTCCAGCGCCTCGTCGGTGATCTCGACCCCGTGGTGCTCGACCAGCCGGGGCCGGGCGCCGCGCAGGATCTCCAGCACCTCGGCCGGTGCCGGTTCGGCCACCGGCACCGGCTGGACCAGGCGGTCGAGGCCCGCGTCCCGCTCCCAGCGCCGGTGGTCGGCCGTGGTGGCGGCCGCGACGACGGAGACGCCGGGGGCGCCGAGGACGGGGCGGAAGAACGCCAGCGCCTCGGCCCGGCCCTCCCGCGTCCGGACGGTGGAGAGGGCGTTGTCGAGAAAGAGGACGAGGCCCGCGGCCTCCCGGGCGTCGCGCACCAGCTCGGCCATCGTCTCGGTGAACCGCCCGTGGTACCGGGGATCGGTGAACAGCGCGCCGACGTCGAGGAGTCGGACCGTCCGACCGCGGAACTCCGCCGGCCCGTCCCCGAACGCGAGGGTCTCGGCCAGCCCGGTCACCACGCTCGTCTTGCCGACTCCGGGCTCGCCGATCAGCAGCGGGACGTTGCGGGTCCGGCGGGTGAGGATCCGCAGGATCCGTTCGATCTCCGGGCGCCGCCCGACGACGGTGCCGGGCCTGCCGTTCCCCGCCTCCCCGGTGAGGTTCCGGGTGACCGCCGCGAGCAGTGACGCGGGCCGCGGCGCGGGCTCGTCCGGCGCGGGTTCGTCCGGCGCGGGTTCGGCCTCCGGCGCGGGCCCGGCGTTCGGCGATGTCGGCCCGGCGGGGAGCGCCCGGATCAGTTCGAGCAGGACCCTGTGGTCGGCATCGGCGCCGGCCAGGATGAGGGAGGCGCCTTCGTGGGGTTCACGGGCCAGGCCCAGCAGGATGTGCTCGGTGTCGATGCGGTCGCGTCCCAGGCTCATGGCCGCGTCCCAGGCGTATTCGAGGACCCGCTTGCTCGCGCTGGTGAGGAGCGGGTGGTCGACGGTCGGTTTCGGTTCGGCATGCGGCCCGATCTCCCGATGGAGGAGGGTGAGCGAGAACCCGAGCCTCTTCAGGATGAACCGCTGCGAGCAGGTGGAGGGCGGCCGGGGCGGCGGTGATGTCGACGGGGAGGGGGGACATCGGCTCGCCGTCGGCGTAGGCGGTGATGCCCGGGGAGGAGATCCGCAGCGCGGGGGTGCGGTGGGTGGTGACTTCGGGGTGGGTGGTGTGGGTGCCTTTGAGGAGGGTGGGGAAGAAGCGGGCGATGCGGCGGCGGGGCATGGCGTCGACGAGGGTGAGGTCGAGGAGGCCGTCGGTGGGGTCGGCGTCGGGGCAGATGGGCATGCCGCCGCCGTAGCTGCTGGTGTTGCCGACGGCGGCGAGGGTGAGGTCGCGGGTGATCTCGGTGCCGTCGGCGAGGGTGATGTGGAAGGGGAGGGGGCGGAGGTTGGCGAACTCGACGGCGATGGCGAGGTGGTAGCGCATCCGGCCGCGGGGCCAGCGGAGGCGGTTGGTGCGGTCGCTGACCAGGGAGTCGAAGCCGCCGGCGAGGACGGAGCCGAACCAGCGGGTGGTGCCGTCGGGGGTGGTGATCCGGCCGAGGTCGACGGTGCGGGTGTGGCCGACGGCGATGACGTCGGCGGCGGCCTCGGGGTTGTCGCGGGGGAGGCCGTGGGCGCGGGCGTGGTCGTTGCCGGTGCCGGCGGGGATGACGCCGAGCGGGGTGGCGGTGCCGGCGACGGCCTGGAGGGCGAGGTTGATCATGCCGTCGCCGCCGACGACGACGAGGGCGTCGCACCCGGAGGCGGGGAGGACGGCGGCGCGGGCGAGGGCGAGGGACTCGGCGGCGGAGGCGCCGGCCCGCGCGTCCACGGTGATGCCGTGGGCGCGCAGGCGGGCGGTGGCGCGGCGGGCCGCCGGTTCGGCGTGGCCGGCGGCGGCCGCGGGGTTGGTGAGGAGAACGACGCGGGCGATGGTTCTCCGGCCGTTCACGGGATCAGCTTGCCCGGGTTGAGGATGCCGGCGGGGTCGAGTTCGGCCTTGACGGCGCGCAGGATGCGCACGCCGAGGTCGCCGATCTCGTCGGTCATCCAGGGGCGGTGGTCGGTGCCGACGGCGTGGTGGTGGGTGATGGTGCCGCCGGAGGCGACGATGGCGTCGCAGGCGGCGCGCTTGGCGGTGGCCCACCGGGTCAGCGGCTCCTCGCCGAGGGCGGCGACCACGGTGAAGTAGAGCGAGGCGCCGGTCGGGTAGACGTGCGAGATGTGGCACAGGACGAGGGAGCCGGGCAGCGCCTCGGTCAGCGCGGTGGTGACGGCGAATCGGAGCGCGTGCAGCTCGCGCCAGCCGGCGGCGGTCTCCAGCGTCTCGCACAGCGCGCCCGCGTCGAGCAGCGAGTCGCGCAGGTACGGGGCGTTGAACCGGCCGTGCTCCCAGGCCCGGGCGGGCGCCTCGCCCAGCGGGGTGCCGCCGGCCGCGAGCAGGGTGGCGCGGGTGAGCTGGTGGCGGGCGGCGACCTGTTCGGCGGTGCCCTCGAACACGGTGACGGCGAGGCAGCCGGTGACGGCCGGTTCGCCGCCGATCTGCTCGGTCATGGCGAGGTTGACCATGGTCTCGGCCTCGTCGGAGAGCCGGATGACGGTCGGGCCGGTGCCCTGCTGCTCGACGGCGCGCAGCGCGGCAGCGCCGGTGGTGAAGTCGGGGAACGACCAGGCCTCGTACGCCTTGACGGCGGGCACGGGGTGGACGCGGACGCGGACGGCGGTGATCACGCCGAGGGCGCCCTCCGAGCCGAGGAACAGCTCGCGCAGGTCGGGGCCGGCGGCGGAGGCCGGGGCGCGGCCGAGGTCCAGCGCGCCGCTCGGGGTGATCACCCGCAGGCCGCGGACCATGTCGTCGAACCGCCCGTGGCCGGCCGAGTTCTGCCCGGAGGAGCGGGTGGCCGCGAAGCCGCCGATGGTGGCGAAGCGGAAGCTCTGCGGGTAGTGGCCGAGTTCGAAGCCGTGCCCGGCGAGCAGGGCCTCCGCGGCCGGGCCGGTGAGGCCGGCGCCGAGCAGGGCCTCGCCGGAGGTCTCGTCGAGGTCGAGGAGCTGGTCGAGGCGGCGCAGGTCGAGGGAGACGGCGGCGGCGAACTCCCCGCGCTCCGGCTCCAGTCCGCCGACGACGCTGGTGCCGCCGCCGAACGGCACGACGGCGATCCGGCGTTCGGTGCAGACGGCGAGCAGGGTGGCGATCTCGTCCTCGCCGCCGGGCAGCACCACGGCGTCGGGCGCGTCCTGCGGGTCGCGGGAGCGGCGGCGCAGCAGGTCGGGGGTGGACTTGCCGCCGGCCCGGGGGAGGCGGTCGGCGTCGGCGGTGCTGACGTGGTCCGCGCCGACGACGGCGGCGAGGGCCGCGATGCCGTCGGGGGTGAGGGCGGACGGCCGCAGGACGACCTCCGAGGCGGCGGGCCCGGGGGCGGCGTCGCCGGTGACGCCGAGGGCGGCGGCGAGCAGGCCCTTGATGTCGGCGGACAGCTCCTTGGCGAGGGCCGGGTCGCCCCAGGCGTCCCACTTCATTGGGGGGAGGGGCAGCAGCGCGGGCCGCGCTGCCGCTTGCTTCTCGGGGGTCATGCGTTACAGTTTTACACATCATGTCAAGTAGTAACGAGCACGGCCACGAGCACAGTCACAAGCACAGCCACGAGCCCCGCGAGCGCGGAACCGACGATGCGATCCTCGACGCCGCCGCCGAGCTGATCGTCCAACTCGGCGTGCGCCGTACCCAGTTGGCGGAGATCGCGCGGCGCGCCGGGGTCAGCCGCCCGACCGTCTACCGGCGCTGGCCGGACGTCCGCGCAGTGATCGGCGCGCTGCTCACCCGCGAGATCGCCGCCACCCGGGGCGCCGTCCGGCTCGCCGGGACGGACCGGGCCGCGTTCGTCGACGGCGTCGTCGAGGTCGCCGTCCGGCTCCGCGACCACCCCGTGCTCGGCGCGCTGCTGCGCTCCGACGACGCGGACACGCTGTTCGAGTACGTGGTCGAGCGGCTCGGCACCAGCCAGCGCGGACTGCTGGAGGCACTGCGCGCCGGGATCGAACAGGGGCAGGCACACGGGTCGATCCGGGCCGGCGAACCGGTCGAACTCGCCGTCATGGTGCTGCTGATCGCCCAGTCCACCGTTCAATCGCACCGCATGGTGGCCCAGTTGCTGCCCGAGGCGGCCTGGCGGCGGGAACTCGCCCGCGCCCTGGACGGCTACCTCTCGCCGTAACACCCCCGACGGCCCTGACACCCCCGCCACCCCCGACAGCCGGCAGACCGCCGCGGAGGCCGCAGATGACCAGCACCGCCGGGCCCTTCGCCGGGACCACCCGACTCACCGCCCGCCGCCGGGAGTTGGAGCTCACCGCGCTCGCCGACCGCCCGCTGGTCGACCTGCTGGTGATCGGCGGCGGCGTCACCGGCGCGGGCGTCGCCCTGGACGCCGCCGCACGCGGGCTGTGCGTGGCGCTGGTCGAGTCGCGCGACCTCGCCTTCGGCACCAGCCGGTGGAGCTCCAAGCTCGTCCACGGCGGACTGCGCTACCTCGCCTCCGGGCGGATCGGCGTGGCCCGGGAGAGCGCCGTCGAACGCGGCGTGCTGATGGCCCGCACCGCCCCGCACCTGGTCCGGCCGCTGCCCCAACTCGTGCCGCTGCTCGACGGGTTGATGAGGACCGGGCAGGCCGCGCTGGTCCGGGTCGGCTTCCACGCGGGCGACGCGCTGCGGCTGAGCGCCGGCACGCCGGGCTGGCTGCTGCCCCGGGTCCGCCGGGTGGGGGCCGACCGGGCCCGCGCCCTGGTGCCGGGCCTGCGCGGCGCCGGCCTGTCCGGCGCGCTGGTCGCGCACGACGGCCAACTCGTCGACGACGCACGGCTCGTGGTGGCGCTGGCCCGCACGGCGGCGCAGTACGGGGCGTCCGTGCTCACCCGGGTGCGCGCCGAGGAGGTCACCGGGACGGGCGCCCGGCTCGTCGACACGCTCACCGGCGCGTCGTTCACCCTGCACGCCCGCGCCGTCGTCAACGCCACCGGCGTCTGGGCGGGCGAGGTGGACCCGTCCATCCGGCTGCGGCCCAGCCGGGGCACCCACCTGGTGGTGGACGCCGCCGCCCTCGGCCGGCCGACCGCCGCGCTCACCGTGCCGGTGCCCGGCTCCACCAGCCGGTTCGTCTTCGCCCTGCCCCAGCAGCTGGGCCGGGTCGCGATCGGCCTCACCGACGAGGACGCGCCCGGCCTGATCCCCGACGAACCACGGCCCACCGAGGCCGAGTTGGACTTCCTCCTCGACACCGTGAATGCCGCCCTGGAGACGGCGCTGACCAGGGCCGACGTGCGCGGGGCGTACGCGGGGCTGCGCCCGCTGATCGACACCGGCGACGGTGCCACCGCCGACATCTCCCGCCGGCACGCCGTCCTGGAGTCGCCGAACGGCGTGATCACCGTCGTCGGCGGCAAGCTCACCACCTACCGCCGGATGGCCGAGGACGCCGTGGACACCGCCGTCCGGCTGCGCGACCTGCCCGCCCGGCCCTGCTGGACGGCCCGGCTGCCGCTGGTCGGCGCGCCCTGCCACCGGGACAGCCGCCCCGCGCCGGAGGGCGAGGTGGCGGCCTCGCTGCTCGCCCGCCACGGCGGCGCGGCCCGCGAGGTCCTGGCCGTGGGCGAGGAGCACCTGGGCGCCGGGTACGGGGCGCCGGTCGCGGAGGGCATCGACGTCAGCCGCGCCGAGATCGCGTACGCGCTCACCCACGAGGGCGCGCTGGACGTCGAGGACGTGCTGCACCGCCGCACCCGGATCGGCCTCGTCCCGGCGGACGCCGAACACGCCCGCCCGGCCGTCGAGAGCATCGCGGCCCGGCTGGTCTGAGCGCCGGCTTCAGTGTCCGGTCCGCTCCGCCATCGGCCGCTCGTCCCCGCCGAGCTCCAGCGTGCAGCTGAGCGGCTGCTCCGGCACGCCCGTCCGCTCCAACCGGACGGCCAACGGCACCGGGGGCTCCCCGGGCTCCTCGGCCAACTGCGCGGCGAGCGTCAGCGGGTACACCCCGTGCCCGTGCACCCGGTGGAACGCCACCTCCTTGCCGTCCACCAGCACCTCGGTCTCGGTGATCCACCCGGACCGCACGTTCACCGTGACGGAATGGCCGGCGCGGTCGAGGTGAAAGCTGTGCCGCTGACGCATGGAGACCTCCCGAAATGCCCCCCGGCCGTGGTCAGTGTACGTCGCGGGGGTGGGATGTTCCCGGCACGGCGGGGTGATCGGCACAAATGACTCGGTTGGCGTGAAAGCACCCCAATCAACATGTAATAACAGCGCGTGGATGATCTGTTACTGGATTGTCATCCTGGATGGCATGTGATGCTTCTGTGCAGGTGAGAGGTTGTCATTCGGCTCCGAAGGAGTCCGCTGAGTACGTATCACCAATCGAGAGAGTCTTGATGTCACGACGGTCTTTGGCCTCGTCCGGTTCCACCGGCGGGGCCATTTCAATGCGCTGGATACGCCGAATATCCACGGTGCTGACGCTCGGCCTGCTGGTGCAGACCGGTGTGGTCGCTGATGCCCTGGCGTCGCCTCAGGCGGGCAGGACGCCCGCACCGCAGCAGTCGGCCCCCCCGGCCGAGCCGGCCACCGAGGCCCCTGACGAGGCCTCGGCGCTGCTGGCGGCCCGTCTTCAGGGGCGCCGGATCGAGGTCACCAAGGCCCGCAACGAGTTCACCACCCTGTGGGCGAACCCGGAGGGGACGCTGACCTCGGAGCGGTCGACCGGTCCGATCCGGATGAAGGTCGGCGAGGCGTGGGTGCCGATCGACACCACCCTCGTCCAGACGCCGGACGGCAAGGTCGCCCCGAAGGCGCACCCGGAGGGTCTGGTCTTCGAGGGCGGCGACGCCGGGGTGACGGTGGGCGACAGCCTGCCCGGTGCCGCGACGTCGACCCCGGCCGCCGCGGCCACCGAGCACGCGTCCACCGAGCACGCCTCCCGCGGCGCCGCGCGCGCCGAGGCCCCGGCCCCGGCGACGCCCGAGGCCAAGCAGGAGGCCACGCAGGAGCCCAAGCCCGCCGAGCGCCCGCTGGTCAAGATCGGCTCCGGTGAGCAGCAGGTCGGCTTCGGCTGGCTGGGCAAGCTGCCGAAGCCGAAGCTGGAGGGCAGCAAGGCGACGTACGTCGACGCCCGCCCCGGCGTCGACCTGCTGCTGCAGGCGACCCGGACCGGCTTCGAGCAGTTCCTGATCGTGAAGAATCGTTCCGCCGTCTCGCAGGCCGGCACGATCACGATCCCGCTCGACACCACCGGCCTCAACGTCGTCCCGCAGCCGGACGGCTCGATCCAACTGGTCGACAAGGCCACCGGCAAGCAGGCCGTCAAGATCCCCGCACCCGTGATGTGGGACGCGGCGGTCGACGAGGCCTCGGGCGAGCACCTCAACCGGGCCCCGGTGACCATGGAGGTGCGCGGCCAGGGGAACGACACCGAGCTGGTGTTCACCCCGGACACGGCGCTCCTGGCCGACGCGAAGACGCAGTTCCCGGTGACGATCGACCCGGCGGTCGCTGTCGAGGCGAACTTCGACACCTACGTGCACACCGGCGAGAACTACGACAACTCCTCCTCCACGGAGTTGAAGCTGGGGACGTACAACGGCGGCGCCACCAAGGCCCGTTCGTTCATCCACTTCCCCGGTGGCGACTTCAACGGCAAGCAGATCCTGGACGCCAAGCTCTACCTGGCGAACTTCCACTCCTCCTCCTGCCTGCAGAAGCAGTGGGAGGTCTGGTCCTCCCAGTACGCGGACACGGGCAACCGCTGGGGCAACCAGCCGGGCCTGATCAACCGCTACGCGGTCTCCAGCGAGACCCGTGACGTGCCGAACGACGGCGACACCCATGACTGCCTCGGCCCCGGCAACACCTACTGGGTGCAGGCCGACGTCACCAACCTGGTGCGGGACTGGTCCGGCATGGGCGCGGGTACGTACGCGCTGGGCCTCAAGGCGGCGGACGAGAACGACTCCTACACCTGGAAGCGGTTCGAGTCCTCCGAGGGCGACCACCCGCCGTTCCTGTCGATCACCTACAACACCGTGCCGACCACCCCGGCCTCGGTCGAGGTGCAGCCGTCCCAGCCGGGCAACCCGAAGTACACCTCGGACGCCAACCCGCGCTTCCTGGCGCAGGCCGCGGACGTCGACGGTGACACGGTGAAGGTCTACTTCGACCTGTGGCGCGGCGGCACCTTCCTCGGCTCCATCCCGAAGGACACGCCCAACGGCTCGTGGGCCTCCGTCCGCGCGTCCGACTTCGGCATCGCCAAGCTCGACGAGGGCGTGCAGTACTCGATCTCCTCGGTGCTGGACGACGGCAAGTCCCGTTCGAACTGGGTCACCACGCAGTTCGTGGTGGACACCGTGAAGCCGGGCGCGCCGTTCGTCACCTCGGCCGACTACCCGTCGGACGGGCTTTGGCACGGGGCGGCCAACCAGGCCGGCTCGTTCACCTTCACCCCGGCCGGCGGTACCGACGACCTCACCGCCTACGTCTACACGCTGGACGGCGGCACGCCGGTCACCGTCAACGCGACCGCCGCGCTGACCACGTCGATCACCCCGACCACCGAGGGCCGGCGCGTGCTCAGCGTGCAGTCCAAGGACCGCGCGGGCAACCTGTCCCCGCCCGCGACCTACACCTTCCAGGTCGGCCAGGCCGGTCTGAGCTCGCCGGTCAACGGCAGCCAGTCCGCCAAGCGCGTCAAGCTGGCCGTCGACGCCCAGGCGCAGTTCAAGCGCGTCGTCTACGAGTACCGCCGCGGCCCCGGCGCCACCGAGTACACGGTGCCCCGGACCAACCTCACCAAGGCCGACAACACCCCGGTCACCGAGGACAAGCCGCTCCTCTCCGACCTCGGCCAGCACGCCAACTGGAACGTCCTGGACACCCTCGGCAACGTCGGCGGTGTCGTCCAGGTGCGCGCCAAGCTGTTCCCCGAGGACGGCTCCGGCAACGGTTACACCACCGTCTGGAACACCATCACCGTCGACCGCAACGCGGACGGCGCGGCCGGCGCGAGCGTCGGCCCGGGGTCGGTCAACCTGCTGACCGGTGACTACTCCACCGACGTCACCGACGCCAACGAGTTCGGCATGTCGGTGGCCCGCACCACCTCCTCGCGCGACCTCGGCCGCGGCTGGCAGCCGCAGGGCGAGCGCCTGAGCGCCAACCAGCGCCAGGTGGGCACTGACACCAACGGCTTCTCGGCCGGCCTGGCGTCGCTGTCGCGCTCCACGGTCCGCGGTCACGACAGCTCGACCGACTCGCTGCTGATCACGCCGACCGGCCAGAGCGGCCAGATCGACTCCTACGCGGGCGTCGGCCCGGACAACACCATGGCCCTCGGCATGAAGCCGGGCCGCACCTACCGCCTCACCGGCTGGATCTACGTCCCCGGCTCCACCGGCCTCAACCCGGACTTCGGTGACCGCGGCCTCCGGCTCGTCGGCTTCGTCAAGACCCCGGCCGGTTACGCCAAGACCACCTCGGCCAAGGCCGGCTTCACCGACGGCTGGCAGCAGCTGAGCGTGGACCTGGCCGTCCCCGCCGACGCCACCGAGGCGTTCTTCCGCCTCTACAACGGCTTCATCGCGGCGGACAAGCAGGTCTTCTTCGACGACATCTCGATGAAGGAGATCGTCGCGCCGTTCGGTCCGCAGTGGGCCGGCGGCCCCGACGCGGGTGCCGGTTCGGACTACCGTTCGCTGTCATTCCCGCAGTCCGACCTGGTCGAGATCAAGGGCAACGACGACACCTCGCTGACCTTCGCCAAGGGCACCGACGGCACCTTCTTCCCGGAGCCGGGTGCCGAGTCGCTCGCCCTGAAGGCCGTCCCGGCCACCACGGGCGCGATGGTGCTCAACAGCAGCGGCCAGTGCCTGGAGGTGCCGAACGGCGCCGCGGGCAACTGGGCCGTACTGCAGCCGGCGCCCTGCACCGGCGCGGCGAACCAGCAGTGGACCCGCGGTGACGACGGGTCGCTGCGGCTGCTGGGCTACTGCCTGGACAACCCGTTGAACCAGGTGGACGACGGCACCCAGATGATGCTCTGGGGCTGCAACGGCGGCCTCAACCAGCAGTGGGAGGTCCGCACCGACGGCATGGTGGTGAACCGCCACTCGGGCAAGTGCCTGGACACCGACAAGGGCGCCTCGGTCTGGGTCTGCTGGGCCGGTCCGAACCAGGTCTGGGACGTGCAGACCGCCGGCACCACCTACGAGCTGTCCGAGCTGGACGGTTCGAAGACGGTGTTCGCCCGCCAGGCCGGTTCGGACCTCTACCAGGTGGTCAGCGACAGCGGCCCCGAGGCCGCGTCGACCACTCGGTACCAGTACGACACCGCTGACGGCCGCTCCCTGGTCAAGCGCGTCATCCCGCCGGTCGAGCCGGGTGTGGACGACGTGAACCACTGCTCGGTCGACCCGCTGCCGCGCGGCTGCGAGGTCATGGAGTACGAGTACGCCAAGTCGACCACCGCCACGGCCACCACGCCCGGTGACTACCCGGACCGCGTCAAGGCGGTCAAGGTGTGGTCGTGGAACCCGTCGACCTCCAAGCAGGAGGCCGTCGAGGTCGCGCACTACGCGTACGACGACAAGGGCCGCATCGCCCAGGTCTGGGACCCGCGCCTGGCCCAGCCGCTGAAGACCACCTACGGCTACGACGCGGACGGCCGGGTCACCCAGGTCGGCGCCGCCGGTGAGCTGCCGTGGAACTTCGACTACGGCAAGGCCGCGGCCGACCAGGACCCGGGGCGCCTGCTGAAGGTCCGCCGTGCGGCCCTGGCGCAGGGCAGCAAGAACCAGGTCAACGGCGAGGTCGCGACCAACGTCGTCTACGACGTGCCGCTCACCACTGGCGCGGGCGGTCCGTACGACCTGTCCGGCGCGGATGTGGCCACGTGGGCGCAGTTGGACGCTCCCACCGACGCCACCGCCGTGTTCGGTCCCGAGGACGACCCGGGCGCCAACACCGCCACGGCCGTCAAGCCGGGCAAGGACGGCTACAAGGCGGCCGCCGTCCACTACCTCAACGCCTCCGGCAACGAGGTCAACACGGCCAGCCCGTCCGTCACCCCCGGCGGTGACATCGACACCACCGAGTACGACCGCTACGGCCACGCCGTGCGCACCGTGCAGGCCACCAACCGGGCCATCGCGCTCGGGACCCACCCCGAGTGGGACCGGTTCACGGCCGAACTGAGTCTGCCGCAGATCCCGGCCGAGTTGCTCGCGGCGAACCTGACCGACGAGCAGAAGGCCCGCAAGGCCGAGATCACCAAGTCCCGGGCCCGGCTCCTGGACTCGCGCACCACCTACAGCGCGGACGGCATCGACGTCGTCGAGACGCTCGGCCCGGTGTACCGCGCCTCGCTCGCCGAGCAGGTCAACGGCCAGAGCACCCCGGTCACCGTCACGGCGGAGGCCGAGAAGCTGCCGCAGCTCGGCGCCACCGCGCCGGTCCAGATCGACAACAACTGCTGCGGTCTCATCTGGTCCGGCGGCGCTCACCTGAGCGTGCGCGCCACCGCCGCCGGTGCCTACGACGTCATGCGCGTCAGCGTGCCGGAGGAGGGCTACTACCAGCTCTCCGGTCAGCTGACCAAGGTCAGCGACCACGGCATCGTGCAGTTCGCGATCGACGGCCAGCCCCTCGGCCAGCCGATCGACACCTACTCCGCCGACCCGGTCGTGGCCCCGTACGCGACCGGCACGGAGATCCACCTGGCGCGCGGTGACCACGAGCTCAAGCTCACCGTCACCGGCACCAACGCGGCCAGCTCCGGCGAGCGTTTCCACGCCGGCCTGGACACGGTCACGCTGACCAAGACCACCGTCAACCCGACGCTGGCGGCCGGTACTTCGGTTGTCGCCCGGGACCACAACACCAGCACGTACGACGAAGGCAAGCCCGACGGCCAGGCGTACCACCTGGTCACCAGCAGCACCGACGGAGCCCGCGTCGACGGCTACGCCGACGACGTCGAGCTGCGTGTCACCAAGACCGGCTACGACACCCCGATCGGCGGCACCTCCGGCTGGACACTGAAGACCGCCACGTCGGTCACCACCGACGCGCTCGGCGCCAAGCTGACGTCCACGGTCAAGTACGACGTACACGCCCGTGCAGTGGAGTCCCGCAAGCCGGGTTCGACCGGTACGGACGCCGGGACGGTGAAGTCGGTGTTCTACACCGCCGGTGCCAACCTGGATGACGCCGCGTGCGCCAACCGTCCGGAGTGGGCAGGTCTGCCTTGTGTCACCGGGCCGGGCGGCGACATCACCGGCGCGGACGCGACGCGGATGCCGACCACCCTGCCGGTCAAGCGGGTCACCCGGTACTCGCCATTCAACGAGCCGGAGGAGACCACCGAGACCAACGCGGGCAAGAGCCGCAAGACCGTCACCAGCTACGACGGCGCAGACCGCATCCTGTCCACCGAGATCACCTCGGACGAGGGCAAGCCGCTCCCGAAGGTCACCACCGAGTACGACCCCGCCACCGGCGACATCGTGAAGACGACCGCCGGCGGCAAGTCGCTCGTGCGCGTGCTGGATGTGCTCGGCCGGCTGATCTCCTACACGGACGCCGACGGGGCGACGACCACCAGCGAGTTCGACAGGTTCGGCAAGCCGGTCAAGGTCAGCGACCCGACCGGATTCACCACGTACACCTACGACCACGCGAAGGAGCCGCGCGGGCTGGTCACCTCCGTCAACGACAGCGTGGCCGGTGAGTTCACCGCCGCGTACGGTCCGGACGGCCAGCTGGTCGAGCAGAGCTACCCCGGCGGGATCGTCCGCAAGGACAGTTTCAACGCTGTCGGTGAGGCCACTGGCCGCACCTACACCCGTACCAGCGACAACAAGGTGGTCTGGGCGCAGACCACCGACATGTCCACCCAGGGCCAGGTGGCCAAGGACACCAGTTCCACCGCCACCCGCTCCTACCAGTACGACCGGCTCGGTCGGCTGGTGAAGGCCGAGCAGTCCACGGTCGCCACCGGCTGCGTCACCCGACAGTACGCCTTCGACGACCACTCCAACCGCCTGTCCAAGCAGACCTCCCCGAAGGGGACGTCGGGCGAGTGCAGCACGGCCGGGGCGGTCGCCGAGAACCACACCTACGACAGCGCCGACCGCCTCACCGACGCAGGCTTCACCTATGACGCCTTCGGGCGGATGGTGAAGACGGCGACCGGCGCGATCAACACCTACTGGGCGAACGACCGCGTCGCCGCCCAGGAGAAGGGGGACACCAAGCAGGAGTGGGCCGTCGACGCCGCCCACCGCCTGACCGCGTTCACCACCAGCAAGAAGCAGGCCGACGGCTCCTGGGCCAACGCCTCCTCGAAGCTGAACCACTACGGTGACGACTCCGACGAGGTCCGCTGGACCGTCGAGGACACCACCCAGGGCACCCTGACCCGCAACGTCTCGGGCCCGGACGGTGACCTCACCGCCACCACCAGCAAGACCGGTGACGTCCAGCTCCAGCTGACCAACCTGTTCGGCTCGGTGGTCATCACGACCGACACCGGGCTGACCAAGCCGGTGGTGCTGGACTTCGACGAGTTCGGCATCCCGCAGGACGGCCAGGCCGGAGTCCGCTACGGCTGGCTCGGCGGCAAGCAGCGCTCCGCCGAGGCCCAGGACGGCGACATCCTCATGGGTGCCCGCCTCTACAGCCCCGCCCTGGGCCGCTTCCTGCAGATCGACCCGGTGCCTGGCGGCAACGCGAGCGCCTACGACTACTGCACCGGCGACCCGGTCAACTGCACCGACCTCGACGGCAACTGGGGCATGCCCAAGTGGCTGAAGAAGACGGTCGAGGTGGTGGCCAAGGTCGCCGAGGTAGCGTCGTACATCCCCGGCCCGATCGGTGCGGTGGCGGCAGCCGTCTCCTCGGTGTCCTACGCGGCCACTGGCAACTGGGAGAAGGCCGCCGAGATGGCCGTGGTGGCGGTCGCCCAGACCGTCGGCGCCGGACCGGTGGTCAAGGTCGCGGCAGCGGTGGCGAAGACTACCCGGGCCGCGGCACGGGTGGAGCGCGCGGTGTCGTCGGTGTCCCGGGCCAGCTCCCGGTTCTCATCCGCGATGTCGAGCGCGCGACAGCGGGTGAGCTCCTTCACCCAGTCGGTCCGGGAGCGGATGTCGCGCGGCGGCACCTGCCCGAACTCCTTCGCGCCCGACACCCTGGTCCTGATGGCGGACGGGTCCTACCTGCCGATCGACCGGGTCGAGATCGGCGACCTGGTGTGGGCGACCGACCCCGAGACCGGGCGTTCGTTCGCGGAACCGGTGCTCGATGTCATCGTCGGTTACGGTGCCAAGCACCTGGTGACCCTCGAAACCGATGACAACGCCATATCCAAGCCGCTGACCTCGACGGCGAACCACCCCATCTGGGTGGAGTCGCGCGGCTGGACCGAGGCCGGCGACGTCCGGACCGGGGACCGCCTGCGCTCGGAGGACGGCGGCCTGCACAGCGTCGTCCGGGTCACCGACCGTGGTGAGCAGTCGGACCAGTTGGTCTACAACCTCACGGTGGGCAACCTCCACACCTTCTCGGTGCTGGTGGACGACGACGATGTCATCGTTCACAACTGCGCCCGCAAGAAGCCCGAGAAGGAAGAGAAGATCACGACGCAGCAGAACCGGAAGGGGCACCGCACCGGCGCCAGCAAGTCCAAGCGGGACAAGCACCAGAAGGGTGATGCGCACGGAGGCTACAAGAAGCGGAACAAGGGGGGTTGGAAGCAGAATCCCAACCGGCGGAAGAAGTGACCGGAAGGGAATCGACTGACGGCGTCTAGGCGCCGACTTGTACCATGATGACGGGGCGCCTGTGGCGCCCCGTCATCCGTCATGAGGGGTGTCGTCCTTGAGTTTTGTGCGAAATTTTCTGTGGCTGGCGGGATCCAGGCTCGGTTCCGTGGAATACACGGCACGTGCGGTGGACTTCTATGTGCGCAGCGGGCGTCCGGAGAGCGCCAAGGCGCTGGCGCTGTCCCGTGCTACGAAGGGGATGCCGGGGGCGAATCTGCTGGTGGCGGATCTGCTCGCGGACGTCATGGATGACCGGGAGTCTGCCGAGTCGTTCTACCGGGCGGCGCTGGCGGAGGGCGATGTCGAGGCGTACAACAATTTTGGGTGTTTCCTCAGCGACGAGGACCGCGCGGACGAGGCGGAAGAGGTATTCCTGAGGGGTGTGGCCGAGGGGGACGCCCTTTCGATGGAGAATCTCGGAAAGCACTACTTCGACCTCGGCGAGAACGGCTCGGCCATCCCTGCGCTTCGCCAGGCCGTCGATGCGGGAAGGGAGAATGCCCTGGCTTTCCTGGCCCGTGCGGAGGCGCGTGCGGGGTGTACCGAGGATGCGCGTCGTCATGCCCATGAGGCGGTGGATCGGGATGTTCCGTCGGCCCACTTGGCGCTGGCCGAGTCCCTCGCGGCGGAACCGGCCGAAGCCGATTCCGTGATCGACGAGTCCTACACCCGCGCGCTGCGGTCCGAGGACGATGGAGCACCCTTCTCGTACGCCCGATGGCTGCACGACGTGGGACGTTTGGAGGAGGCGCTGGCGCTCTACCGGCGGGCGGCCGACGAGGGCGAGCTCCATGCCCTGCTCAACATGGGTCTGGTCCTCGATCTCCTGGGCGATTCCGACGAGGCGTTGGCGGCTTACCGGCGTGGCGCGGAGGCGGGGGACCTGGAATCGGCTGCTGAGCTCGCCAGAGCACTGGAGGAGGCCGAGCGCGAAGACAGAGCCGACCGGCCGACCGGAGAGTCCGAGGCGTAGCCGCCGGGGCCGGGGCGGGAACGAAACCCGCCCCGGCCCACCCGCCGGTGCTCACGCCAGGTGGGCGCCGCCGTCGACGTGCAGCACTGTGCCGGTGGCGAAGGGGCTGGTCATGGCGAAGTGGACGGCGGGCGAGGTTGTGGACGGTGTCGGTGCGGCGGTCGCTGGTCGCGTACACGCGGACCAGGCCGGACGCGTTGACGGCGGCGTTCGTCGAACTGCTGGCCGGCCGGGTCCGTCTGCTGCCGGAGCATGTGGCCGAGTTGTCGGCCGGATCCGAGGATGTGGCGACCGACGGATTCTCGTGATCTCTACAGTGTTGTAGATTCTTTGGCAGGGAGAGCAATCGAGGAGGGCAATCGTGGGAGTTTCGCTGGCCAAGGGCGGCAATGTCTCGCTGACCAAGGAGGCGCCGGGGCTGACGGCCGTCATCGTCGGGCTCGGCTGGGACGTCCGTACCACCACCGGCGCCGACTACGACCTGGACGCGAGCGCGCTGCTCTGCACCGCGCTCGGCAAGGTGGTCTCGGACCAGCACTTCGTCTTCTTCAACAACCTGCGCAGCCCGGACGGTTCGGTCGAGCACAGCGGCGACAACCTGACCGGCGGCGGTGACGGGGACGACGAGCAGATCAAGGTCGACCTGGCCGCCGTCCCGGCCGACGTCGCCAAGGTGGTCTTCCCGGTGTCGATCTACGACGCCGACGCCCGGTTCCAGAGCTTCGGCCAGGTGCGCAACGCGTTCATCCGGATCGTCAACCAGGCCAACGGCCAGGAGATCGCGCGGTACGACCTCTCCGAGGACGCCTCCACCGAGACGGCGATGGTCTTCGGCGAGCTGTACCGCAACGGCGCGGAGTGGAAGTTCCGGGCGATCGGCCAGGGTTACGCCTCCGGCCTGCGCGGCATCGCCACCGACTACGGCGTGAACGTCTGAAGCATCTGATCCGGGGCACATGAGCGGGCCACCGGGCGGTCGACTGAGCGGGTCAACGCCCGGTGGCCGACCGGCGGTTCGGCACACCAGAGAATTGACGGTCGGTCAGGAGCGGTCAGGAGCCCTGGCCCGGGTTCGGCGTCCGCCGGAGGGCCAGCCCCCCGAAGCCGCCCGAAGCGCCCAGCTGGTCGCGCCACCACGCCACCATCCCCGCCCCGTCGATGGCCGACCAGTCCGGCGCCCCGGTGACCTGCGCCCGCCCGAGCCGGCGGCTGAGGTCCACCAGGGCCTGCCCCGCCGCGCCGCGCTCGCGGTCGTAGCCGGGCAGCAGGTCGGCCCAGCCGTCCGCCGCCCGCCAGGCGTCCTCGAAGGCGCAGGCGTCCTGGAGGGCCTTGGCCGCGCCGCTGGTGGTGTGCGGGCGGACGAGCGTCGCCGCGTCCCCGGCGAGCAACAGGCGGCCCGCGGTGCGGCGCGGGGTCTCCAGGTCGTGGATCGGCTGGAGCAGGATCCGTTCGACGGGGGTCGTGTTCACCACGCCCGCCCAGTACGGGGGCAGGACGCGTTCGGCGAGTGCGGCCAGTTCGCCGCGGTGGGCGGTGTCGAGCGAGCCGACCGCGAAGCCGAGCGGGTCGGTGCCGTCGGCGGTCCGCAGCCAGCCGGGCGCGGGGGCGTAGAAGACCCAGTTCACCAGCGTCGTGTCGGGCGTCAGGCCCGGGATCCGGTAGAGCACGACCTGGCCGCCGGGGTAGCAGGCGGTGATCACCTCCGACTCGGGCCAGCGGGCCGCGCCGCCCGGCAGTCGGTCGAGCAGCCGGGCGTCGAAGCTGCCGCGCCAGGCGACGTACCCGGCGTACTCGGCCCGGGCCTCCGGGCAGACGGCGGTGCGCACCACCGAGCGGTGGCCGTCGGCGCCGACCACCAGGTCGTACGGCTCCCGCCCGCCGGCCGCCGTCTCCACCCAGGCCGGCCCGGCGAGGTCGGTGCCGCCGACCGCCGTGACGGCCGTCCCGGGGCGGAACTCCACGCTGTCCGGGGCTCGTTCGCGCAGCCCCTGCCAGAGCACGGCCCAGTGGAAGGAGTGCATCGCCATCGGCTGCACCCACAGCACGCGGCCGCGCGGGCTGCCCGCCGGGTCCTTGGCGACCCAGTGGCGGGTGGTGAGGGGGTGGTGGCGGATGCCGTCGTCGAGGTGGCCGGCCAGGACCAGCTCGTCGTAGCGGTCCAGCAGGACGCACAGGCCCACGCCGCGGTCCTCCAGGCGGCCGGGGCTGCGCTCCAGCACGGTGACCCGCTCGGCCCCGCCCCGGGCCGCCGCCCGTGCGAACGCGCTCCCCGCGATGCTGCCGCCGACCACGGCGACCGATCCACCCCGCACGACCGTTCCCCCTCCACGCCGGGGCGCCCGCGGCCCCTTCCGTCGTCCCGACGACGATACGCCGTGGACTGACGATCAGTCAGCGGGCGCGGGGCACTCCGGGGGCGATGGCAGGGGCACTCCGGCGCTCGGCGGTGTTCCGCGCATCACTTATGCAACTGGTTGCATAACGGTCACCGGCTCGCCTACCGTGTGGTAGCCACCCGGCCGAACGCCCGCACACGTCGGCCACCCCGCTCAAGCCCGCCCGCCAGGAGACGCCGCGATGACGACGACGACCGCCAGCACCCCGCCGCCCTACCCGCACCTGCTGCGCCCCCTCGACCTCGGCTTCACCACCCTCCCCAACCGCGTGATCATGGGCTCCATGCACGTCGGCCTGGAGGAGGCCGAGAACGGCTTCGAGCGGATGGCCGCCTTCTACGCCGAACGCGCCCGCGGCGGCGTCGGCCTCATCGTCACCGGCGGCATCGCCCCCAACGAGGCCGGCCGCCCCATGGACGGCGGCGCGATGCTCACCACCGAGGAGGAGGCCGACCGCCACCGCGTCGTCACCGACGCCGTGCACGCCGCCGGCGGCCGGATCGCGCTGCAGATCCTGCACTTCGGCCGCTACGCCTACCACCCCGGCCTGGTCGCCCCCAGCGCCGTGCAGGCCCCGATCAGCCCGTTCCCGCCCCGCGCCCTCACCGCCGACGAGGTCGAGGCGACCATCGACGACTTCGCCCGCTGCGCCGAACTCGCCCGGCGGGCCGGCTACGACGGCGTCGAGATCATGGGCTCCGAGGGCTACCTGGTCAACGAGTTCATCGCCGCCGCCACCAACCACCGCGAGGACGAGTGGGGCGGCTCCTACGAGAACCGGATGCGCTTCCCCGTCGAGATCGTCCGCCGGGTCCGCGAGCGGGTCGGGCCGGACTTCATCCTGGTCTACCGGCTCTCCATGCTCGACCTCGTCCCCGGCGGCTCCACCCTCGACGAGGTGATCCGGCTCGCCAAGGCGGTCGAGGAGGCCGGCGCCACCATCATCAACACCGGCATCGGCTGGCACGAGGCGCGCATCCCCACCATCGCCACCTCGGTGCCGCGCGGCGCCTACGCCTGGGTGACCAAGCGGGTGATGGGCTCGGTGTCCGTGCCGCTGGTCACCACCAACCGCATCAACACCCCCGAGCTGGCCGAGCAACTGCTCGCCGACGGCTACGCCGACCTGGTCTCGCTCGCCCGCCCGCTGCTCGCCGACCCGGACTTCGTCGCCAAGGCCGCCGAGGGCCGCCCCGAGGCCGTCAACACCTGCATCGGCTGCAACCAGGCCTGCCTCGACCACACCTTCAGCGGGAAGATCACCTCCTGCCTGGTCAACCCGCGCGCCTGCCACGAGACCGAGCTGGTGCTCTCCCCGACCCGGCTGGGCAAGCGGATCGGCGTGGTCGGCGCCGGACCGGCCGGCCTCGCCTTCGCCGTCACCGCCGCCGAGCGCGGCCACCGGGTCACCCTGTTCGACGCGGCCGACACCGTCGGCGGGCAGCTCGACATCGCCCGCCGGATCCCCGGCAAGGAGGAGTTCGCCGAGACGCTGCGCTACTACCGCCACCGCCTCGACACCCTCGGCGTGGAACTGCGGCTGGGCGCCTGGGCGGACGCGGACGCGCTCGCCGCCGAGGGCTTCGACGAGGTCGTGCTCGCCACCGGCGTCAGCCCACGCGTCCCCGACCCCGCCGACCTGCCGGGCGTCGACCACCCCAGCGTCCTCGGCTACCTCGACGTGCTGCGCGACGGCGCGGCCGTCGGCGAGCGCGTGGCGATCCTCGGCGCGGGCGGCATCGGCTTCGACGTCGCCGAGTTCCTCACCGACGCGGGCGACGCGGCGAGCCTCGACCCGGCCGTGCACCAGCGGCACTGGGGCGTCGACCCGGAGTACCGGGAGCGCGGCGGCCTCGCCCGCCCGGAGCGGCCCGCGCCGCCGCGCCGCGTCCACCTCTTCCAGCGCAAGACCAGCAAGGTCGGCGCGGGGCTCGGCAAGACCACCGGCTGGATCCACCGCACCGAGCTCAAGCACCGCGGCGTCATCATGGTCGCCGGCGCGAGCTACGACCGGATCGACGACGCCGGGCTGCACGTCACCCTGGACGGCGAGCCGCAGCTGCTGCCCGTCGACACCGTGGTGCTCTGCACCGGCCAGGAGCCGCGCCGCGACCTCGACGCGGCCCTGCGCGCCCTGGGCGTCACCCCGCACCTCATCGGCGGCGCCGACGTGGCGGCGGAACTCGACGCCAAGCGCGCCATCAAGCAGGGCACGGAGCTCGCCGCCGCCCTCTGACCGCCGGTGCCCCGCCGCCGGCCGCTCGCGTGACCGGCCGGCGGCGGCGCCTAGGATCAACCCATGTCGCTGCCGCACGCCATCCTCACCGCCCTGCTGGAGAAGCCGTCCTCGGGCCTGGAGCTGACCCGGCGGTTCGACAAGTCGATCGGCTTCTTCTGGTCCGCCACCCACCAGCAGATCTACCGCGAGCTGGGCCGGCTGGAGACCACCGGGCTGATCCGGGCGCTCCCGCAGGCCGCCCCGGTGCGCGGGCAGAAGAAGGAGTACGAGGTGCTGCCCGCCGGCCGTACCGAACTGGAGCGGTGGACGGCCGCCGCAGAGGAGCCCCGGCCGATCCGCGATCCGCTGCTGCTGCGGTTGCGCGCCGCCGCGGTGGTCGGCACGGCCGGGCTGGACGCCGAGCTGCGCCGCCACCTCGCCCTGCACCGGGCGCAGTTGGCCCAGTACGAGGAGATCGAGCGCCGGGACTTCGCGCCGGGGGAGGAGGGCGAGGGCGAGCCGCTCCAGTACGCCGTGCTGCGGGCCGGCATCGGCTGGGAGTCCTTCTGGGTGCGGTGGCTCGCGGAGACCGTCGAAACCCTGCCGGCCGCCCCCGCCACGCCCTCCGAAGGGCCCACAGACCCCGCCTGACCTGCGGCGATGCGCTCCGGGCGGGCGGTCCCCGACGCCCGGTGGGACACTGGACGCCTGTCCCTGCCCGACCTTCGATCGGGGGCCCGCATGTCTCTCCCGAGACCTCTCCTCGCGCTCACCGCGGCGGCCGTCACCACCGTGCTCGCCCTGGGCACCGCCCAGCTCGCCACCGGATCGGAGCCCGCGCCCGCGCCCGCGTCCGCACCGGTGGCCCCGGCGGCGGCCGGGCTGCCGACCGACGACCAGCTCCGGGCCGCCCTGCTGACCGCCGCCGAACTCGGCCCCGACTTCACCGAGATCCCGGCGGACGCCGCCGCCTCGCCCGAGGCCGGCGCCTCCCCGGTGGCCGGCTGCGACGCCCTGCGGGCCCTGCTGAACCGGAACCAGGCCCGCGGCGCCCAAAGCCACCACCAGGAGGTCCAGTTCGACGGCCCCGGCGGCAACCCGATGATCACCGAGTCGCTCACCGCCGAGGAACCGGACCGGCTGACCGCCGACTTCGCCACCGTCAGCGCCGCGTTCGCCGACTGCCACAGCATCACGTTCACCGACGGCACCGGCCAGGCCGTGACCTTCTCGGTCACCCCGATCGCCCTCGGCGACCGCGCGGAGGCCCCGGCCGTCCGCCTCGACGGCACGCTCGCCGGCGTCCAGCTCAACGGCTACCTCGGCATCGAACGCCTCAACGACGTCGCCCTCGCGTACGGCTACTTCCAACGCGACTCCGGCGACTCCCAGCTCGCCTCGCTCTACTACCGCGCCGCCGTCGCCAAGGCCGAACGCACCCTCGGCGCCCGGGCCGGCACCGGCGCGACCACCGGGACGAGCGCCGCCGTCTGACCCCCTGGCCCCCCGCCGCCGCGGCTCACTCCGCCCCGATCCCCAGCAGCTCCAGGAAGGCCGCCGCTGCCGGGTGCGGGCTCTCCCGGCCCCAGATCACGTACTCGGCGCGCGACGGCGCGTCCGTCACCTCGATCGTGACCACGCCGGTCAGGCCCGCGACGTACGTGGGCGGGAGCAGCGCCACCCCCAGGCCGGCGCCGACCAGCCGGGCCAGGTAGTCCGCGTTGGTCACCTCGAAGGCGACCTCGCGGCTGAGCCCGGCCGCGGCGAAGGCCAGGTCGGACTGGGCCCGGCCGGCGGTCTTCGCCGGGAGGTCCACGAACGCCTCCGAGGCCAGCCGGCGCAGGTCCACCGAGGCCTCGCCGGCGAGCGGGTGGTCCGGGGGGACGGCGGCGACCAGCCGCTCCCGGGCCAGCTCCCTGGCCATGACGCCCCGGGGGTGGGCGGTGACCGGGATGCCGAGGAAGGCCACCTCGATCTCGCCCTGCCGGACCTGCTCGACCAGTTCGTCGCTCGCCCCCACGCTGAGGCTGATCCGGGCCTTGGGGTGCCGCTGGTGGAACTCGCCGAGGACGGCGGGGATGTCCACGGCGGCGACGGTGGGGATCAGCCCCACCTTGAGGAGTCCGCGCACCTCCCCGACGGCCGCCGCGACCTCGGCGGCGGCCCGCTCAGCGGCGTCCAGGCACTGCCGGGCGGCGGGCAGGAAGGCCGCGCCGGCCGGGGTCAGCCGGACCCGGCGGCTGGTGCGCTCGAACAGCCGCGCGCCCAACTCCTTCTCCAGGCGCGCGATCTGATGGCTGAGGGCGGACTGCACCACCAGACAGCGCTGGGCGGCCCTGGTGAAGCTGTTGGTCTCGGCCACGGCGATCACGTACCGCATCTGCTGGAGTTCCATCGATCCATCGTGATACGCGATGCATCAGGTGACAAGCATGTGTTGGACTCATCGATGCGCCCGGCCCGAAACTGATGGCCGGGCCGCACTGATCCACCACCAGAAGGCCGGACTCCACCACGACATGATCACCGCCGTCGGACCCACCTCTTGAGAGATGACATGACCACGCAAGAAGAGACCCGCCCCTCACCCTCGCTCCAGAAGGGCGGCGGCGCCACGGCCGGGGGCTGGCTGGGCGTCGCCGCCATCACCGCCAGCCTGTTCGTCTTCCTCACCACCGAGCTGATGCCGATCGGCCTGCTCACCCCGCTCAGCGAGAGCCTCGACGTCTCCGTCGGCACCGCCGGCCTCATGGTCACCGCGCAGGGCGTCGCGGCCGGCCTCGGCGTGCCGTTCATCGTGGCCTGGACCCGCCGGGTCAACCGGCGCAAGCTGCTGACCACCCTGCTGGGCGTGCTGGCCCTCGGCAACCTGATCACCTCGGTCGCCCCCAACTACGCGCTGATCCTGGTCACCCGCATGGGCATGGGCTTCGCCAGCGGCGTGTTCTGGGCCATCGGCGTCAGTATGGCGATGCGCATCGTCCCGGAGAAGCAGGCCAACCGGGCCGCCGCCGTCGTGATGTCCGGCATCTCGATCGCCACCGTCGTCGGCATCCCGCTCGGCACCCTGCTGGAGAGCGCCGGCTCCTGGCGCACCACCTTCCTGATCTGGGCCGGCCTCAGCGCGCTGGTGCTGCTCGCCGTCGCCGCCACCATCCCGTCGCTGCCGTCCGCCAACGCGGTCCCGGTCCGCGAGGTCTTCGGCCTGCCCGTCAGGAACGTGCCGCTGCGCGTGGTCCTGGTGATGGTCGTGTTCTTCGTGCTCGGCCACTTCGGGGCCTACACCTTCGTCCGGCCCTACCTGGAGGACAGGACCTCCGCCTCCGTCGGCTTCATCACCGTCGTCCTCATCGTCTTCGGCGTCGGCGGCGCGATCGGCAACTTCATCGGCGGACAGACCGTCAACAAGAGCCTGCGGGGCAGCTTCGTCGTGGGCGGCCTGCTCCTGATCGGCGCGCTGGTCATGCTGCTCGCCCTCGGGGCCGACGACTTCGGTGTGATCGCCGCGATGGCGCTGTGGGGCGTCGCCTTCGGCGTCGTCCAGCTCAGCCAGATCAACATGACGCTGGCGGCCGCGCCCGAGACCTTCGAGGCCGCGATGTCGCTCAACACCATGGCCTACAACACCTGCATCGCCCTGGGCGCCCTGGTCGGCGGCCTGTTCGCCGACCACACGGGCGTCACCAGCGTCGTCTGGTTCGGCATCGTCCTGGTCGGCCTCGCCGTGCTGCTCCGCGCCGTCGCCGGTCGCCGGACGGCACCGGCGGGGGGCTGACCCCTCCGCACCACCGGAGCACGGACGCTGCGGTAGGCCGTCGCGGCGTCCGGGGCTGCCTCCGGTGTGTGAGCGCGTGTTCCCACCTCAGCCTTGACGTCGCTGAAGATCACCCCGGCGCGACGGGGCGTTCCGGGCCCCTGGGATGATGGTCCGTCGACCGCCGTCCTCGACCACGGGCCGGTCGTGGCGGCGGAGTGGGAAGTCGGCGCGGCCGACTTCCCGTGCGGGCGGAGGGAGAGCGGGGGCTCATGAAGCAGTGGTGGCGCACGGCGGTGCTGACGGCCGGGGCCGTGACGGTGGCCGTCGCGGCGGTGGCGGGGTGCGGCGATCCGGAGCCGCAGGCGGACCGGCTGATCGGCGTGCGCCTGGACGCCGGGCGGCTGGTCGTCCGGACCGGGATGTGCCACGACGAGCGGCTGCACGCGGTGCGGGTGAAGGTCTTCCCGGGCACGGAGAAGCTGGAGGTCCGTCCGCGCGAGGGCCGTTCCGCCATAGAGACGGTGGACCTCGGCGACCTGCCGCCCGGCTGGACGACCACCGGCGAGCGGCCCGGGCAGGTGCTCGCGGACCGGCGGTACACCGTGGAGGTCGTCCGCGACAGGGCGCTGACGGTGACCGTCCCCGGCGAGGTGCTGCTCGGCCTGCCCGCCGGCAAGTGGGCGGCCGGCGGCTGGGACTGGGACTACAAGCTGCTGGGCGCCAAGGAGTTCGAGAAGCGCCGCAAGGCCTCCTGCCCCACCGGTTCCTGACGACTCCCTGGCACGCTTACGGCTTCAGCCGGTAGTGGTACGAGTGCGAGACGCCGAAGCCGAGGCTCTCGTACAGCCGGCGCGCGGGCGCGTTGTCGGCCGTCACCTGGAGGTAGAGCAGTTCGGCGCCCCGGGCCGCCGCCCAGCGCGCGCCGACGTGCAGGATCGCGCCCGCGACGCCCTGCCGCCGGTACGCCGGGTCGGTGATCATGCAGAACACCCCGCCGCAGCCGGGGGCGGCCACCACGAGCCCGAGGCCGACGAGCCGGCCGTCGCGCTCGACCCCGAGATGGGCGGCCGGTCCGGGGATCCGCTCGAAGAGCCGCTCGGCGGCCTCCCGGTCGCTCCCGGCGGGATCCAGCGCCGCGTACGCGTCGAGCCAGGCGGGGGTGGGGTGTTCGGCGAGGGTGACGTCCAGCGGTGTCGCGGGGCGGGCGGCGGCGATCACGGTGTCGGTCGGCGCGGTGCAGACCAGGACGGCCGAGTCCCGCCGGTAGCCGCGTGCGGCGAGCAGCTCGTCCAGCGCGCTGTGCTCCTCGGCGGGCGAGACCTGGACGGTGACCGGCAGCCCGTGGGCCGCGTAGTACTCCTCGACCCGGGGCACCGCGCTCAGCAGCGACTCGCCCCGGCCCAGCGGCAGCGCGGAGTTGGAGCGGCGGCGCGGTACGCCGGGGGTGTGCCGGAGCAGCCAGCCGCCCTCCTCGCGCGCTTCGTCGGCGGGCCAGGCCCGTGCCGCGTACCGCTCGATCAGCCCGGTGTCGATCAACGTGTCTCCTCTTCTGATGCCTTTGTCCTGGCAGGATGACCCGAAAGGATCATTGAGGTCCACCACATACTTCTTCACAGACCTGTAAGGACTCCTTGATGTTGGATCCTGCGCGGCTCCTCCTGCTCCGGGAGCTGGCCGACCGCGGGACGATGACCGCCGTCGCCGCCGCCCTCGGCCACACCTCCTCCGCCGTCTCCCAGCAGCTCGCCGTGCTCGAACGCGAGGCCGGGGTGCCGCTGCTGGAGCGGGCCGGCCGCCGGGTCCGGCTGACGCCCGAGGGCGTGCGCCTGGTCGCGCACGCCCGCATCGTGCTGCGAGCGCTGGAGACCGCCGAGCACGACCTGCGGGCGGCCGACACGCCGCGCGGGCCGGTCGCCGTCGCCTGCTTCTCGACCTTCGCCGCCGTGCACGTGGTCCCGGCCCTGGTGGCCGCCCGCGAGCGCCACCCGGAGCTGCGGATCTCCCTCCACGAGCTCGAACCGCCCGAGGCCCTCGCCGCACTCCGGGCCCGCCGCTGCGACATCGCCGTCCGCTACGGCTACAACCTGATCCCGGAACCGCCCCCGGAGCCCGACGAGTTCACCCGCCACCCGCTCGCCGTCGACCCGGTCCTGCTCGCGCTTCCCACCAACCCCTCCACGGACTCGTCCGCCGTCGACCTCCGCGACCTCGCCGACGCGCTCTGGATCGTCGGCTCCCGCGAGGACGGCAGCGCCGCCCTGGTCCGCGGCGCCTGCGCGCTCGCCGGCTTCGTGCCCCGGATCGCGCACGCCGTCGACGACTACCACCTCGTCCTGCGCATGGTGGCCAACGGCCTCGGCGTGGCCCTCGTCCCGCAACTCGTCGCACACGCCCAGCCGCCGGGCCCCGACGTCACCCTGCGGCCCGTCCTCGGCACCCAACTCACCCGCGACGTCCACGCCCTGGCCCACGCCACCCCTGGCGCCCGCCCCGCCGTCGACGCCGTCCTCGCCCTGCTGCGCCCGCCCGCGCCGTGACCCCCCCGGTCAGCCGACGACCTCCAGCAGCCGCGCCACCAGCGGGTTCGGATCGCCCCGGCGCCAGGCGACGGCGACCCGCGTGCGGACCGTCCCCGGCTCGACCGCCCGGAAGGCGACGCCCCGGAGCCGGATCCGCCGGATGCTCGCCGGCGCGAGCGACACCCCCAGCCCGGCCCCGACCAGCGCGCACACCGTCTGCCACTCCACCGCGTGCTGCACGATCCCCGGCGCGAACCCCGCCGACCCGCACACCTCCGCGATCCGGTCGTACAGCAGCGGCCCCACCGCCCGGGGCAGCAGCACGAACGGTTCCGATGCCAACTCGCCCACCCGCACGACGCGTTGGGCGGCCAGCGGATGCTCCGAGGGCAGCACGGCGACGAACGGCTCGGTGAGGACGGTCCGGAAGCCCAGCGCCCCCTCCTCCTCGGCGGCCGGCGGCTCGCGCAGCAGCCCGATGTCGATGCCGCGCTCGTGCAGGGCGGCGAGCTGCGGGGCGGTGGTCATCTCACGGATGTCCAGCTCGACGGCCGGGTACCGCTCCCGGAAGGTCCGCAGCAGCCCCGGCAGCACGGTCAGCGCGAGCGAGGCGGAGAACCCGATCCGCAACCGCCCCGCCCGCCCGTCGCCGACCGCCCGCGCGGCGGCCAGCCCGTCCGAGAGGTCCGCGAGCGCCCGCCGCGCCGCCGGGAGCAGCTCCCGCCCGGCCGGGCTGAGCGCGACCCGCCCCGGCTCGCGGACGAACAGCGGGTGCCCGACCTTCGTCTCCAGCCGGGCGATCTGCTGGCTCAGCGGCGGCTGGGCGATACCGAGCCGGGCGGCGGCCCGGCCGAAATGGAGTTCCTCGGCGAGCACGGTGAAAGCGTGCAACTGGGGGAGGGGGAGTTCGGGGCGGAGTTCGGGGCGGTCCATATTCCCAGAGATATCAGACGATGGATTTTCGAGTATTGGACGTATCGGTGCAGCTCATTTAGCGTTCGCCGCATGACGGACAACACGACGCGACGCGCGATTCTCAGCGGCTCGACCTTCGAGGAACAGATCGGCTACGCCCGGGCGGTGGTGCACGGCGACGCGGTGTACGTCTCCGGGACCACCGGATTCGACTACCGGACGATGACGATCGCCGAGGGCGTGGTGGACCAGGCCGAACAGTGCCTGCGCAACATCGGCGAGGCCCTGGCCGAGGCCGGCTGCACCTTCGCCGACGTGGTCCGGGTGCGCTACCTGCTGCCGCGCCGCGAGGACTTCGAACCCTGCTGGCCGGTGCTGCGCCGGTACTTCGGCGACGTCCGCCCGGCGGCGACGATGCTGGTGTGCGGGCTCTCGGACCCCCGGATGCGGATCGAGATCGAGGTCGACGCGCGGGTGCGGTAGGGCCGTGGCTGTCCTCTTCGGGCAAGATCGAACACTTTCTGTCGGGGCGTGGCATCCGCGCCCGGCCGGACGGCGGAACCGTCACCATGGCTCGGCGACGGTCGCTCGACCGTCCCTGTGTGGCCTGTGTGGCAGAGGAGTTCGGGATGACGACGGAAACGACCATCGCGACGCGGCTCGGGATCGAGCCGGGCATGGTGGTCCTGGAGATCGGCTTCGACGAGGACGTTGACATGGATCTCCGCGACGCGGTGGCCGAGTCGGCGGGGAACGACCTCGTCGAGGACGCCGACGAGGTCGCCGACATGGCCCTGGTGTGGTTCCGCGAGGAGGACGGGGACCTGGTCGACGCCCTGGTCGACGCCAGCACCCCGCTGGCGGCGGGCGGCGTCATCTGGCTGCTGACCCCGAAGGTCGGCCGTTCGAGCTACGTGGAGCCCTCGGACATCGCCGAGTCCGGCACCGCCGCGGGGCTCCTGCGCTCGTCCAGCCTGAACGCGTCGCCCGACTGGGCCGGCACCAGGCTCGTGCTGCCCAAGGCGTAGCCGCACCTCGGCTCCTGCGGCCCCCGCCCGGACTCCCGGGCGGGGGCCGCGCCGTTGGTGAACGTCCGTCAGGGCGGCGTCGCGGGGGCTGTGGCGGCGGGGGCCGGGAGCTGTGGGGGGTGGTGGTGCTGGAGGACGGGATAGATCCAGGCGATCAGCGCGAGCAGGAGGGTGAGGGGGAGGACGGTGTAGGCGGTGGCGGCAACCGGACAGTGCGCGGCGCGCGGGGTCTCGTCAGGCGGCGACATCGCCGGCGCTTCCGGGGGCGGACTCGGCGTCGGGGAGGTCGAGTTCGGCCCACACCGTCTTGCCGTTGGGGTGCCGGGGCAGCGTGCCCCAGCGGTCGGCGAGCGCGTCGACGAGGGTGAGCCCGCGCCCCGACTGCGCGTCCGCCGAGCAGGCGGACGTCGGCAGGACCGGCCGGCGGTCCCCCCGACAGTCCGACAGTTCGATGCGGAGCACGGTGGTGCGCGACCGGCGCACAGAGGTGAGCGCGAGGTTCAGCTCGAACCCGCGCCCCGGTGTGCGCCCGTGCGTGGAGGCGTTCGCGGCCAGTTCGCCGACGATGAGCAGCGCGGAGTGAAACGCCTCCGGGCAAAGGGAGTTGAGCTTCCAGGAGGTGAGCTCCTGCCTGGCGATCCGGCGGCCGATCGCCGCCCCTTTGGGGGTGGAGGAGAGGAGCGCGGTGTGGGCGCGCGGCTCGCCGTCGTCGAGGGGAATTTCGGACTTCATGGGGAAAAGCCTGCCCCCCCGGGCTTACGCTGACGATGCATCTCGTGGACACGGTACGTGTCTGTGTGTGCGCGGAAAGTGCCGTGTGACGACGGTCGGGCGTGACCGGGAATAGGGGAGGCCGTTATGGCTGAGGTTCGAGGCGGCGGAGCGAGCGGCGATGCGCGACCGGAGCTGGAGGAGGACCTCTCGGAGGTGTCGGACTTCCTCAAGGCGATCGGCAAGCAGATCAAGATCCTGCGCGAGCGGGCGGGCCTGACGCAGAAGGAGTTCGCCAAGCAGGTCGGGTACACGGAGAGCTTGATCGGCGCCGTGGAGCAGGGGAAGCGGACGCCGCAGCGGGAGCTGCTGGAGGCGTCGGAGAGGGTGCTCGACGCCGGCGGGCTGCTGATCGTCACGGCGGATGACATCGAGAAGGCGAAGGCCAAGGCGCGCGTGCGGCATCCTGCATGGTTCCGGAACTACGCAGGGCTGGAAGCCGAGGCGGTGGAGATCCACGAGTACAGCACCTTGGTGATTCCCGGCTTGTTGCAGACGGAGGCGCATGCGCGGGCGCTCTACGGCATGCGTCAACCGCTGCTGCCCGAGGAGGTGATCGAGCAGCGCGTTTCTGCTCGAATGGCCCGGCAGGAGGTTCTGACCCGTTGGCCTCGGGCGATCTTCAGCTGGGTGATCGACGAGAGCGTGCTGCATCGTCCACTGGGGGATGAGAAGGTGCACATCGCTCAGCTGGAGCAACTTCTGACAGTGGGACGGATGCGTGGCATGACCTTGCAGGTCATGCCGATGGCTCGCTCGGAGAACCCGGGGATGGCTGGCCCGTTTACGCTTATCACCCCCAAGGGGCGACCCCAGAACGGCTACGTTGAGATCCAGCAAAGTAGTCGACTGGTCACGGACCCCGAGGAAGTCCGTATCATGAACGCGCGATACGGCACCCTCAGGGCGCAGGCGCACACTCCAAAGGAGTCGCTCGCCTTGATCGAGAAGACGCTGGGAGAACGATGAGTAGCGAACTGGAATGGTTCAAGAGCAGCTACAGCAGCAACGAAGGGGGGCAGTGCGTCGAGGTTGCCGAGGCGACATCGGCCGTCCTCGTCCGTGACTCGAAGGACAAGTCCGGCCCCCACCTCACCTTCTCGCCGGCGGCCTGGGAGGCCTTCGTCGAGTTCGCCCAGTCGGTCTGACGACCAGTCTCCCCGCCGAGCACCCCACGGCCGTCCGTCATCGCGCGGACGGCCGTTCTCTGTGTGGGTGCGGTGCCCGCGTTGTACGGGTCGTGCCGTAGCCGCCGTCGGCTCCGCTCCTTATCCTGAACGCGCGCTACGACGGCCTCACTTCAGGGAGAGAGAGCGATGAGCAGCGATCTGGTGTGGTTCAAGAGCAGTCACAGCAGCAATGAGGGCGGGGCCTGCGTGGAGATCGCCTGGCGGAAGAGCAGCTACTGCGGCGACGCGGGCGGCGATTGCGTCGAGGTCGCCGAGTCGATGGCCGCCGTCCTCGTCCGTGACTCCAAGGACAAGTCCGGCCCCCACCTCGCCTTCTCCCCGTCCGCCTGGCAGTCCTTCGTCGACTTCGCCCGCTCGGCCTGACCCACTCGGCGACCGGCCACTCGACGTGGCCGGTCGCCGCTGCGATCACGCACCTGGGGCCGTCCTACCACTGGACGATCGCCACGCCACCTCGGCCGGCGTTCCCGACCGTGGGGCCCGTCACGATCAGTGCCGCCAAGACCGCCGCGAGCGCGGCCCTGTCACCGTTGTTCTCGCACCCTGTCCAGGACCTCCCGGGCTGCGGGTACGTGCGTGTGCGGGGTCAGGCGTCCGGCGAGCATGGTGATCCGTTTGGCGACCCGGTCGGAGGTCACGCCCGCGGACAGGTCGATCACCCGGATGGTCTCGGCGGAGGCTTCCTCGATCTCTCCGGCATCGAGGAGGGCGGCGGCCAGCCACGAGCGGTAGAGCGCGGTTTCGCGGGCGTGTTCGTGGTCGTAGGTTCCGATGACCGCCTGCAGGATCGGGACCGCGCGCAGGGGGCGGTGGAGTTCGGTCCAGACCCGCCCCTGCATCACCAGGGACTCGGCCCTGCAGACCCAGTACAGCCAGTCCGGCTCTTCCCCGGCGTCCGGCTGGTGGGCGTCGTGGGCGTCCTCGACACGGCCGAGGGCGGCGGCGGCTTCGCGTTCGCGGCCGGCCACGCAGGCCGCCCAGGCGGCCCGGTCCCAGATCATCGCGCGTTCGCGGGCGCCGGCGTACGGCGCGGCGCCGACGGCCGCCGAGCGGGTCAGGACGACGCCGTTCTCGGGGCTGCCGGTGGAGGCCAGCAGGTATCCGAGTCCGCCGAGGTTCAGGCCGCCGAGGCCGCGGTGGCCGGCGGCCTCGGCGGCGTGGACCCCGACTGTGTAGGCGCGCTGGGCCTGCTGGTTCAGTCCGGCGTCGGCGGCGACCCAGCCGACCAGCTGGGCCTGCTCGGCGGCGAGTTCGAGGAGCCGGCGTCCGGTCTGCTCGGTGTAGGAGGCTTCGCGCAACAGGTGGACGGTCGCGCGGAGCTCGCCCGTCACCTGGGCGATCAGGTCGAGGCCGCCGAGGTAGTCGTCCATTCTGCGCAGGGTGTTGGTGCGGGTGCGGACTTCGGTGATGAGGGAGTCGCCGACGCGGCGGCCGGCGCGCTGGTGGAGGATCTGCGGGGGTTCGCTGATCAGCCAGGCGTGCGCGAGCTGCCTGACGGTGTCGGGTTCCACCGGGCCTGAGGCGTCCAGCATGGCCAGCAGCGTATCCGCCTGGGGCCGGTCGAAGACAGCCTCCGGCAGGCCGATCGGTGGGTTCTCGCAGGTGTGTGCCGGGGCGGTCCTGGCGGTCGGCGGGCGAAGGAGCGCTGCCGCGTCGGCGGGGATCTTCAGGACGTGCAGGATGTGCGGGAGCCAGGCCTTGGGTGCGTGCCGGCCGGTCTCCCACTTGTAGATCAGCGCGCCGTCGCAGGTGGTGAGGCCCGCTCGGGTGTTCAGCTTCTCGGCGAGCTCCGGCCTGCTCCAGCCGATTTCCAGGCGGCGGTTCCAGATGGTCTGACCGAATTCGAATGCGCCGGCTGTGACCACGGATCTCCCTTCCCCGTGCGTGGGAATGACCCTTGCACAGAACGTGCCACCCGCGCCGGTGATTCGGAGAGTTTTCCCCTGGTCGCGCTGAGGCCGGCCAGCGCCTTTGTGCGTGCATAGCCGGTTGCATAGCGGCGTGCACTTCCCGGGCCGATCGGGCGGCGCGTAGTTTTCCCGTCGGCGGGCCGGACGGCCGCCGAAGTCTCACCTGAGAGGGAGCTGATCATGGGTCAGTCGAAGTCCCAGCTCGCCGCCGGAGCGGTGTCCGGCGTGGAGGACGAGCAGGTCATCGACGTCTCGGGCGTCGTGCGCATCGAGGACGTCGAGAACGAGGAGTAGTCCTCACAGCCGCGTCCGCGCTTCGGCGCGGCCCGGGGGCAACGGGTGCTGGGGCGCCCGTTGCGCCCGGGACCGATCGGGTGGGAGTGCTCAGTGCCGCGATTGACGGAACTCACCCTCCTGAAATCGCCACCGGGGACTCCCGCCCTTTCCGGAATGGAGGGTTTCGGAATTGATTCACGCATTTGTCGGGCCGACTCTTGATCGGGACGACCTTGCGGCGGGAACGCCCTCGATCGGTGTGCATCCCCCCGCCCGGCACGGTGATCTGCGCGATCCGGCCATCGGGGACGGGGACACGGTGGTGCTCATCGACGGGCTCTACCACCAGGCACCCGCCCTGCGGCACAAGGAGATCCTGGCCGCGATGGGCCGCGGGGTGTCGGTGGTGGGCGCGGCCAGCATCGGCGCGCTGCGGGCCGCGGAGCTGCGGCCGTTCGGGATGATCGGGGTCGGGGCCGTCTTCCGCGCCTACGCTAGCGGCGAGATCGACGGCGACGACGAGGTCGCCGTCGGCCAGGAGCCGGGCGGCCGGCAGCGGGCGCTGACCTGGCCGCTGGTGAACGTGCGTCACGCCCTGCGACTCGCCCAGGACGAGGGCATCGCGGACGCGCGGACCTGCGCTCGGCTGCTGGAGCCGCTGCGAGCGGTGTACTACCCGCAGCGGTCGACGGCGGCGGTGCTGGCGGTACTGCGCCGCGAAGGCGCCGCGCACCTCGGCGAGTGGCTGCGGGAGCGGCGGGCCGATGACCCGCACTTCGGGGACCTGAAGCGCCTCGACGCGATGAAGGCGATCGAAGCGGCGGTGTCCGGCGCCCTGCCGCCACAGCCCGGCCGGGCGCCGGCCGGGCTGTGGGACACCGGCTACCACCGCCGGTGGGTGAACGAGGCCGTGTCCGAGGACGTCGACGGGTTCACCCTGGCCACCGCGGACCGTCTCGCCTACCAGCAGCTGTTCGACCCTGGCTTCCCCGGGCGGTGGGCGGCCTGGCTGGAGCACCGCTCGCAGCAGCCCGGCGACGGGCCGGGGGTGCCGCTCGCCGAGCGCATGGCCCGCCTGGCGGGCGACGGCGACGGGGTGCCGCCGGTGTACGCGGTGTTGCGCCCGGTGCTCGACCTGACCGACCGGCAGACGGTGGGGCTGCTGCTGGCCGGTGAGACGGCCGCCGACCGGGCCGCGATCGCCCGCTACGCGGCCCGCAACGCCGAGGTGACCCGCGCCCACCCGGGTTTCCGCCCGGAGGCCGTGGTGGACGGCGCGGCACGCCGGGTGTTGCTTCAGCTGTGGCAGCCCGGGCCCGAAGACCTGGACGGCGAGGCGCTGCCCCGGGGCCTTGGCAGCGGTCAGCACGCCGTCGAGGCGCTGAAGACGTTCCTGCTGGGGTTCCTCGCCGACGCGCGAGCGGCCCGTCCCGCGGAGGTGGCCGATGCCCGCTGACCGGATCGAGCTGGAGGGCACCGTGCGGGCCCGGACGTCGGAGGAGACGTGGGCCCTGCTGGCCGAGCGGCTGCCCGAGTTCGGGATCACCCGGGTGGCGCGGCTGACCGGCCTGGACTACCTGCAACTGCCCGTGTGGACGGCGATCCGGCCGGCCGCGCAGACGTTGTCCGCGTCGCAGGGCAAGGGCGCCACCGACACGCTGGCCCGGATCTCCGCCGTGATGGAGGCGATCGAGCTGTGGCACGTCGAGCAGCCGATGCCCGTCGTGCTGCACGGCCCGGCCCGCGAGATCGAGCCGCCGTACGACCTCGCGGAGCTGGCGCCCCGACTACGGCACCCGGGGCTGGACCGGGTGGCGCTGGACTGGACGACGGGCACCGCCCTGGGCTCGGGAAGCACGGTGCCGGTGCCGCTCGACCTGATCCGCAGGAGAGCACGCCGGCCGGACTGGGAGCCCGACCTGTTCCGGGTGACCAGCAACGGGCTGGCCTGCGGCAACACCCTCCACGAGGCCACGCTGCACGCGCTGTTCGAGGTGGTGGAGCGCGACGCCCTGTTCACCGACGAGATCGAGGCCGGCGGGCGGCGCACGCTCGTCGACCCGATCTCTGTCGAGGACCCGTACTGCCGGTCGATGATCGACCGGGTGCTCGCCGCGCACGCGGTCCTGGAGCTGGTGTTCGTCGCCAACGCCTACCGGGTACCGGTATGCCTCGCCTACCTGTGGACGGAGGACTACCCGCTGACGTTCGCCGGGGCCGGCTGCCACACCGATCCGCGCATCGCGCTCTCGCGGGCCCTGACCGAGGCCGCCCAGTCCCGGCTGACCTGCATCGCCGGCACCCGCGACGACCTGCCCGGCCACGAACCGGCCTTCGACACCGAACCGCCCCGCCCCGCTCCCGCGGGTGAGCTGTCCGACTTCACCGCCCTGACCGCCCCCTACGAGACAGTGGCCGGCACCTTCGCCGACCAGGTCGACCGGCTCGCCGAGCGCATCACCCGCGTCACCGGCCACCAGCCGGTGCGTGTCGACCTCTCGGCGCCCGGCGAGCCGTTCGCCGCGGTGAAGGTCGTCGCCCCGGGAACCCGCTCGCGCATCCGCCGCTCCGTCCCCCGCTGACATCCCCCGGACCCCGAGGAGCCATCGCCGTGCCCGCACCCCCGCCCGCCCTCTCGCCCGACGAGGCCGCGCTCCAGCGCGGCTACAACGCCCTGCACGCCGCCCGGACCGGCACCGACCTTGTGGCGCGGCTCTACGCGCTCGCGATGGGCGACGCCTACCCGGCCGAGATCGCCGCGTCCAGCTCCTGCGACTGGCCGCTGGTGGCGGCGATGGTCGACCGGCTGCGTCTGCAACCGGGGCAGCACCTGGTCGACCTCGCGTGCGGAACCGGCGGCGCCGGCCTGTGGCTGGCCCGCGCGCTGACGGTCCGCCTGGACGGCATCGACATCTCCGACACGGCGATCGCCCTCGCCACCGCCCGCCGCGAGGCCTTCGCCCTGCCCGACCGCGCCCGCTTCACCGTCGCCGCCCTTCAGGCCACCGGCCTGCCCGACGCCCACGCCCACGCGGTGATCTGCGTCGACGCCTTCAGCCGCGCCACCGACCGCTCTGGGGCGCTCGCCGAGCTCCACCGCATTCTGCGGCCGGGCGGGCGTGCCGTCCTCACCCGCGCGCTGCGGCGCGAGGCCGAACCCGGCTGGACCGAGCAGGTCCAGCGCGCCGGGCTCGGCGTCGACCACGTCGAGGAGCGGCGCCACGAACCGCGGATGTGGGCCCGCCTCTACCGGCTGTGGCAGGACCACGAGGATGAGCTCCGCCGGGCGCTCGGCGACGCCCAGGCCGAGAACATGCTCGCCGAGGCGGCCAGGACCCTGCCCACGCTGGACGGCCGCCGGGCCGTCGCCCTCACCCTGAGACGGTCGCCGGCCTGACCGGGCGGGCAGGCGGCCCGCTGCCGGTAGGCTGCCCCCACCCGCTCAGCCGGGAGACGGACCACCACGAGGGGAACACGATGACGACGGCGGCAGTGCTCTCGGCGGGCTCCTGGGGCACCGTGTTCGCATCCGTGCTCGCCGACGCCGGTACCGACGTCACCCTCCACGCCCGGCGCGCCGAGATCGCCGACGCGATCAACGAGCGCCACCAGAACCCCGGCTACCTGCCGGGCATCGACCTGCCCGAGCAACTGAAGGCCACCACCGACATCGAGCAGGCCCTGACCGGCGCGGACTTCGTGGTGGTGTCGGTGCCGGCGCAGGCCATGCGCGCCGGCCTCACCGCCTGGGCGCCGCTGCTCGGCCCGGACACCGTGCTGGTCAGCCTCATGAAGGGCATCGAGCTCGACTCCGGGCTGCGGATGAGCGAGGTGATCGCCGAGGTCGCCGGCGTCGGCCCCGAACGCGTCGCGGTGGTCAGCGGGCCCAACCTGGCCCGGGAGATCGCCAACCGGCAGCCCGCCGCGAGCGTGGTCGCCTGCACCGACGAGCAGGTCGCCCAGCGCCTGCAGGCCGCCTGCCACACCCCGTACTTCCGTCCCTACACCAACCACGACGTCATCGGCTGCGAGCTCGGCGGAGCGGCGAAGAACGTCATCGCCCTCGCGGTGGGCATCGCGGTCGGTATGGGGCTCGGCAACAACGCGCAGTCCCTGCTCATCACCCGGGGCCTGGCGGAGACCTCCCGCCTCGGTGTCGCGCTCGGCGCCGACCCGCACACCTTCTCCGGCCTGGCCGGTATGGGCGACCTGGTCGCCACCTGCGCCTCCCCGCTCTCGCGCAACCGCTCCTTCGGCGAACACCTCGGCCGCGGACAGTCCGTCACCGAGGCCGCCGCCGCGATCAGCCAGACCTCCGAGGGCGTCAAGACCTCGGAGGCGATCCTCGCCCTCGCCCGCCGCCACGGCGTGGAGATGCCCATCACCGAGACCGTCGTCCAGTTCCTGCGCGGCGAAGTCGACTTGGGCAAGGCGACCGCCCTGCTGATGGAGCGACCCACCAAGCCGGAACGGCACACCCGCACGCGCTGACCCCGCACGCGCTGACCCCGCACCCGTAGCGGGCAGGCGGCGCGGGTACCGGGGCCGGCCAACCCCGAACACCGACACTCCAAGGGGCACCCATGCACTTCGGAGCGCTGATCCCCGCCGCCGAGACCGCCGCTACCGCCGGCCTGGCCGCCTGGATGGCCGTCGCCGGATTCTGGCGCCGACCCGCCGGCCAACTGCTGAGCTGGACGATGTTCTGCTACGCGACTTTCACGATCGTCTCCCTGCGCGGCACCCGGGCCGGACGGACGCAGGACGTCAACATCTACGACGTCATCCCCCCGGGCAGCTTCTTCGTCCCGCCCGCCCAGCTCGCGCTGATCCTCGAATTCCTCACCAGCACCGGCACCTTCGAGGGCCTGGAGGGCGAAGGCCGTGTGCTGTCCCGCCACGGCGAGCGCCCCATCACGGTGAGGAACGGCCGTGTGGCTCCTTGACGCCCTCGCCGCCGGCTTCCGGCACCCGACCGACGAAGCCCGGCTGCAGTACTTCCGGATCGTCCTCGGCCTCGCCCTGACGGTCCGCTTCCTCCTCTCCCTCGACCACAGCGGCTGGAACCGCTTCGCACCCGGCACCTACAGCACCTTCGCGCTGACAAAACGAATCGGCGAGCAGCGGTTCCACCGCCTCGCCCGCGCCTACAAGCCGGTCCTCGCCGCCCGCCCCGTAGCCGCGCTCGCCCTGGCCACCGGCGTCCTGCCCCGGCTGTCCGCGCTGCTGGTCATCGCCGCGCTCGCCTTCGAACTCACCTACGCGAAGAGCCCGAACACCCTGCGCTTCGCGATTCTCATGACCGGCACCCTGGTCCTCGCCGGCGCCCTCGGCACCGGCCTGCCCGAACACCGGATGAGCACGCACAACACCTGGGCCCAGGCGTTGTGCGTGCTCGTCACCACCGACCTGTACTGGGGCAGCGCCTGGTCCAAAGCCCGCTCGGCACAGTTCCGCTCCGGCCTCTACCTCGCCCAATGGGTCCACGTGTTCACCCAGGTCAAGGACCGGCTCCCGCGCGGGGAGCACTTCATCCCGGGCGTCGTCCGCCGGCACCTGGGCACCCTGTCCGAGCGAAGTGTCCGTGCCTGGCGGCTGGTGGCGGTCACCGTCATCGCCCTGGAGGTCCTGCTCCCGCCCGCCCTGCTGATCGAGCGGACGAGAACAGCCGCGATCGTCGTCGGCATCGCCATGCACGTGGGGTTCTCCTGCCTCAAGCCCCGCCAGCTGATCGCCTTCAGCTCGATCACGCTCGCCGGCTACATCCTGTTCGCCGCGACGTGACAGGCCATCCACGCCCTCGGCCATGGCCGCAGCTCCGGCGCTCGGCCTGACCTCTCAGGGGTTACGGCAGTGCCGCGAACGCCTCCCGGTGGTCGCGTGCCCACTGCTCGAACGTGCCCGCCGGTCGGCCGAGCACCCGCGCCAGTGCGGCGGTGCTGGCAGCTGCCAGGGCGGGGCAGCCTTCCTCGGGCCCGAGACGTTCCTGTGGATCGTCTTCCACCCTGCGGCCCGCACACCGGGACGTCTTCCCCTCAGGTGTGACGGTCCAACTGGGCTGTCCGGGCAGGCGCTAGCGTGGACCGGACGACGTCCGCGAACTGACCGGCGGCGCCCAGGGCTCGCAGCAGATCAACGAACTGGTGCGGGACACCCTTCCGTGGCTCCTCTCGCGGGCGAACGTGATCCATCAGTGCGGGCCCGCGAACCTCGACGCCCTCAGCGCGACGGTGCACGCCCTGCGGCCGGACCTGGCCGCCCGCTACCACCTGACCGGCTACGTCGGCCCCGAGCTCCCCGACGTGCTGGCGCTGGCCGACGTCGTCCTGTCCCGCAGCGGCGCCGGAACGATCGCCGAGCTCACCGCCCTGGGCAAGGCCGCCGTGCTCGTGCCGCTCGCGACGTCGGCCGGCAACGAGCAGGCCGAGAACGCGATGCACCTGCACCGGCGACGCGCAGCGGTGGCGCTGACCGGAGAGGTCAACGCCACCATGCTGCAAGACGCGATCGGGCCGCTCCTCGCCGACCCCGGGCTGCGGGGACAGATCGCCTACCAGGCCCGGCAGATGGGCCGCCCCGACGCTGCCGAGCGACTGGTCGACGTGCTGCTTTCCGCCGCCTCCGCCTGATCAGCAGGCCTGGGGCGTCGGTGTCCGATGTGCAGGGCTGTTGCCAAGGCATACGGTCAGGGCCTTGCGCATCACGGTCCTCCTGCCGATGTGAGGGCCTGTTCGAGTGAGTTCACCACGCGGTCGATGTCGGGGGCGGTGAGGTGCTGGTGGAACGGCAGGCTCAGGATCTCCTCGCTGACCTTCTCGGTGACCGGCAGCGGCCGGTGCCAGGGCTTGAAGGCTGCCTGGAGGTGGTTGGGCGGGTAGTGGACGCCCACCGCGATGCCCCGGGTCTTCATCAGCCGGAACACGTCCTCGCGGTGCGGCACCCGGACCACGCACAGGTGCGGCATCGTGCGGGTCACGTCCACGTCCACCAGCTCCACCGCCGGGATGCCGCGCAGCGCGTCGCGGTAGGCGACCCACAGCTCCCGACGGGTCGTCTCCGTCTCGGCGAAGCGGCGCAGCTGCGCGAGGCCGATGGCGGCGTTGATGGAGGACATCTGGTAGCGCAGCCCGAAACCCTCCACGCTGTAGCTGGTGATGGCCTGGCGTTCGGCCTGGGACTGCACTACACCGAGCATCCGCACGCCGCGTAGGAAGTCGGCCTCGCCGGGGTTGCGCGGGATGACCATGCCGCCCTGACCACAGGTGAGGTTCTTGATGGGCCCGAACGAGAAGCACGTCAGGGCCCCGGTCGCGCCGACGCGCCGGTGGTTCAGGTGCGAGCCGAAGGCGTGCGCCGCGTCCTCGATCACGGCGATGCCGCGCTCGTGGAGGGTGTCGTAGGCCGCGCCCAGATCCACGGCCCGGCCGCCGTACAGCACCGGCAGCACTGCCTGAGTGCGGTCGGTCACGGCGGCCATGACCGTGGCGGCCTCCACGCACAGGGTGTCGGGGTTGACCTCAACGAAGCGGGGGACCGCGTCCACGGCACGGATGGCCTGGATGGTGGCGCAGAACGTCATGGACGGCACGATCACCTCGTCCCCCGCTCCGACCCCGGCGGCCAGCAGGGCGCAGTGCAGCGCGGCCGTGCCGGAGGCGGTGGCCACGGCGTCCGGGACACCGAGGAAGCGGGCGACCTCCTGCTCGAACTGCTCGGTGACGGCGGTGTGCCCGTACTGGCCGTCGGCCAGGACGCGCCCCACGGCCTCCAGTTCCGTCCCGTACAGGTACGGGCTGGCGTTGCGTGCGGCGTCGGGCCGCGGCGGGGTGGTCACGATGCCTCCCGGGTCGGTCGGATGATCGGTCGGAGCAGTGAGATGGCCTTGTCCAGGGCCTCGGACACGTCTGCGGGCGACGGTCCGGCGGCGGTGATCATGCCGATCTTGTGGCCGGCCTGGTCGTGCGGGTGCACGGGGTCTCCGGGCTGGGCGTACAGCTCGATGCCCGTGACACCGGGGATGTTGCGGGCTTCGTCGACCCCCTCCCAGGTGGCGAGTTCGCCTTCCACGTCGAGGGGGGAGCCGAGCAGTTCCACCCCGGCGTGCGCGTTGCGTGTCGGCCTCAGATAGGCGTCGAACGGCTCACCGAGCGCGAGTGCGATGAGCGCGCCCACGACGTTGACGCCGTAGGCGGCCTCGTGCAGGCGCGGGATGCTGTCCCCGCTCAGGCGCGGGTTGGCTTCGACGATGCGGCCCTGGCCGTCCTCGCCGAGGACGAGGTCGAAGTTCGCGGGCCCGTCGACGATGCCCAGCGCGGCGCACAGCCGGACGGCGATGTCCTCAAGGTGGCGGTGCTCCTGCGGGGAGAGCTGCGCCGTGCCGATGCGCCGGACGACGCTCCTGCCGGCCACAAGGTGCTGGTCCTTGATGCAGGTCATGACTGGCGTGCCGTCGCGGAGGAACAGGTCGATGGTCAACTGTCGCCCGTGGACGTATTCCTCGGCGATCACGGTCCGAGAGGCGGAGTAGGCGCGCGAACGGGCGATGGCGGCGGGGAGGCTGTCCGGGTGGGTGACGCGGGTGACACCCTTGCTGCCTGATCCGTCCACCGGCTTGACCATGAGCGGGAATCGCAACTCTGCCGCCTTCGCGGCGACCTCGCTCGGGTCGTCTGACGCGGCCCACCCGTACCCGGCGACACCGCAGGACGCGACGACCCTGTGAAAGGCGGCCTTGTCGAGACCCGCCAAGGCCGCCTCCGGGTACACGTAGGGCATGCCGTAGCGCAGGCCCAGGACACGCCAGGTGAGCAGCGCGGCGTCGGTCGCGCCGACCACGATCCCGGCGGGCCGCGTGTCGCCCAGCGCTTCGGCGATGGCGCCCGCGTCCCGGGTGGAGACCTTCATGGCCGCATCGGCGAAGGGGAACGCGGGGGCGTCCGACCGCCTATCGACAGCGATGGTCGGGATTCCTCGGCGTCCCGCCTCCTGGTAGAGAGGGATGTGCTCCTCCGATGCGCCGAGCACGAGCAGCGCGTTCTGTGGCAACTGGTTACCGGACACGGTCACGCTCCGGGCTCGGGGCCGTGATGTGGGCGGCGGGGAGCGGGTGCTGCGGGTTGCGGGCCTGCGGGGCCCAGCGGTCCAGGTGGTGCTGGTACCAGGCGACGGTCTCGGCGAGACCGTCATCGAGAGAGCGGCACGGCCGGTAGCCGAGCTGCTCGGCCTTGGCGCAGTCCATCGCGTACCGCAGGTCGTTCGCGGTCCGATCCGGGACGTAGACCACGCGGCTCCAGTCCGCGTCGCAGGCGCGCAGCAGCAGCGCCGTCAGCGCCCGGTTCGTCAGATCCGTCCCGAGGCCGAGGTTGTAGGCCTCGCCGGGCATGCCGTCGCGCAGCACGAGCTCGACGCCGGCGCAGTTGTCCTCGACGTGCAGCCAGTTCCGCACGTGCTGACCCTGCCCGTGAACGGTGACCTTTTCGCCCCGCATCAGGGCGGAGATGAACCGGGGGATCACCTTCTCCGGGTGCTGACCGGGCCCGTAGTTGTTCGAGGAGCGGGTGACGCACACCGGCAGCCCGAACGTGACCGCGTACGACAGGGCGACCAGGTCCGACGCGGCCTTGCTCGCGGCGTAGGGGACCGTCGGGCGCAGCGGCGCGTCCTCGGTCGCAGCACCGTCCAGGAGCGGCCCGTAGACCTCGTCGGTGGACACGTGGACGAACTTGGACACCTCGGCCTTGGCCGCGGCCTCCAGGAGCCGCTGGGTGCCCAGCACGTTCGTCGCCGCGAACGCCCCGGCGTCGGCGAGACTGTGGTCGACGTGGGACTCGGCGGCGAAGTGCACGACCGCGGTGTGCCGGGCCATCAGGTCGGTGACGAGCGTGGTGTCGAGGATGTTGCCGCGGACGAACGTGAGCTTCGGTGAGTCGAGCGCCGAACCCAGGTTGTCCAGGTTGCCCGCGTACGTGAGGGCGTCGAGGACGGTGATCCGCTCGACATCGTCGGCGGCAAGCATCCGCTTGACGAAGTGGGATCCGATGAAACCGGCGCCGCCGGTGACGAGCAGCTGGCGCATGCGCGCCTCCATTCCGGGGGACGGCCGCCCTGCCCTGTCGCGAGGAGCGGTCCGACCGGCTTCCAGAACACTCCTGGAAGGGTGGTGCCCGGCAGGCACACAGAGGGGGCCCACAAATCACAGAAGCGGTAACGATGTTGCTGCCTGTGGGCCTACCCTCGAAGCCCGGCCACCGGCAGGCAGGAGACCCCTCATGGCGCCGGCACCACGCAGGACCCGCGAACCGAACCACCGCCTCGGCGCGCTCCTGGCCGCGAGCGGCCGCAGCCGCAAGGGCCTCGCGCAGCGGGTGAACGAGCTCTCCGAGCAGCGCGGTCAGCCGCGCGCATACACCCATACGAGTGTCGGCAACTGGGTGGACAAGGGCATGATCCCCGACGCCCCGGCGCCCGAGCTCATCGCCGTTGCGCTGGGAGAACGCCTCGGACGGCCTGTCACCCTCACGGAGATAGGCATGGCTGGCCTCCCCGCTGACCCGGCCGCGGTGGGGTTGGATTTCCCCAGAGACCCCGGCGACGCCGTGCGCAACGCCGCGAACTTCTGGAGCACCGTGCACCGACGCGACTTCATCGGCGGCGCGTTCGCCGTCGCTGCCTACACCACCCCGGTCACCCGCTGGCTGGTCCAGCCCTCCGCGCCGCTCCCTGGGCACCGTGGCAGCCTCCAGGTCGGCCGCGCGGACCTGGTGGAGCTGTGGCAGGCCGCGAGCGAGGCCCGCTCCTGGGACTCGAAGTACGGCGGCGGCAGCTGGCGCTCCAGCAGCGTCGCGGACTGCCTCCGGCACCGCGCGAGCCCGTTGCTGGTCGGTACCTACCCGGAGAAGATCGGCGCCGAGCTGTACTGCGTGACCGCCGAGCTCGCCCGGGTCGTCGGCTGGGCCGCGCTGGACATGGGCCAGCACGACGCCGCGCAGCGGCACTTCATCCAGGCCCTCGCGCTCGCCCGCGCGGCCGGCGACACCGAGGTCGGCAGCCACGTGATGTCCACGATGGCGCTGCAGGCCATGCTGCGCGGCTACCCGAGCGAGGCCATCGACATGGTCCAGGGCGGCTACGAGCGCGCGAAGGGGTCGGCGAGCCCGCGGGTGCTGGCGTTCGCGAAGATGGTCGAGGCCCGGGCACACGGCCGGTCACGGGATCCGCGGGCGGCGTCGCGCGCCCTGTCGGAGGCGGAGGCGCTCCTCGGCCGTGCACGGCCCGGCGACGATCCGGAGTGGATCAGCTACATGAGCCACACCCGGCTCGCATCGGATGCGGTCGAGGTGTGGCGGGACCTCGGCAACCCGAGGGCGGCGTTCACGTGGAACCGGCACGCCGACGCGATGCCTGAGGGCTCGTTCGCCCGCTCGGTCGGGCTGCGCCTCACGGTGCTCGGGACGGTGCACCTGCAGGGCGGCAGCCTTGAGGAAGGCGTCGCGATGGGGCACCGGGCGGTCGACATCCTCGCGCGGGTGCAGTCGACGCGGGCGCGGGACTACGTGCGGGACTACACGACGGAGTTGCGGCGCTGGCCGAAGGAGCCGGCGGTTCGGGACCTGCTGCAGCGGGCACGCACGGAGCTCGCCATGGCCAGCTGAGCGGCCATCTCGACCTCTTCGCGCCGGTTGCTGGAAATCTCCCCGCCCTTGCCGTGGTAGATCACCGCGTTCGCGCGGTTCCATGCCTCCACCACGTTCAGGCCCTCCTCGATCTCGCGCTGCAGGGCGCGGTCGCGCAGGTAGCGGGCGGTTCCGTAAGCGTGGATCGCCAGCATCAGCCGCTCGGCCAGCACCTCCTCCGGCAGCGTCCGCGAGCCAGCCACCGAGGTGATCGCCTTCAAGCAGCCGGTGCGCAGGATCGCCTCCTTGAGCATGTCGATCAGCGGCACCGCGCTCCAGCGGCGCCCCACCTCGGCCTAGAGCAGCAGCGCGAAGCCCACCCTGGTCCCGCCGCGTTTCCCCGCGACCAGGTCCGCCTCGTCATCGAGCACCGTCCAGTGCTCCACCAGCTCGTCCATGCCCACCGGCTGCCGCCCCATGGCCCCGCATCATGCAGGACAACCCCAGGCCAACGCGGACAAACGACCAAAGATCACCCGGATTTGGGGCTGGTGACACGGTCGTTAACGGCACCCCGACTTCGCCCGCTCGGCCTGACCTCTCAGGGGTTACGGCACTGCGGCGAACGCCTCCCGGTGGTCGCGTGCCCACTGCTCGAACGTGCCCGCCGGTCGGCCGAGCACCCGTGGCACGTGGTCGGCGACGTAGGCCGCACCGCCGGCGCGCGCCCAGCCGATGCCGGTGACCATCCCGGCCGGGAACCGGTCGAGCGCATGCGTGTCGGTGATCTTGACCGGCCGTTCCAGCACGCGCTCCAGGACCGCCGCCTGGTCGGCGAACGTCAGCAGCTCCGGCCCGGTCAGGTCGTACCGCTGTCCGTCGTGCGCATCGCCGGTCATGGCGGCGACGGCGACCGCGGCCACGTCCCTCGGGTCGACGACGGCCTGCCGGGAGTCGCCGGCCAGGTTCGGGATCGGCTCTCCGGCCTGGATCAGCGCCCGGTGCCACAGGAGGTTCGAGGCGAAGCTCGGCGGGCGGAGCATCGTCCACGCGAGCCCGCTTTCCTCGATCGCCTCCTCCGCGGCGAGGTGCCACGCGCCGACGGTCGCCCCGTCGAACCGCTCGCCGGTGCCGATGGCGGACAGCTTGACGATCTTCCGGACGCCCGCCGCCCGCGCGGCCGTGAGCAGGGCGATGTCGTGGTCCGCGGTCGGCACGGGGGGCACGGTGACGAGGAAGACCGTGTCGACGCAGGCCACCGCGCGCGCCAGCGACGCCGGGTCGTCGAAGTCGGCCCGCACCCCTGCGGGCCGCTCGCGGCGGGACATCGCCCGGAACGGCACGCCCCGTTCGGTGAGCAGACGGACGACGTGACTACCGATGGTGCCGGTGGCACCGGTAACGAGGATCATGTCCCGACGATCGCATCGCTCTCACGCCGCGTGATAGGAAGTTTCGGCACTATCGTGGGCCGCGTGAGCTCTCTCGTCGTGCCGCCCGCCCTGCTGCGTTGGGTCGCCGGGATCGATGTCGCCACGGCGACCGGTTCGGCGGCGGTCGACGTGCCCGATCACGCCACCACCCTTCTCCTGCGCGGTGACAAGCGGGAGTTGATCGTCATGGGCCCCCGCACCCGGGCCGCCTATCACGTCGGCGCGCCCGACCAGTCGTGCGTGCGGGTCCGCCTGCGGCCGGGTCGTGCCCAAGCCCTGCTCGGCCGTCCGCTGCGTGATCTCACCGACCGGGTCCTGACGCTCCGCGAACTACCGGGCCTGGACGTCGACCGGTTCGCCGCCGATCCGATCGCCGCTCTCGAAGAGGCGTTGGCCGATCGGCCGGAGCCTCCGGAGCGGCCCGAAGCGGCGGCACGCCTCCTGGCCGGTGCCACGGTCGCCACGACCGCGGCCCGGTTGCACCTCAGTGAGCGCCGCCTGCACGCCCTGTTCACCGCCGGCACCGGCTTGTCCCCCAAGCAGTTCGCACGCATCGACCGCGTTCGCACCGTGCTCGCGGCCGATGCCGGCCGCTGGTCGGACATCGCCGCGACGGCGGGGTACTACGACCAGTCCCACATGACGGCCGAGTTCCGCCACTTCATGGGCGTCCCGCCGGCCGCGTTCACCGCGGGGCGGCGTCCCGCCGCGACGGTGTGCACCGCCTGAACTCGCGTGACGGGTCAGCACCTTCTTCCCTCTGATCGCGATTCCCTGCGTCCTCGGGCTGCTCAGCCGGCCCAGGAGGTAGGCCGCGCGGGGCTCTGTCACTCGTTCGAGTGATTGGGAGAAGGGCTGGCCCCGAGTCGTGGATCTTGCGTCAAGACTGACGACGCACCGTCAGATGCCTATTTCCACGATCTTGGAGGACACGCATGTGTCCGGAGACCTGAGCGCCGACTCGACGGCCCTGGCCTGGGGCGCCGGCCGCACGGGCCAGCTCGGCAACGGCACCACCGCCGACGCCCTCTCCCCGGTGGGCGTGACCGGCCTGCCCGCAGCCGACGTGGCGAAGCTCGCCGCGGGCGGGGCCGGCTCCGCGGACGGCTTCGCGCTCGCCCTGGACCAGAACGGCGGCGTGAAGTCCTGGGGCCACAACTCCAGCGGCCAGCTGGGCAACGGTGGCAACACCAACCAGCCTGTACCGACGGCGGTCTCCCGGCTCGCCGACATCAAGGACATCGCGGCCGGCGGCAGGCACGGGCTCGCTCTCGACAGCGCCGGCCAGGTCTACGTGTGGGGCGACAACGCCTACGGCCAGCTCGGCAACAACCGCAGCGGCGACTCGCGCACCGTCGCGGACCGGGTCCAGGGCGCGTCGAAGGTCAAGCAGATCGCCGCCGGCCTGGACTTCAGCCTTGCTCTGGCGGAGGACGGCAAGGGCTACACCGCCATCACCACCAGCCTCGGCGGCAACACCACCTACGCCCACTGACCCCCGCCGGCGGTACCGCCGAGGGGCGGTGCCGCCGACACGGACCTGAGTCGGCGCGGTCAGGAGGCCGTCGCCACGGTGTAGGTCAGGACCACGCAGCCGCCGTCCCCGGCCGAGCCCGCCTTGGCCGATTCCTGGTGCGGGGTGGGATCGCCGTGGTTCCCGCCACCTTCACCTCCGTATCCACCAGCGCCGGCACCTCGACAGGTGTCGGGGTACGCGGCGGGTGCGCCGAAATTGCCGCCGACCCCCGTATGGTTGCGGGAGCCGTCCGCGCCGCGCTCGCCGTTGTGGCCCGAGACGCGCTTCACGTCCGTGCCCTCGCACCGGCTGTCCGTCGCGGAGCCGCCCGTTCCGTGGCCGCCGCCGTCGCCGCTGCCGAAAACTCCGGACTGCTCGCCGCCCCACGCCCAGCCGCCGTTCGCGGCGTAGGCCACCTTCGTGGTGCCGCCCTGGGGGACGTGGACCACGCTGGGGGAGCCGTTCTCTCCGATGGCGCCGTTGCTCCTCCAGCCTCCGTTGCCTCCAGCGCCGCCCTTGCCGACGTCGATGGTGATCTTCTCTCCGCCCTTGACGGCGAAGGAGCACATCACCGCGGCACTGCTGCCCCCGCCGCCACCGCCGCCGCCACTCAGTGACCCGCCGCTGTTGCCGCCGCCACCGCCGCCGCCACCCCCGCCGCCCAGGGCCAGGAGCTGGATGCTGTGAACGCCCTCCGGGACGGTGAAGGAGGTGCGGCCGGGGGAATCGAACGTCTCGGTGTGCGTCGCGGGCGCGGCGGCGGCGACGCCGGGCGAGAGCAGTGAGGTGACCGTGGCGGCCGAGGCGGCGGCGCAAGCCAGGCTCCAGAGCTTCTTCATGAAACCATCTTTCGTGAGCTGCATGGGCCGCGGGTGGGACACCGCGGCCGTAGTCCGAACGAAGTCCGGCCACGCCGTGGCACGGCCCGGCGTACGCCCTCACCCGATGGGGTTGCTGCTCGTACGAACAGCCTTCGATCGGTCGATCACACCACCGGGGCCCCGAGCCCGCCGCCCGCCCGTACACCCCGCACGCCGACAACCACCGCCAGAGCGGCGGCTGGCCCCTCTGACCCACCCCCACCGCCCGCCCGCACGGGAAGTCGGACGGGCCGACTTCCCACACCCGCCGGCACCCCGGCCGTCCGCTCAACCGGCGGACGGCCGCTTTCTGTGGGGGTACCACCGTGTGCATCCGCACTTTCCCGTACTGGAAAGCCGACACCCTTGCGTCCCGGCGGGGCGAGCATGAAGCATCGACCTCGACAACAGATCGAGGAGGAGCAGTGGCTCTGCGTAAACTGTCCGGCGACTCGGACTGCAAGAGCGGCACGTGCCCGACCCTGTGGGGAACGGAGGACGGCACCGACGCCCTCGTGCAGGGTTACGTGGTCACCGACCCTGAACAGCTCGCCCAGATCGACCTCCCCGAGGGCGAGACCGTCGTCCGTGTGCCCATGAACATCCTGGAGGACTACTTCCGTGCTCGACGGAACTGAATTCGGTCGGCTCTTCGCGAGCTTTCAACGCACCGCGTTCCGGCTGGAGACGCTGGACCTCTACGACGTCGAGGAGGAGCAGGAGGAGTTCGCGGCCTTCCTCGCCGGCGAGCCCATGCCGCCAGAGTGGCAAGACAACCCGTGGGTCCGGTCCATGACGGATCTCGGCAAGACGGTGGCCCGCGTCCACGTCCTCACCTCACCGCTGACCGACTACCTGCGGTACGAACTCTCCGCCTACCCCGGGAACATCACGGCGGGCGAGACCATCGGGATCATCGACCGGGCCACCCAGCAGGTGGTCGGGCTGCCGGACCACGACTTCTGGCTGTTCGACGACACCGAGGTCTACCGCATGCACTACACGGCGGATGGCAAGTTCGTCGGCGCCGAGAAGCTCCCCGCCGAGGCCGCCCCTCAGTACCGCCGGTACTCGGAGATCGCCGTCACCCACGCGCTTCCCTTCGCCGAGTACTGGCGGCAGCTTCAGTCTTGAGTGATGCCGCCGAAGACATCGGAAAGGCCCTACGAGCCCTCCGGCAGGCCTCCGGACTCACCGGGGACACCGTGGCTCGTAGGGCCTCCATGTCTGCGGGCAAGCTGAGCAAGATCGAGCATGGCAAGGTGCTCCCGAGCGTCATGGATGTCGATCTCATCCTCACGGCACTCGGCGTGTCGGAAGCGGCGAAGGAGCAGTTCCGCGAACAGGCTCGTGTCGCCGCCACGGAGGAGACCGCGTGGCGGCTCATCCATCGCACGGGGTTCTGGAAGCATCAGCGGGCGATCGAGGCCATCGAGCAGCGAACGGCAGAACTCAGACTCTTCCAGGGGCAGTTGATTCCGGGGCTGCTCCAGACGCCGGAGTACATCTCGGCCGTCTTCGACCTCCTGCCCGAGCTGTCGGAGGAATCACGCATCAGGACGACCGCCGCACGGCTGGCTCGGCAGCAGGCACTCCACGACCGCAGCCGGTCCTTCCACTTCCTGATCTGCGAGCACGTACTCCGTTGGCGGATCTGCGACTCGACGGTCATGGTCGTGCAGCTGGACCGGCTCGTCTCGCTCTCAAGGCTTCCCAACGTGGACATCGGCCTGATCCCTCAGGGGGCTCGGATGCCTGACTTCCCGATGACCTGCTTCAGCCTCCACGACGATCGTTTGGTCATCGTGGAAACCTTCCACTCGGAGATCACCACCCGAGACCCCAAGGATCTCAGAACATATCTGGAGACGTTCGACCGATTCGCAGCTGTCGCCGTCTACGGGGACGCGATGCGAGCCGCAGTCGAAGGCATCCGTGACCTGTACCTGGAAGATCGACGAAGCCGATGAGGGCCACCGGCCACCGCGACTTCTGCGCCCTGTCGCTGCCCTGCCGAAATGGATTCTTTCGGCAACGAGAAAGCCCCTGACGGTCCATCGAGTCCCTCTCTACCTTGAATCTCGCTCGCCGGGGTTCGGCGAGCAGAAGGCGAGGGAGTGCCATGTCCACCGCAGTCTTGCCGGTGTTGGACCGACTGGGCGGTCCAACAAGTCCGTTCGCGTTCCGGTTCCTGAGCCCGGTCGGCGGGGCCGGGGGCGTTCTGCCGGCCGACCTCGTGTACGACCACGTGACGCAGACCTGCACGTACGCGGGCATGCCGCCCGGCGTCTACATGACCAAAGCGCCGCCGAAGACGTACGGGCCGACGCAGCCGTCGGGCGAGATGGACGCGCCGGACGACCCCGGAAGCAGCGACGACTGAGATGCCCGACTCCGGTGCCGTCCTCGTGATCACGGGGGCGTTCGATCCGACCGCCGATCTGGTGGTCGAGGAGCTCAACCGCCGGGCGGTGTCGGTCTTCCGGGCGGACACGGCGTGGTTCCCGTCGAGGCTGGCCGTGACGGCCGGCCTCGACGGTCCGCCGGGGTGGCGCGGGCCGCTCGCCACCGATCACCGCACGCTCGACCTGGCGGCCGTCCGCTCGGTCTACTACCGGCGGCCCACGCCCGCGGAGTTCCCGCCCGAACTCCCGCCGGAGGTCCGTGCGGTGGCGGCCGCCGAAGCCCGGCACGGCTTCGGCGGCCTGCTGTCGGCGCTCCCGGCCCGGTGGCTCCCGCCGCCTGGCCGGGCCGCGGAGGCCGAGTCGAAGCCGCTGCAGCTGAGAGTGGCTGCCGACTGCGGGCTGCGCGTGCCTCGGACGCTGATCACCAACCGGCCCGACGCCGCGAGGGAGTTCGCCAAGCGGATCGGCGGTCCCGTCGTCTACAAGCCGTTCACCCCGATCCGGGGGACGGTCGGCGGCCGGTCGGTGGCGGTCTACGCGAACCTGCTCCGGCCGGAGGACCTCGGACATCCGTCCGTCGCCACCACGGCCCACCTGTTCCAGGAGTGGGTCCCCAAGGCGTACGAGGTCCGGCTGACGGCGGTCGGGCGGCGGCTGTTCGCCACCGAGATCCACGCCGGCTCGGACGCCGCCCGGGTGGACTGGCGCAGCGACTACGACAGCCTCGATTACCGGGTGTGCGAGCCGCCCGTCGAGGTGGCCGCGGCGGTGCACCGCATGCTCGCGCGGCTCGGCCTGCCGTACGGGGCCTTCGACTTCGTCGTGACGCCGGCCGGGGAGTGGGTCTTCCTGGAGGTGAACCCCAACGGGCAGTACGGGTTCGTCGAACAGGCGACGGGGCTGCCGATCACCGCCGCCATCTGCGACTACTTGGAAGGGAGTGCCGGATGACCACCGAGCCGGAGGCGCGGATCCGGTTGGCGCGGGAGATCGAGCGTGGGGGGTCCGCGCTGTCCTCGCGGGTCGTCGAGGCCTTCCTCAATGTGCCGAGGCAGCCCTTCGTGCCCGCGTTCTACCGCTGGGAGGGCGGCGTCCACCGGCCGTGGCGCGGTCTGGACGAGGAGGCTTGGCTGTGGGCGGTCTACGCGGACGAGGCGCTGGTCACCGAGGTGGACGGGGTGCACGTGGAGGACGCGCCGGAGGCGGGGGTGAGCGGGGTGGCGACGTCCTCGTCCACCGCGCCGGGGCTGATGGCGGACATGCTGGACGCCCTCGACGTCCGGCCCGGGGACCGGGTGTTGGAGGTGGGCACGGGCACCGGCTACAACACCGCGCTGCTCTGCCGGCTCGCGGGAGCCGGGGGCGTGACCACGGTCGATCGCACCGGGCGGCTGGTGGAGGCGGCGCGGGAGCGGTTGCGCGGGACGGGGTTCGAGCCGGCCGTCCTGCACGCGGACGGCTCGGACGGCTCCCCGGACGGGTGGCGGTTCGACCGGATCATCGCGACCTGTTCCGTCCGCCGCATCCCGCCGGCCTGGCTGGCCCGGTGCGTGACAGGCGGGGTGATCGTCGCGCCGATCGGCAACGCCCTGGGCGGCGGCGCGGTCGTTCGCCTCACCAAGCTGCCCGACGGCGGCGCGGCGGGCCGGTTCCTGCACCGGCCCGCCGCGTTCATGCCGCTGCGGCCGGACGGCGGCGGCACGGGAACGACGCACGTCACCGCGCCCGGCCCGGGCCGGCGGCGGACGAGCGTGGTCGGTGCCCGCGTCCTGGACGACCACGCCTTCTCCTTCTGGGCCGGGCTGCGCCTGCCCCCGTCCGTCGTCCGGGACGGCGGCACGCTCCACGACCACGCGGACGGCTCGGCCGTCCGCGTGGAGGACCACCCCGGCCGCCCGTCCACGGCGACGGTGGGCGGACCGCGCGACCTCTGGCAACTCGTCGAGACCGCCTGGACCACCTGGCGCCGCCACCACCGCCCCCGCCGCGAGTGGCTCACCATGACCGTCGGCCCCGACGGCGCCCAGACGGTCACCTTCACCGCGCCGGACGGATGGCCGACGTCCTGGACCCTCTGACAGCACCACCCACGGCCGTCCGCCGGCCGCGCAGGAAGCTCCGCGCGCGGCCGGCAGTACGGGGTCCGGACGCTAGATGGTCCGCACCTGCGGCGGGTTGCCGTGGGAGATGGAGACCGTCCCCTGCTGGAACTGGACGTCGCAGCCGCTGGTCAGGAACCCGTTCTCCTTGGTGGCCGAGAAGCTGCCGGTCTGGAAGGAGACCGTCAGGCCCCGCTCCATGCCCACCCACTTCTTGAACTCGTTGATCGCGGAGAAGATCATCCGGTCCGGCAGCGTGACGAACATCCGCGTACCGTCGTGGCTCAGCTTCATCCCGCCCCCGGCGGAGAACATCCCCTGCACCCGCGCCTCGCCGGAGACCCGCGCCTCGACCGTGTGCAGCTCGTTGAGGCTGGCCTTGCCGGCGATGACGGTGCCGAGGTCGTGGCCGCCGTCGCGCAGGACGCGGACGCCCTCGGCGGGGAACTCGATCCAGCCGTCACCGGTACTACGCCCCTGCACCCACTTGGTGTTGACGCCCTCCACGTCGGCCTTGTCGGCGTGGACGGTGCCCCACTCCTGGCCGCCGTCCTTGCGGACGTCGACGCCGTCCTGCGGGAAGCCGATCCAGCCCTTCCCGGTGTCGCGGTCGCCGACCCACCGGGTGTTGATGCCGTTGACGTCCACCTTCTCGGCGGTGAGGGTGCCGAGGTCCTGGTTGCCGTCCTTGTGGAGGGTGGCGCCGGGCTGGGTGAAGTCGAGCCAGCCCTTCCCGGCGTCGCGGCTGCCCGCCCAGGTGGTGTTGACGCCCTCCACGTCGGCCCGGGCGGCGGTGAGGACGCCCAGGTCGCTGTTGGGCCCGTGGTACAGGTTGACGCCGCTGTCCGGGAAGGTGATCCAGCCGGCGTCGTTGCTCCGCCCCTGGACCACCCTGGTCGTCACGTTGTCCACGTCGACCTTCTTCGCCGTCACCGTCCCCGGGTCGCCGGTGGCGGCGGCGACCGTCACCCCGTCCGCGGTGAAGGTGACCCGGCCCCGGTCCGTCGTCCCCTCGATCCACCGGGTGCGCGTCCCGCTCTCGAACTCGGGGATGCGGGCATGGGCGGTCGCGGTGAGGAAGTAGCCCCGCTGCTGCGCCCCGCCGGGCGGCCTGGCGACCAGGGTGAAGGTGGTGCCGCGCCTGAGGTCGGGGGTCGACCAGGTGAAGTCCTGGTGCACCGCCGCGGCTCCCGGCAGCGCCGACTCGCGGTGGAGCTCGGCGCCCGCCCCGTCGAGGATCACGTAGTCGAGGTCGGTGGGCCCGTCCCAGAGGAGCACCAGGGGCTCGCTCGCGTCCCCGTTCACCAGGGAGTGCTCGGCGCGGAAGTTGCGCGGGACCCTCGGCGTCTGCTTCGTCAGCCCGAGGTAGGTGGTGTAGTGGTCCTGCCGCATGGCGAGGTTGGCGTCCCCGCCGCCGGCCCGCTCGCGGATCTCCAGCAGGCTCAGGCCCGCGCCCTCGGCGACCGGGACGTTCTCCAGCTTCAGCACCAGCGCCCCGTGGGCGTCCAGGAGCGCGAACTGCCGCGTGGGCGGCTGCGCTTGGGAGAGCCGCGCCCGGAAGCAGTCGTTGGCGGCGTCCCAGGTGAACTCCAGCGGGTCGTCCCAGGGGTTGTCGTACGTGCGCGTGATGCTCGCGGTGACCGCCGCGGGGGTGTCCGTGAGGTTCGAGGACTGGGTGAGCAGCGGGACGGCCACGTCGATGTAGTCCCACTCGACCTGGGACTGGTGGGTGTTGGAGACGATCAGGTAGACCGTGCCCAGGGACGGCTCGTTCGGGAGGGACGCCGGGAGCGACGTCGGATCCGTGACGATCTGGTAGTTCAGCAAGGACGGCACAGCGCGGACTCCCTACCTCGGTGGTTCACACGACGGTTCACACGACGTGCGCGGACGACGGAACGGGTGCCAACAGGCCTCTTGGGACCTTTCGACGGTAAGCACCGTCCCGTCGTCCGGGAGCCGCGATTCACCGGAGCTGGCCCGAACCGGCCGCCGTCTGTCCGGAATGATTGGGTGAACTCCGGTGGAATTAAAGGGAGTTGATGGAGGTGAGGGGTGGGGTCGCAGGTGCTCAGGAGGCCAGGTGCTCAGGGGTTCAGCGGCTTGGCCATCACGAGCTCGCGCGAGACGCCGTCGGGCAGCAGGTCGCCCGGCTCGCCGGTGTCGGTGAAGCCGGCGCGCTCGTACAGGGCGATGGCGTGCGGATTGTGGGGCATCACGGCGAGGCGCAGGACGGGGATGCCCCGCTCGACGGCCCACCGCTCGATCTCGGCGATCAGCCGGGCGCCGACGCCGTGGCCGCGGGCCTTCGGGCCGACCCACATCGAGATCAGCTCGGCGTGCCCCTCGTCCGGCGCGCCGGTGGCCATCCCGGCGGGCTCGCCGTCGACGAACGCCACCAGGTCGAGGGCGCCCGGGATCTCCAGGCGGGAGCGCCAGCGCTCCTCGCGGTCGCCCTCGCCCTGCCAGTCGGTGAGGCGGGAGCCGAAGGCGTACGGCGCCTCGGCCAGGGCGGCCAGGCGCAGCTCGCGCCAGAGCGGCCAGTCGTCGGAGGTGATTGCACGCAGTTCGATCATGCCCGCGACCATGCCCTGTGATGACCTGCGATGACAAGCGGATTAGCGGGGGGTGTGGGAGGGCCGGTCGCCCCGCTCAGCCCGCGAGCGGCGGGTTGAGACGGGCGAAGGCCTCCTGGCGGCGGTACGGGAAGTAGGGGTACGGCGCGGTGCGGGTGCTCGCCGCGTCCAGGCGGGCGACCTGCTCCGGCGTCAGCTCCCAGCCCACCGCGCCGAGGTTCTGCCGCAGCTGCTCCTCGTTGCGGGCGCCGATGATGACGGAGGAGACGGTGGGGCGGCGCAGCAGCCAGTTGATCGCCACCTGGGGGACGGTGCGGCCGGTCTCCCCGGCGATCTCGTCCAGCGCGTCCACCACGTCGTAGAGCAGCTCCTCCTCCACCGGCGGGCCGTAGTCGGCGGTGTCGTGCAGGCGGCTGCCGGCCGGGATCGGGGTGCCGCGGCGGATCTTCCCGGTGAGGCGGCCCCAGCCGAGCGGGCTCCAGACCAGCGCGCCGACGCCCTGGTCCGCGCCGAGCGGCATCAGCTCCCACTCGTAGTCGCGGCCGACGAGGGAGTAGTAGACCTGGTGGGCGACGTAGCGGGGGCGGGCGTCGCGGTCGGCGGCGGCGAGGGACTTCATCAGTTGCCAGCCGGAGAAGTTGGAGACGCCGGTGTAGCGGACCTTCCCGGCGCGGACCAGCTCGTCCAGGGTGGCGAGCACCTCCTCGACGGGGGTGGCGGCGTCGAAGGCGTGCAACTGGAAGAGGTCGAGGTGGTCGGTGTCGAGGCGGCGCAGGGCGGCGTCGACGGCGGTGACCAGGCGGGCGCGGGAGGTACCGGCGTCGTTGGGGCCGTCGCCGACGGGCAGGCCGGCCTTGGTGGAGATCAGCACCTGGCCGCGGCGGCCCTTGATCGCCTGGCCGAGGACCTCCTCGGATGCGCCGTCGGAGTAGACGTCGGCGGTGTCGAAGAGGGTGACGCCGGCGTCGATGGCGATGTCGAGCAGGCGGCGGGCGTCCTGGGCGTCGGTGGTGCCCCAGGCGCCGAACAGGGGGCCGCGGCCGCCGAAGGTGCCGGTGCCGAGGGAGAGCGCGGGGACCTTGAGGCCGGACGCGCCGAGCTGACGGTACTCCATGGGAGGTTTCCCTTCGCTAACGGGACTCTGGTGCCGTTAAGATGGCTCGACCCTAGCACTGTCGCGCTCGCTAATGGAACAGGAATCCCGTTAATGACCTCACCGGGCACATCGTCGGCTGCATCTGGCATGCAACGACCGGGCGGCCGCACCGCCCGCGTCCGCACCGCCGTCCTCAAGGCCGCCGAGGACGCGCTCGTCGAGCTCGGCTTCGCCGGGCTCGACCTCGGCGACGTCGCCCGCCGCGCGGAGGTCGGCCGCACCACCGTCTACCGGCGCTGGGGCTCGGTCGGCGCCCTGCTCGCCGACCTGCTCACCGACATGGCCGAACAGTCCCTCCCACGCACCCGCACCGGCTCCCTCGCCGAGGACCTCCGCGCCAACGCCCGCCTCGTCCAGGGCACCCTCGCCGACCCCCGCCAGGGCGCCCTGTTCCGCGCCGTCCTCGTCGCCGCCACCTGCGACCCGGCCGCCGCCGAGGCCCTCCACCGCTTCTACCGCGCCCGCGTCGAGGAGTGGGCGCCCTGCGTCACCGAAGCCGTCGCCCGCGGCGAACTCCCCCCCGACACCGACCCCTTCGAAGTCGTCCGCGCCGTCTCCGCCCCCCTCTACTACCGCATGCTCACCACCCCCGACCCCCTCGACGAACCCGCCGCCGACCAAGCCGCCACCGCCGCCCTCACCGCCGCCCGAGCAGGCACCTTCCGCCGCCCCTGAGCGCCAGACGGCCGGGCCGTACAGAAAGTCGACCACCCCGACCTCCTGTGCCCGCAGGGACGGGTATATAGATTTCTGTATAGTCGCTGTCGTGCGGGAACTGTGGCGGCTCGAAATCGAGCCGGAGGTTCGGCAGTGGCTGGAACTGCTTCCCGACGCCCAGTACGACAAGGCCGAGCGCGCCGCCGACATGCTGGCGAGTCGGCCGACCACGCTCGGCGAACCCTATTCCCGGCATCTCGGCGGGAAAGTCCGCGAGCTGCGTTTCACATGGACGGGAGCGCCGTCCGGATCACATACTGGCTGGCGCCCGACCGGCGAATCGTGCTGCTGACGGTGTTCCGGAAGACGCGGCAGCAAGAGGCCGCCGAGGTCGAGCGGGCGCACCAGGCGCAGAAGGAGTGCGAGGCCCGGCACGGTCCCGCCGAGCACGAGTACGACCGGATCGAGGAGGAGAGGCCGTGAACCACAGCGCGTGGAGGACCAGGCGGACCAAGAAGCTCCTGGGTGAGACGGTCGAGGAGTCCGCGGCCTACGTGGAGGCGGGGTACGCGTTCGCGCTCGGGCAGGCGGTGTACGACCGGCGCACCGAGCTCGGACTGTCCCAGGCCGAACTGGCGCGTCGCGCCGGCATGACGCAACCTCAGATCTCGACGATCGAGGGCGGCGATTCGCTGCCGACACTGCCGCTGCTCCGGCGGCTGGCGCGGGCACTGGACGCGGCGCTCACCATCGACCTCGACGGGGACGCCTCCTCCTTCGTCTTCTCCCCGCACGGCGACCGGCCGGAGGACGGCGGCGCGACCGGGGCCGGGCGGTCCGCCGCCTAGCCGTCTAGCGGCCTAGCTGCCGGGGCCGGTGTGTTCGCCCAGGGGGGTGGTGTGTTGTTCGATGAAGGTGCGGGCCTGGTCGGGGGTGAGGGGGTGGGCGAAGAGGTAGCCCTGGCCGAGGGGGCAGCCCATGGCGGCGAGGAGGTCGCGCTGGTCGGGGTGTTCGATGCCCTCGGCGATGACCTGGACGCCTAGGGTGTCGGCGATTCGGGTGATGCCCTCCACCAGGGCGTACTGCTGCTGGGAGAGGCCGAGGCCGTCGATGAAGGACTTGTCGATCTTCAGGATCGAGATCGGGAACTCCCGCAGGTAGGAGAGTGAGGAGTAGCCGGTGCCGAAGTCGTCGATCGCGATGCCGACGCCGAGTTCGCCCAGGGTGTGCATGTCGGTGTGGACGCGGTCGTCGCGGCGCATCAGGACGGACTCGGTGAGCTCCAGGACCAGCGACTCCGCCGGGATGCCGGAGGTGCGGACGGCGCCGCGCACCACGTCGACGAAGCCCGCGTCGCGGAACTGGCGGGCCGAGACGTTGACGTTGACCCGCAGCGGCGGCAGGCCGACGGCGGCGCGGGCGGCGGAGCTGAAGGCGTGCCAGCCGGCCGCCTCCTGGGCGGCGCGCTCCAGCACCCAGGCGCCGAGCGGCACGATCTGGCCGCTCTCCTCCGCCAGGGCGATGAACTCGTCGGGCAGCACCATGCCGCGCCGGTCGTGCGGCCACCGCACCAGCGCTTCGAAGGCGACCAGCGCCCCCGAGGCCAGATCGACGATCGGCTGGTAGTACAGCCGGAACGCGGACTCGGCGATCGCGGTGTCCAGGTTCTCGTTGAGCTCGTGCCGCGCCACCAGGCCCGCCTGCAGGGACGGCTGGTAGTGGCACCACTGCCGCTTGCCCGCCGACTTCGCCGAATAGAGCGCCAGGTCGGCGTGGCTGAGCAGCTCGGTGGCGTCCACGCTGTCCTCCGTCGTCGCCACCCCGATGCTCGCCGACACCCGCACCGCGCCCGCGCTCAGCTTGAACGGCTCGGCGAACGCCGCCAGGACGGCGTCCGCCAGCGCCCCGACGTCGGCCGGCGCCAGCGCGTCCTCCACCAGCACCGCGAACTCGTCGCCGCCCAGCCGGGCCGCCGTGTCCGAGGTGCGCAGCGCCGTGGAGACCCGCAGCGAGACGGCGATCAGCAGCTCGTCCCCGACCGCGTGGCCCTGGGTGTCGTTGACCACCTTGAAGTCGTCCAGGTCGACGAAGAGCACCCCGGTGACGGCGCCGCTGCGCTCGCCGCGGGAGAGCGCGTGGCCCACCCGGTCCAGGAACAGCACCCGGTTCGCCAGGCCGGTCAGCGAGTCGTGGAAGGCGCGGTGGGTGAGCTCGCGCTCCATCTGCCGCTGCTCGGTGACGTCACGCAGGGTGAGCACCAGCCCGGCGACCGTCGGGTCCTCGCGCAGGTCGTTGGCGCGCACCTCGGCCTCGATCGGGGTGCCGTCGGCGCGCAGCAGCCGCCAGTGCTCGCGCTGGGTGTCCAGGCCGGAGCGGCCGGAACGGCCGGCGCGGACGGCGCCGTCCATGCTGCGCATCCGGTCCAGCGCCTTGCCGACGCTCCGGCTGTCCTCGGGCGGGACGAGGTCGGTGATCAGGCTGCCGGTGAGGCTCGGGTAGCCGAGCACGCGCTCGGCCGAGGCGCCCGAGGCGTAGCGGACGGAGTCGTCGTCGTTGAGGATCAGGATGATGTCGCTGGCGCTCTGCACCAGGGTGCGGAAGTAGGCCTCGCTGTCCCGCCGGGTGATCTCCTGGCTCAGCATGACGCGCTCGACCGCGAGGGCGGCCTGGGCGGCGAGGATCTCCAGCGAGCCCCAGAGGCTGGTCAGCTCCTGCTCGGTGCCGGTGACGATGAGCGCGCCGATCAGCGGGTCGCCGGACGGGCGCTCGGCCAGGGTGAGCGGGCAGAGCAGGGCGCTCGGCATGCCGTCCAGCCGGGAGGCGAGGTCAGTGCCGATGTCCTCGACGGGCAGCAGCGTGGTCTCCCGGTAGGCGGCGAGCGCGAGCACCTCGTCGGAGTCGCGTTCGGCGCCGAGGAGGTGCCGGTCGGCGCCGCGTTCGGCGTGTCGGACGTGCAGGACGCCGCCCTCGGTGACGGCGAGCAGCGCGACGTGGCCGGGCTCGGTCGGCATCAGGGTGGAGGCGGAGGCCTGGACGGCGTCGGCGACCTCCTCCACGGTGACGGCCGCGGTGAGCGAGGAGCCGGCCTCGCGCAGCGCGCGCTCCCGGGCGATGGCCTGCCGGCGGGCGCGCACCACGACCGCGAGCCGGGCGAGGACGAGCAGGTAGATGACGGCCGAGAAGGCGCCGATGACGCCGGCGTTGTTGGTGTTCCCGGCGCCGGCCTCGATGATCAGGATGGTCGGCGCGATCAGTGAGGCGGCGGTCAGCAGGGCCAGCCGGCCGGGGCTGAGGTCCGGCTGCTGGCTGGGGATGGGCCTGGTCAGCTCGACCATCGACGGGTGCAGGGCGGCGGCGCCCCAGGCGGTGTAGAAGGCGGCCCAGCCGAGGTCCACGGGCGTGCCGATGTGCCAGTTGCCGTGCAGCACGATCAGCCCGTACAGGATGTCGGAGACCAGTAGGCCGATGGTGCCGGCGGTGAGCAGTTGGAGCGAGCGGCTGACGCCGCCGCGTGGCACGACCAGGCGCAGCAGCAGGGCCAGGACTACGACGTCGCCCAGCGGGTAGGCGATCGAGACGGCCTTCTGGAACCAGTCGAGGTCGGGGTTCCGCGCGTAGGGGAGGATCAGGTAGATCCAGACGAGCAGGGCCAGACCCATGGTGAGGATGAGCGCGTCCAGCAGGCTGGCGCGGTCCTGATGCGCGGTCCGCCAGCGGATGAAGCCCAACACGCCCGCCGCGTACAGCAGGTACTCGGCGAGGTAGAACCCGTCGGCGATGGACGGGAACGGGTTGCCCAGGTGCAGGAACTGCATCTGGATGACCTGGACCACCTCGCCCGCCGTGAAGCTGAGGTTGGCGAGCGCGAGCAGGTACCAGTAGCGCGCGTGGGAGGGGTGGTTGAGGCGGACGCCGACCACGATGGCGGCGACGCCGCCCAGGCCGATGCCCGTCCACCAGATGATCCGCTGGGAGGGATTGGTGTAGTAGATGCCGGTGAACAGCACCATCCACGCCAGGTAACAGGCCATCAGGCGTTGGCGCCGACGTGTCAACGAGCTACCTCCTCCGCGACATCACCCCAGGCACCCGTGGTGACGGGTGATGGGATTTCCGGGCAGGGGCTCGCGAGCGTCAGGGCCGGACCGGGGCGGTCCGGCCGGACGTTCGAAATGGGCCTTGAGTGCGTATAGTCGGAAATGTCGCACCTCCCAGCATTCTGCCGCCACAGCACGAGGTCAAGCCGGTGGACGAAGCAGCAGACAGCGCACGGGGAGCACGCGCCGGAGTGGGCTCCGGACGTCACGCCGTGCTGGTCAACGAGGACGGTCAGTATACGATCTGGCCCGGGGACTTCACGGTTCCGAGTGGGTGGCGGACGGTGTTCGGCCCCGCGCCGCGCGAGGAGTGCCGGCGGTACGTGGAGCGGGAGTGGCGTGCGCCCGGGCTCGGGATGGGGCCCCTCGGGGGGCACTCCGGCGGGGGACGAGGCGGTGGCGGGCGGGCCGGATTCACGCAGACCGTGCACGGGCTGATCCGGACGCGGGCCGCGCACGACCCGGAGACCGTCGCGGTGATCGCCGACGAGGAGACGCTCACCTACCGTGAGCTGGACACCCGCAGTGACCGGCTGGCCGGCATGTTGCGCGGCCTGGGCGTGGGCCCCGAGCGGATCGTCCCGGTCTGCCTGGAGCGCGGCGCCGACCTGGTGACCGCCCTGCTCGGCGTGCTCAAGGCGGGCGGGGCGTTCCTGCCGCTGGACCCGGCGCACCCGCGGCGCCGGCTGGCCCGGCTGGTGGAGGACTGCGGGGCGGACCTGGTCGTCGCGGCGCAGGGGCGGCCGTTCCCGGGGGTGCGGGTGGTGGCGCCGGGGGCGACCGCCGAGGAGCACTCACCCGGGCAGGCCGCTCGTGCTGCTGCCGCCCCCGAAGGGCGAGCCCCCGAGGACCGAGCCCCCGAGGACGTGGCCGGTCCGGACGACCTGGCGTACCTGATCTACACCTCCGGCACCACCGGCACCCCCAAGGGCGTCCCGGTCACCCACCGCTCGCTGGTCTTCACCCTCGACCGGGTGATCCACGCCTACGGGCTCACCCCGCGTGACCGCGTCCTGCAACTCGCCGCGCTCGGCTTCGACACCTCCCTGGAGCAGGTCTTCGCGACCCTGGCCGCCGGTGCCACCCTGGTGCTCGGCGGCGCCCGCACCTGGGCCCCCACCGAGCTGGCCCACCGGATGAGCGAGCTGCGGCTGACCGTCGCCGACCTCACGCCCGCGTACTGGCACCACCTGCTCGGGCTGTTCCCGCCCGGCGGCCCCGCGCCGGAGGGGCTGCGGCTGATCATCGTCGGCGGGGACACCGTGCACGCGGACGACTGCCGGGCGTGTCTGGAGCGGCTGCCGGGCGTCCGGCTGGTCAACGCGTACGGCGTGACCGAGGCGGCCGTCACCTCGACGCTCTGCGAGCTGACGGCGGAGGTACTGGCCCGGGGGGCGCAGCACGCCGCGGCCGGCCACCCGTCCGCCGCGCCGGTGCCGATCGGGCGGCCGCTGCCCGGGGTGCGGGTGCACCTGCTGGACGGCCGGCTCAGCCCCGTGCGGCCCGGCGAGAAGGGCGAGATCCACCTGGGCGGGCCCGGCCTGGCGCGCGGCTACTGGCGGGCGCCCGGACTCACGGCGGAAACGTTCCTGCCCGACCCCTACGCCCCCGTCCCGGGCGAACGCATGTACCGCACCGGCGACGCCGGTCGCTGGCGGGCGGACGGCAACCTGGAGATCCTCGGCCGCTTCGACGACCAGCTGAAGGTCCGCGGCCACCGCGTCGACCCCGCCGAGGTCGAGTCCGTGCTCGCCGCCCACCCCGACGTCCGGCAGGCCCGGGTCGCCACCGACGGCGGCGAGGACGGCACCCGCGTCCTCACCGCCTACTACACGCTCACCGACCGCGCCGCCTCCGGCGCCCGCGCCCGGCGCGGCCGGATCCGCGCCTACCTGACCGAACGGCTGCCGGACTTCATGGTCCCGGCCGACTTCGTGCTCCTCGACACCATGCCGCTCACCCCGGCCGGCAAGATCGACCGCCGCCGCCTGCCCGACGCCCGGCCGCAGCTGCAACGGCGGGACGGCCTGGGGGCGCCCGGGGACGGCGACCGCGCCGCCCGGAACGGCGCGCCGGTCCGGTCCGGCGGGCCCGCAGGTGCGGCCGGCGTCGCTTCCGACGGGGCCTCCGCCACCGCCTCCGCCAACGGCTCCGCCGTCGAGGCGGGCGTCGCCCAGTTGTGGTCCGAACTCCTCGGCGTCGAGGAGGTCGGACCGGACGACGACTTCTTCGACCTCGGCGGCAACTCCCTGCTCGCCATGGAGATGCTCGCCCGCGCCCGGATCATGTTCGGCATCGACGTCACCCGGATCCGCTTCCTCACCCGCTCACTGCTGCGCGACGCCACCCTGAGCGCCTTCGCCGCCGCCACCCTCGCCGCCCGCACCGCCGGCTCCACCCGCCCGGGCGGCCCCGCCCGGCCCGGACAGCCCGGCCGCGACGGCCAGTCCGGCCGTGACGGCGCCGGCGAGACCGCCGTCGACTGGGCCGCCGAAGCCCGCCTCGCCACCCCCGTCCGGCAGTCCTGGAGCCCCGCGCCCTCCCGGGCCGAACCCACCGAGATCCTGCTCACCGGCGCCACCGGCTTCTGCGGCGCCCACCTGCTCGACGCCCTCCTGCACACCACCACCGCCCGCATCCACTGCCTGGTCCGCGCCCCCGACGAGGAACACGCCCTGGAACGCCTCCGCGCCGCCCAACAGCGCTTCCTCCGCCACGACCTGGCCGACCGCCGCGTCGTCCCGCTCGTCGGCGACCTCGCCGAACCCCTCCTCGGCCTCAGCCAGCAGCGCTTCGAGCACCTGGCCGGCAGCCTGGACGCCATCCACCACCTCGGCGGCCAGGTCAACTTCATCTACCCGTACCACCAGCTGCGCGGCGCCAACGTCGACGGCACCCGCGAGATCGTCCGGCTCGCCGGACATTCCCGCGGCATCCCCGTCCACTACCTGTCCACCCTCGCCGTGCTGGCCGGCTTCGGCCCGGCGGGCGTCGGCGAGGTCACCGAACGGACCCCGCTCGCCCACCCCGACCGGCTCGCCGTCGGCTACGTCGAGAGCAAGTGGGTCGCCGAACAGCTCCTCCACCATGCCGCGGAGGCCGGGCTGCCGGTCACCGTGCTGCGCACCAACGACGTCACCGGCGACCTGCGCACCGGCGTGATGAACACCGGCACCGAGATCTGCGCCCTGATCAAGTACCTCGCGGAGAGCGGGAGTTGTCCGGACGTCCGGCTGCCGCTCGACTTCGTCCCGGCGGACCGGTTCAGTCGCGCGATCTGCCACATCGTCGCCCACGCGCCCGCCATCGGCGAGGTGTACCACCTGACCTCGCCGCGCCCGGCCGGCCTCCCCGACCTCGCCGAACGGCTCCGCGCCCGCGGCCACCCCGTCGACGAAGTCCCGTACGAGCAGTGGGTGCAGGGACTCGTCCGGTTCGCCGCCGGCCACCCCACCCACCCGATGACCCCGTTCGTGCCGCTCTTCGTCGACCGGGTACCCGGCACCGAACTGTCCATCAGCGAGATGTACTTCCGCCCCACCTTCCCGCTCTTCGACCGGGCCAACACCGAACACGCCCTCACCGGCAGCGGGTTGGTGCTGCCCGCCGTCGACGACGGCCTGCTGGACTTCTACCTCGACCGGCTGACCGCGGAGGGCTTCCTCTCACCGCCGCTCGACAGCCTGCCGCTGGGGGCGGTGCGATGACCGCCGCCGCACCCGAGGAGGTCTTCGCGGCGGTGGACGTCGCGCGCGCCCCCGCCGACGGGCCGGCGGCGTTCGGCGGGGACCTCGCACCGGGCACCCTGCTCGCCGCCTACCGGCACGGGCTGTTCCCGCTCCCGGCCGCCGACGACTACGCGAGCGCCTTCAACGAGGCCCGCCACGAGGAGGCGGTGCTGGCCGGCCGGATCACCCTGCTGCCCGGGTCCGGGTCCGGGTCCGGGTCCGGGTCCGGGACAGGGACAGGGACCGACGACGCGGACCCGTACGCGCTCGCCTGGTGGTCGCCCGACCCGCGCCCGGTGCTCGCCGCCGACGGCGTGCGGCTCGGCCGCAAACTCTCCCGCATGCTGCGCAACCGCCTGGAGTGGTGGACCACCGCCGACACGGCCTTCGAGGAGGTGCTCGCCGCCTGCGCCGAGGGTCGCCAACCTCCTTGGCTCACCGCCGACTTGCGGGAGGCGCTGGTCGGGCTGCACCGGCTGGGCGCGGCCCACAGCGCCGAGGTGTGGGAGGGCGGGGAACTGGTCGGCGGGGTGTTCGGGGTCGCGGCCGGGCCGGTGCTCAGCCTGGACTCGATGTTCCACCGCCGCCCGGACGCCGCCCGGGTCGCCGTCGCCGACCTCGCCGCCCGTTTCGACGCCGCCGGCGGCCGGCTGCTCGACGCCCAGTGGGACTCGCCGCACGTCCGCTCGCTCGGCGCCACCCCGCAGCCCCGGGCCCGTTACCTCGCGGCGCTCACCGACGGGGCCGGCGGGGCCGCCGAGCCGGTGCGGCCGCTGGACACCGCCCGGCTCCCGGCCGCCCGGCTCGCCCCCGAGAAGCCCCGGCCGCCGTTCCCCCCGGGGCACGGGCACGGGCACGGGCACGGACACCGGCATCCGTACCGGAACGCCCGCGGCGACTGAAGGCGGGACGGTCGGGTCGGTTGTTTCAGGCTGCGCGGAGGTGGGCACGGTGGCGGGCATGCTGTCCGTCGTGGTCGCCCCCTGGGGCCGGGAACCGGTGTACGAGCGGGGCGGGGACGAGCCGCACGACGCCGCGAGCACGATGAAGGTCGCCGTCCTGGCCGCGCTGCACCGCGGCGGCGCGGACCTCGGCGAGCCGGTGCCGGTGGTGAACGCCTTCGCATCGCGGGCGGGCGGGGAGTTCGCCAACGATCCGGACTGGGACAGCGACCCCGTCCCCTGGTCGCTGCTCGGCCGGACCGCGCCGCTGGGACTGCTCGCCGAACGGATGATCACCCACTCGTCCAACCTCGCCACCAACCTCTGCCTCGCCCGGGCCGGCCACGAGGCCGTCGCCGAGGTCTGGCGGCGCGCGGGCGCCACCCGCAGCGCCAGCCCCCGGGGCATCGAGGACCACCGGGCGCGGGACGCGGGCCACCAGAACCGGGTGACGGCGCGCGACCTCGTCCGGCTGCTCCAGTCCCTGGACGGCGAGCCGGAGGTCCTCGCGCTGCTGGAACGCAACGCCTTCCGGGTCGACCTCGCGGCCGGGCTGCCGCCGGGGACCAGGGTCGCGTTCAAGAACGGCTGGTTCCCCGGCGTACGGCACTGCGTGGGCCTGGTGCGACCGGACGACTGCCCGCCGTACCTGCTGGCCGTCTGCTACACCGGCCCGCTCGCCTCGGGCGCGGACGAGGCGGCGGCGGACCCGGCGGCCCGGCTGGTCGCCCGGATCTCGGCCGCGGTCTGGGCGCGCCGGCACGCGATCACGCGGACCGCTGCGGGGGCGGGCGGCTGACAGCTGACAATTGTCAGCCGCCGCCCGTCCCGCCCGTCCCGCCCCTCCGTCAGTACGGCTGGGCCAGGGCGTGCGCCGCACCCGGGATGCCGACCTTCAGCAGTTCGTCCTCCTCCGGGGTGAGCAGCGCCTTGGCCTCCTGGTTGCCGGTGGACATCACCACGCCCTGCACCTCGGGCGAACGTGGCAGCGTGACACGCCAGTTGGCGAAGCCGGTGTACTCCGGCGGGTACTTGTCGCCGTAGAGCCGCTTGCGCAGTGGCGAGCCGATGCCGTCGAAGCCGACCACCAGGTCGTAGCGGGCGCTGCTGCCGTCGCTCAGGGTCACCGCCGCCGTGGACGAGGACGCGCAGGGGTGGGGTCATGACGGGAGCACTCCAAGCGGTGGCGGGAGAGACGGGGTGGAAGGGCGGCTCAGTGGACCGGCACGCCGGCCGACAGCTCCATGAGGTGGTCGACCAGCGCGAGCAGCAGCTCCCGCCCGAACGCCCGCACCCGGACGTCCCCGATCAGCATCGGCACCTGCGGGTCGAGGTCCAGGGCGGTCCGGATCTCCTCAGCCGTGCGGGTGTTGTGGCCGTGGAAGCAGTTGATCGCCACCACGAACGGGATGCCCCGGCTCTCGAAGAAGTCGATCGAGGCGAAGCTGGTGTCCAGCCGGCGGGTGTCGGCGATCACGATGCCGCCGAGCGCGCCGTTCACCAGGTCGTTCCACATGAACCAGAAGCGTTCCTGGCCGGGCGTGCCGAACAGGTAGACCACCAGCTCCGGGCTGACGGTGATCCGCCCGAAGTCCAGGGCGACGGTGGTGGTCTCCTTCTGGTCCACCCCGGCCAGGTCGTCCACGCCCTCGCTGGCCCGGGTCAGGTACTCCTCGGTGCGCAGCGGGGCGACCTCGCTCACCGTGCCGACCAGGGTGGTCTTGCCGACCCCGAAGCCCCCGGCGATGAGGATCTTCACGGCCGCGGGGGAGGCGGGTGAGGCGGGGGAGGAGGGGAGCGGTGCGGATGGTGCCATGGTTCAGAGCCTCCGGAGTCCTTCGCGTACGGCCGTCAGCAGCCCGAGGTCCAGGCCGCCGTCCCCGGCGGCCCGGGCCACCGAGATCGGGGCCCGGGCCAACAGCAGTCCCTGGGCGATGAGGTCGCCCAGGAGGATCTTGGTGACCGACACCGGCAGGTTGAGCCCGGCGGCGACCTCGGCGACGGCGGCCGGCCGGCGGCACCGTTCGAGGATCAGCCGGTGCTCGGGCTGGAGCCCGTGCGGACCGGACGACCGGGTGGCCAGCAGCGGGTCCGCGAGCTCCTCCACCGTGGTCATCAGCGTGATCAGGGTGAGGTCGTCGCGTTCCGGCGCCGTCCGGCCGCGGGTGATGGTGTAGGGGCGCACCATCGTGCCCGCGCCGTCGTCCTCGTCCTCGTCCTCGTCGGGCAGCTCGCTCCAGTGCGGCCTCACCGGGTAATCACCGGTTCCTGGCGCCGAAGGCGTCGAACTCGCTGCGGACCGGCGTGCTCAGCTTCTGGCCGACCTGCTGGACGAGCTGGTGCATGGCGACCGACATCACCTCGGCGTCCACCTCCTGGTCGGCGACCACCGCCAGGTGGGTGCCCTGGGCGGCGGCGATGACGAACAGCCAGACCTCGGCCAGCTCGACGATCACCTGGTGGACGGGGCCGCCGTCGAAGAGCTGGCCGATGCCCCGGGCGAGGCTCTGCTGGCCGGTGGCGACGGCGGCCAGCCGCTCGGCGTCGGTGCGGTCGATGGTGCGGGAGTGGCTGACCACCAGGCCGTCGTCGGAGAGCAGCACGGCGCTTCTCGTCCCGGGCACCGTGTCGACGAGTCCGTCCAGCAGCCAGTCGAGGTCCTGGTGGGTGGCGATGGTGCGGTTCATGACTGCTCTTCCGTCCTCGTGGTTCGGGGGTCCGCGGCCGGGAGGGCCCAGGGGGCGGGACCCGGAGTGGGAGTCGGGGTTCCGGCGGTGGCCGTGGGGGCGGCCGGGCCGGACGGGGGGATGGTGCCGCGGCCCGGCGGCAGGGCGCCTGCGGCGGGGCCGCCGCCGGCGGACGGGTCCGTGGCGGGCGCGGTGGGGAGGCCGCGGGCGGCCCGGGACTGGCGCTGGAAGGCGCCGACCGTGGAGCCCGAGCGGCGCGGCGGCCGCTGGAAGGGCCCCGCCGCTCCGCTGGGGGCGGCGGCCGGTCCCGTGCCGTCGCCGCTTCCGGCACCGGCACCGGTCCCGGTGTACGGGGTGCGGGGCGGCGGCGGGACGCGCAGTTCGGCGGCCAGGCTGGCCTGCCGGACCCGCTGCGGCAGCGGCGGCTGGGAACCGGCCGCCGTGGTCGGTACGCCGGCGGGGGCGGCGGCCTCGGCGGTGGCGGGCCCGGGGACCGGGTGCCCGGACTGCTCGTCGCGCTGCCGGCGCTCGGCCAGGTGGTAGTGGTCGGCGGGCCGGTACTGCTCGTCGGCGTACGGGGCCTCGGCGGGCATCACGGTCGCGTAGGCGATGTCCGGGTAGGCGGGCTCGTCGTAGCCGGAGGGACCAGGCTGCGGCGCGTGGGCGGCGGCGTACGGCGCCCCGTCGTAGCCGTAGCCGTAGGCGCCTCCGTCGTGCGGCGGGCGCCCGGCGGCGGGCGAACCGTGCTCGACCGGTCGGCCGGGTTCGGCGGCCGGGTGCGGGTAGCCGTCCACCCCGACGTGCGGGAAACCGCCGTCGTGCTGGGGGAAGCCGCCGAGGGTCGGGATGCCGCCGTCGTGCTGGG
>NZ_JBHSOF010000003.1:115516-192225 GCF_042656005.1 Kitasatospora misakiensis | reverse complement strand
ATGCCGCCGTCGTGCTGGGGGAAGCCGCCGAGGGTCGGGATGCCGCCGTCGTGCTCGGGGAAGCCGCCGAGGATCGGGAAGCCGTCGCGGCCCGGGGCCCCGAGGAGTTCGTCGTCCGACGGCGGCACGTACTCGACGTACGCGAACGCCTGGGCCGGCGACGGGCCGGGAGCGGGAGCCGTACCGGGGGCGGTACCCGGGGTGAACCAGTCGCCGCCGGCCTGGTCGGGCTCCGGAGCGGGCGCCGCATGGGCCGCGCGCTCCTCCTCCTCGTCCACCGCGACGACCGCCGACGGTACGGGGGTCGTCGCCGACAACGGCACCGACGGCATCTCCGTCACCGAGGCGAGAAGCGCGGGCGCGGGCACAGCGGCCCGCTCCGGCCGCTGCCGCCGGGCGAGCGGGATCGGCGTGACCGCCGCGCCGTCCGGCAGCCCCGCGTCGCCGTCCAGGACGTACTCGCCGGGGACGAGCACGACCACCCTGGTCCCGCCGAAGGCCGACGGCCGGAACTCGATCTGCAGCCCGATCGCCGTCGCCAGCCGGGCCACCACGTGGAAGCCGAGGCGGATGTCGTCGCCGCGCGCCAGCATGTCCGTGCGCGGCGGCTCGTCCGCGAGCGCGGCGGCCATCAGCGCGTTGGCCGCGTCGTACTGCTCCGGGTCCATGCCCAGGCCGCGGTCCTCGATCTCGATGGCGAGCCCGCGCCCGACGACGGCTGCCCGCACGTCGACCGGCGTCGGCGGCTTGGAGAAGCTCGCCGCGTTCTCCATCAGTTCGGCGGCCACGTGGGCGATCGGACCGACCGCCCGTTCGGAGAGCCACGGGTGGCCCTCGACGTCCAGCACGATCCGGCGGTACTCCTGCACCTCGCCCTGCGCGGCGCGCAGCACGTCCAGCAGCGGCACCGGCTTGCGCCACTTCCGCTGCGGCTGGCCGCCGGCCATGATGACCAGGTTCTCCTCGTAGCGGCGCAGGCGGGCGGTCAGGTGGTCGAGGTCGAACAGGCCCTCCAGCACCTCCGGGTCCTCGTGCCGCCGCTCCAGGGCGTCCAGCTTGCGCAGCTGTTGGCCGATCAGCAGCTGGGTGCGGCGGGCGATCCGCTGGAGCAGCCGCTCGAAGCCGCGGTGCTGCTCGGCCTGCCGGACGGCGGTCTCCAGGGCGGAGGCGCGGGCCAGGTTCATGGCCTGGCCGAGCTGCGCAAGCTCGTCGCCGCCGCAGGCGTGCGACCCGGCGGTGACCGCCCGGCTCTCCGCCTCGACGTCCACCTGCTCGCCGCGGGCCAGCCGCTCGACCACCTCGGGCAGGGTGTGCTCCAGCTCCTGTGCCTGGCCGTGCAGTTCCTTGATCCGGCGGCGCATCGAGCGGGTCAGTCGCCAGCTGACGAGGACCACGACGATCACTGCGGTCAGACCGATGACCGAGGTCAGCACGACCCGGGTGAGCAGCGTGAGGACCGCCCCCTTGCCGACCTCGATCACGCCGTCGGTGCGGGTCTCGATGGCCTTCATCAGCAGCGGGTTGATCTGGTCGACGGCCAGCCGCCACTGCTCCTGGAGCTGCGGGAGCCGCACGGTGCCGGTGGCGTCGACGGCGGCCGGGCGGGTGAGGGCCTGCTCGACGGCGGCTTTGGCCTGCCAGGCGGGGCCATCCATCAGCTCCGACCAGGCGGTCCGCTCCTCGGCCGGCACGTACGGGACGACCTGCGCGGTGAGCAGGTGGTCCTGGGCGCCGATCGCCTGCTGGACGAGCTGGTAGTCGGAGGCGCTGAGCCTGCCGGACGGCCAGGCGCGGGCCAGGATGGCGTCCTCGCGGGCCAGCATCTCCTTGGCCCAGAAGGCGTTCAGCAGGGTCTTGGAGGTCCAGGTGACCTCGCCGGTGTCGACGTGGCCGAGCGCGGTGAACAGCCGCAGGTCGACGGCGATCAGGTCGGTGTAGTAGGCGTAGACGCCCTGCTGGTCGGCGGAGCCCTTGTCGACGGCGGCCCGCTGCTCGCCCAGCTTCTCCATCGCGCGCCGGGCCTCGGCGACGGCCGTGCGGACCTCGGCGGGCGCGCTGCCGGGGGTCTCGCGGGACAGGGCCTGGAACGTCTGCACGGCGTCGTCGGTGAGCCGGCGCTGGAGCTTCAGCTTGTCGGTGACGCTGCCGGGCCGGGCGATGGCCTCGGCGCTGATCCGGCGCTCCTCCTGGAGGTTGTAGTAGACGATGTTGGACGGTTGTCCCGCCTTCTGGGACAGCAGGTTCTGCGCCGCCTGGCGCTGGTAGTCGAAGAAGGTCACACCGCTGGTGCCCGCCCAGAGGGCGGCCAGGGCGATGCTGGGGACGAGGGCCAGGACGAGCAGTGCCGTCCGCAGCGACAGGCGCGGTCGACGCCTGCGGGGGGCCTTCGGCGTCGGGGGCCGCCGATTCGCACGCGCGCGCAGAGCTGACTCCTTGGGGCTGGCGGTCGGCCTGGGAGGGTCGGACCGTCCGGGCACGGGCTTTATGACGAGGTGATACTAGTCATATGGTGTGTTAGGAGTGAAAGTCCGTTCGACCTTCGGACAGTGTGTGCACACGATTTCTTTACATCGCGATGGCGCGGGGTTCACGACCCCTCCGCACCGCCCCGGGCTCGTCGGAGGCGGTCCGGCGAGCGCGCCCGGCCCGCCGGGCGCCCGCCTGGCGGCTCCCGCCCCGGCGACGAGTTCCGCCCAGTGGAACGGGGTTGTCCCGGCCTGCGGTTCACGGCTACGGTACCCGGCATCATGCAGACGTGGAGCCTTCTTCTCGGTGGCCGCAGCGGGGTCTGACAGACCGGCACCCCGCTGCGGGTCGCCGTGCTGCCGGTCGCCGTCCCTCGGCACCGACCTCGGAAGGACTTCGCCGACCGTGCGCTCCACCGAATCCCCCCGCTCCACCGCGTCCGCCGCGCCCGCAGTGCCTGCGGCGCCCGTCGTACCCGCCGCGCCCGCCGACAACGGCCCGTCCGGCCGGTTCCCGACCCTCTGGACGCCCGCCGGCCCGGTCCCGGCCGACGCCCCCGCCTGGAACCGCCAGCGCGGCAGCGCCATGCCGTTCCACCGCTACCGCCCGGCCCACGCCCGCGTCCCGCTGCCGCCCGTCGCCGCCCTGCCCGGTGGCCGGCAGTGGCCCGCGCGGCGGATCGAGCGGGCCCCGCTGTGGGTCCCGGTCGACCTGCGCGACGGCAACCAGGCGCTCGCCGAACCGATGGACCCGGGGCGCAAGCGCCGGATGTTCGACCTGTTCCTCGCCATGGGCTTCAAGGAGATCGAGGTCGGCTACCCCTCGGCCAGCCGAACCGACTTCGACTTCGTCCGCGAGCTCGCCAGCACCCCCGGAGCGGTGCCCGAGGACGTCACCGTGGTCGTCTTCACCGCCGCCCGCGCCGACCTCGTCGACCGCACCTTCGAGGCCGTCGAGGGCCTGCCCCGGGTCGTCGTCCACCTCTACACCGCCACCGCCCCGGTCTGGCGCGAGCACGTCCTCGGCCGGGACCGGGCCCAGGTCCGGGAGCTGGTCACCGCGGCCGCCGAGCAGATGGCCCGCCGGGCCGGCGACCGCCCCGGCGTGCGGTTCCAGTTCTCGCCCGAGGTCTTCAACCTGACCGAGCCGGACTACGTGCTGGAGATCTGCGACGGCCTCACCGCGCTGTGGGACGCGAGCCCGGACCGCCCGGTCGTCCACAACCTGCCCGCCACCGTCGAGATCGCCACGCCCAACGTCTACGCCGACCAGATCGAGTACCTGCACCGGCACCTGGCCCGGCGCGACTCGGTGATCCTCTCCGTCCACCCGCACAACGACCGGGGCACCGGCATCGCCTGCGCCGAACTGGCCCTGCTGGCCGGCGCCCAGCGGGTCGAGGGCTGCCTGTTCGGCAACGGCGAGCGGACCGGCAACGTCGACCTGGCGACCCTCGCGCTCAACCTCCACACCCAGGGCGTCGACCCGATGGTCGACTTCTCCGACATCGACGAGATCCGCCGCACCGTCGAGCACTGCAACCGGCTGCCCGTCCCCGAGCGCCACCCCTACGTGGGCGACCTCGTCCACACCGCCTTCTCCGGCACCCACCAGGACGCCATCAGGAAGGGGCTCGCCCACCACGCCCGCACCGCCGCCGACCTGGGCGTCCCGCCGGGCCTCGCGCCCTGGGACGTCCCCTACCTGCCGATCGACCCGGCGGACCTCGGGCGCGACTACGAGGCGGTGATCCGGGTCAACAGCCAGTCCGGCAAGGGCGGCATCGCCTACCTGCTGCAGACCGGGTACGGGCTGGAGCTGCCGCGGCGGCTGCAGATCGAGTTCTCCCGGGTGGTCCAGGAGTCGACGGACGACAGCGGGCGGGAGATCGCGGCCGAGGAGCTGTACGCGCTGTTCCGCGCCACGTACCTGGACGCGGCGCCGGACGTGCGGTGGCGGACCGGGGAGGCGGACGGGCGGCACTGGGCGGAAGTCGGTGTTGGCGGCTCGGGTGTCGGCGGTGACGGTGGCGTCGTCCGGCGCGGGGAGGGGAACGGGCCGCTGGCCGCCGTGGCGGCGGCGCTCGGCGCGGACGGACCCGCCGTCGACATCCTGCAGTTCACCGAGCACGCCGTGCGCACCGGGCCGGACAGTGACGCCGTCGCGTACGTCGAGGCGCGGGTCGGCGCGGAGGTGGTGTGGGGAGCCGGGCGCGACTCGTCGGTGCTGGCGGCCGGGGTGCGCGCCCTCCTCAGCGCCGTCGGCCGGGCCGGGGCGCGGACGGCGGCCACCCGCGCGGCACGGCAGGATGGCGCCATGACCGACGACATCCTGCCCGCCCGCAGCCGGGCGGTGGCCGAGGCCCTCGCCGAGGCCGGACTGCCCGGGGAGATCCGCGTCCTGCCCGACTCCGCCCGGACCGCCGCCGAGGCCGCCGCCGCCCTGGGCTGCGAGGTCGGCGCCATCGCCAACAGCCTGGTGTTCGTCTGCGACGGTGCGCCGCTGCTCGTGATGACCAGCGGCGCCCACCGCGTCGACACCGCGCACCTCGCCCGCGAACTCGGCACCGGCCCGATCACCCGGGCGACCGCCGCCCAGGTCCGCGAGGCGACCGGCCAGGCCATCGGCGGGGTCGCCCCGGTCGGACACCCGGCGCCGCTGCGCACGGTCGTCGACACCGCCCTCGCCGACCACGCCCTGCTGTGGGCCGCCGCCGGGCACCCGCACACGGTCGTGCCGATGACCTACGAGGACCTGCTGAAGCTGACCGGCGGCACCGCCTCGACGGTGACCGCGCCGTAGTGGCGGTGGGGCGTCCCGGGTCCGTCCGGCGGTGTGGCCGGACGGACCCGGGATCACCGGGAAGGGGACTACTCCATGCCGAAGGCGGCGGCCCAGCGGGCCGTCCCGGACGGCAGGGGATGACGGGCCGGGTCCAGGCTGAGGGCCATCCAGGCCTCGTCCGGCGCGTCGGCGGTGAGCGTGATGCCGTGCTCCGAGGCCCGGCCGAAGCCGAACCGCGGGTAGTACGTCGGGTGTCCGAGCAGGATCACGAACCGCTCGCCCCGGGCGCGGGCGGCCTCCAGCCCGGCCAGGACGGCGGCCGAGCCGGCGCCGGACCGCTGGTGGTCGGGGTGCACCGAGACCGGTCCCATCGCGAGGGCCGGGGCGTCGCCGATGAAGGCGCGGGTGAGCAGCACGTGGCCGACGGGGGAGTCGGTGGCGTCGGTCGGGTCGGTGACGACGACCGAGAGGCCGTCGATCCACCCCTCGTCGGAGCGCAGCGCGTCGAGGAGGTCGGCCTCGGCCGGCCGCCCGAAGGCGGCGAGCGTCAGCTCACGGACGGCCGCGACGTCCGAGGGCAGCTCGGCACGGGTGCGCCAGGCGGAAGCCGCGGAGGAAGTCGCTGCGGAAGCGGAGGAAGAAGAAGACATGGGAAACCCTTGAGAGGGGGCCCCGGAGCGAAAGACGTCAGACCGGGACCCGGGAGGTGAGGACGACAGTCCGGGTGCCGCGCAGCACGTGCGCAGCGGCTATCACCGTGACCACAATTCACCTTCCCTGTCTTCGGATCGGACTCTCGCGCGAGCTCGAACGGCCGTCCGGCCGGGCTCGACGATCGACCGTAGCACGCGGCCTGGAGGGGATGCGAAGGGTTTTTCCGGGGCCCTCCGAGGTCGTCCCGCACTGCCTCGGACGGCCCGGCCGTGGTGCCCGGCCGTGGTCCCCGGCCGCCGGGCCGTTCGTGTGCTGCCGCGCTCAGCGCTGCCGTGCGGCGCGGGCGACCAGGAGCAGGAACAGGCCGCAGGCCGTGACCACCACCCAGCCGGGCCGGGCGGCGGCGGTCAGGTCGGCCGGGGCCGTGCCCGCGACCAGGCCGCCGGCGATCGCGATGCCGACCGCCGAGCCGAGTTGGCGGGCCGTCGAGGTGATCGCCCCGGCCACCCCGGCACGGTCCGCCGGGAGGCCGCCCACCGCGGTGTTGGTGATCGGCGCGTTCGCGAAGCCGAAGCCGACGCCGAGCAGCAGCAGGGCGAGCAGCAGCCCCGGCAGGTCGGCCACGCCGTGCGCCGCACTGCCGGACGGGCCCGTGCCGGACGCGCCGTCGTCGACCAGGAACGTCCGGACCAGCAGCAGCGCGCCGCCGGCCGCCGTGAACCAGGCCGCGAGCAGCAGCGGCCGACGCGGCCCGCCCCGGCTCACCAGGAGGCCGGACAGCGGTGCGCACACGGTCGCGCCCAGCGCCATCGGCAGTGCGGCCAGCCCGGCGCCCAGCGGCGTCCACCCCCGGGCGTGCTGAAGCTGGAAGGTGGTGAGCAGCAGACTCACCGTCAGCGCGACGAACACCGCCACCGCGCCCAGGGCGGCCGTGGTGAACACCGGCCGCCGGAACAGCCCGAGGTCCATCAGCGGTTCGTCCCGGCCGCGCTCGACCAGCACGAATCCGGCCGTCGCCGCCGCGGCCACCGCGTATCCGGCGAACGCTCCCGGCGAGCCCCAGCCGATCCGCGGCGCCTCGATGAGTACGGCCACCGCCGCGGCCACCGCCACGGTGAGCAGGAACTGGCCGGGCAGGTCGAGCCGTCGGGCGCGCGGCGCGCGCGACTCGGGCACGAAGCGGGCGCTCAGCAGCACGGCCGCCAGCACCACCGGCACGTTCACCCAGAACACCGAGCGCCAGCCGAAGGCCGCGACGAGCGCCCCGCCGGTGACCGGCCCGGCCGCCATGCTCAGCCCGAACACCGACGCCCACACCCCGATCGCGCGGGCCCGCTCCCGGGGGTCGGGCATCGCGTTCACCACGATCGCCAGGGCCACCGGGCTGAGCATCGACGCGCCCACCCCCTGGAGGGCGCGCGCCGCCACCAGCGCGCCGGCCGTCGGCGCGAGGGCGCAGGCGAGCGAGGCGAGGCCGAAGACCACCAGGCCGCACTGGAAGACCCGGCGACGTCCGAATCGGTCCGCGAGCGCGCCGGCCGAGATCAGCAGACTGGCCAGGACCACGGTGTAGGCGTCCACGATCCACTCCAGGTCGCGGGTGCCCACCTCCAGACCGCGCCCGATCGCGGGCAGGCCGACGTTGACGATCGTGGTGTCCAGGCCGACCAGGAACAGGCTCAGCGCGCAGACCGCGAGGACGGTCCACCGCCGGCGCGCGCTCAGCGGGGGCGGGGCGGCGACTGCCGTGCCGGGAGCGGCGGAACCGGTGGAACCGGTGGCCGTGGAGGTGGTGGTGGTCATGGGGTGGGGCTGCCCTTCGGTCGGATCGTCTTACCGATCGCCATGCTGGGACCGGGGGACGGCACCGGCCCAGCGTCTTTGCGGAAACCGCAAACCCGCGGACGGGGCAGAATCGCCCCATGGACGCCGACCCCGCCGACCGTTCCGGCCCTGCCGACCCCGCCGACCGCCCCGGTCCCGCCGAGACCGAGGACGTCGCCGGGATCATCGCCGCCATCGGGCCCCGGTTGCGCGCGCTGCGCCTCGGCCGCGGCCTCACCCTGGAGGCGCTCGCCGCCGCCACCGGGGTGTCGGTGAGCGTCCTCTCCCGCCTGGAGTCCGGCCACCGCCGCCCCACCCTCGACCTGCTCATCCCGCTCGCCCGCGCCCACCGCGTCGCGTTGGACGACCTGATCGCCGCCCCCGCGACCGGCGACCCCCGCCTCCACCTCCAGCCCCGTCGGCGCGACCCCGGCAGCGTCCTCGTCCCGCTCACCCAGTACCCGGGCCGGGTGCAGGTCTTCAAACAGGTCCTCGCCCCGCGTGAGCCCAGACTCGTCAGCCACGTCGGCTACGAGTGGCTCTACGTCCTCGCCGGCGAACTCCGCCTCCTCGTCGGCGACCGCGACTTCGCCCTCCACCCCGGCGAGGCCGCCGAGTTCGACACCGCCGAACCGCACTGGTTCGGCCCTGCGGGGAGCGAGGCCGTCGAGATCCTCCACCTCTACGGCCCCCACGGCGACCAGGCCGTCCTCCGCACCGGCGCCGACCCTGCCGAGTAGGCCGAGCGCGTAGGACGTCGGGCGGGCCGACTTCCTGTGCTCGGCGGCCGCAGGCCGGTGGCGTCGCGGGTGACGGACCTCAGTGGATGAACTGCCGGGCGGGGTGCCGGGAGAGCGCGAGCGAGACCGCTTCGAGGGCGCTCGTGAAGGAGACCTCGCTCAGCACACCCGGCGCGGCGACCTGGTCGCCGACGAGGTAGACGCCGTCCCCGCGATCGACGGAGGGACGGTCGCGCCAGGTGGTGCCGGGGCGGTCCACGGCGCCGGTGCGGCCGGCGGCCACGGCGGTGCGGCGCCAGAGCACGCGGTCGGACCAGTCCGGGAAGCCCAGGTCCAGCAGGCGCTCGGCCCGGGCCAGGCCGGACTCCCTCGACTCGTCCGGGGCGAGCGGGAGCTGGGCCTGGACCAGCTGTTCGCCGGTCGGCGCCAGGCTGTCGTCCTGGGTGGTGAACCGCTCCACCCAGCCGGTGCCGTCGAGGTCCGAGACGAAGAAGGCGTCGCCGCGCCGTGACCGCAGCGCCAGGTCGAGCAGCAGCGTCCGGCCGCTCTCCCCGTGCAGGCCCGGGTCGCCGAGCAGACGGCGCGCCGACTCCAGGGACGTCGCGACGACGATCGGGTTGTTGCTGGGCGGGAGCGCCTCCAGCCGCGAACCGGTCTCGATCCGCACGCCCAACTCCCGGGCCCGGGCCGTCATCCGGTCGATCACCGCCTGCCAGCCGCCCACCGGGTACACCGCCTCCGGCGGAAGGCTCGCGGCCCGGCGCAGCCGCTCCTGGGTGAACGCCGCCGACAGCAGGCCCGGCGCGTGGTGGAAGGTCGCGACGGCCGCGAAGTTGGCCGCGGCCCGCGCCGTCCGCTCGCCCGCCACCTCGGTCGCCCAGCCCAGGAAGGTCCGGCCGACGGGCGCGTCCCGGCGGGCCGCCAGCCGCGCCAGCGCGAGCGGCGGCAGCGCGCGCAGCCGGCCGTCGAGGCGGTAGCGGGTGCGCAGCAGCGCGCCCAGCGGGACCCGGGCGAGCGGTCCGACCAGCCCGCGCTGCCGCAGCCACGCCCAGTGCGGGCCCTTCCGGTAGAAGGCGTGCGGGCCCTCGTTGGCCCGGTACGGCCCCTGGGTGGTGCGGGCCCGGCCGCCGAGCCGCCGGTGCGCCTCGTGGAGCGTCACCCCGGCGCCGGCCTCGGCCGCCGAGATCGCCGCCGTCAGACCGCCGAAGCCTCCGCCGATGATGGTGATCCGCTGCGCCATGTCCGTCCTCCCGTGCTCGTACCTGCTCGTCCCGGTCCGGCCGTGGCGGCCCGTGTGCGGGCCGTGGTTGCCGCTGTCGAGAGGGAGACGACGTAGGGCGCCCGGATGTGACAGTCCGACGGGAGGTCGGGGCCGGTGATCATATGGTGATCTCGCTCACATGACCGTGACCGATGGGATGATCGGGCTCTTAGGCATGGCATGACCACGATTCCCAGTCGTCGGACGTCCCCCGAGTCCGTGACCCTGCCCGCTCCCGCTACCTCGCCCGCCGCCGAGGCCGCGACCCCGCCCACCGCCGCCGTGACGGCCGAGCTGACCCGGCTGCTCTACGGCTCCGACGGCGGCCGCGGGCACCGCCCGTGGCGCGCCCTGGCCGCCGACCCCGCCCTGCACCGGCGGACCGACGGCTCCGCCGCCGACCGGATCGCCGACTCCTACCGGCGCCTGCGCCTGCTCGATGAGCGCGTGGACGCCGCCGCGCTCGCCGCCGATCCCGTCCGACTGACCGCCCTGCACGAGTGGACCGCCCCCGTCGACGGAGCGCTCACCGTGCTCGCCGGCATCCACTACAACCTCTTCCTCGGCAGCCTGCTCGACCACGACCCCGACCCCGGGCGCCCGCTCGACGGGTACCTCCGGATGGACCGGGTCGGCACCTTCCTGTGCACCGAACTCGCCCACGGCAACGACGCCGCCGCCCTGGAGACGGTCGCCGACTACGACCGCGCCGACCGCACCTTCACGCTGCACACCCCCCGCCCCGGCGCCCAGAAGTTCATGCCCAACACCGGCCCGGCCGGCGGCCCGAAGTCCGCCGTGGTCGCCGCGCGGCTGCGGATCGACGGGCGCGACCACGGCATATTCCTCTTCCACACCCCGCTCACCGACGAGGCCGGTCCGCTGCCCGGCGTCACCGTCAGACCCCTGCCGCTGCGCCCCGGCAGCCCGGTCGACCACTGCGTCACCTCCTTCGACCGGCTGGTCCTGCCGCGCGAGGCCCTGCTCACCGGTGCGCACGGCCGGTTCGCCGAGGACGGCACCTTCACCAGCGCGCTGGGCAGCAAGAGGAAACGGTTCCTCGCCGCGATCGGCCGGGTCACCGTCGGCAAGCTCTGCATGAGCGCCAGTGCCGTCGGCGGCGCCCGGGTCGCCCTCGCCACCGCCGTCCGCTACGCCCACCACCGCGAGATCTCGGACACCCGGCCCGACCGGCGCCGCCCGCTGTGGAGCCTGCGCACCCACCACGGGCCGCTGCTGGCCGGCCTCGCCACCGTCTACGCGATGACCGCGCTGCACCGCGCCGCCGTCGCCCGGTGGACCGGGCACGACCCGGCCGACACCGCCGACCGGGCCGCCGCCGAACGCCAGGTCGCCATCGCCAAGGGCTGGACCACCTGGCAGGCCCGCGCGCTCATCATCGAGGCCCGCGAGCGCTGCGGCGCCCAGGGCCTGTTACCGGTCAACGGGCTCACCGCGCTCGCCGCCGACGTCGAGGGCACCATCACCGCCGAGGGCGACAACCTCGCGCTCTGGGCCAAGGCCGGGGCGGAACTGCTCCTGGAAGCGGGGGAGGACGCGGCGGGGGAGGACGCGTCCGACCCGTTCAGCTCGGCCGACCCGGCCGACCCGGCCGTTCGGCAGGCGCTGCTGAGGGAGGCCGGGCGGCTCCGGCTGGCGCGCGCCCGGGTCCGGCTGCGCGAGGCACCCGCCGGGGACGGCCTGCGCCGCTGGAACTCCGCCGCCCCCGACGCCCTCGCCGCCGTCACCGCGCGGGCCGAGTGCGACGCCGGGACCGCCCTGCTGACCTGGGCCGACACCGCCGCCGACCCGACGGCCCGGGCCCTGCTGCTCGACCTGCACCAGCTGTTCACCCTGGACCGGATCGCCGGCCACGCGACGGCCCTGCTGGCCGCCGGTCGGCTCACCGGGGCGCAGGCCGGAGCGCTTCCGGATCTGCAGGAACGATCCGTCGCGCACCTGGCCGGTCATGCCCTGACCCTGGTGGACGCCTTCGACCTGCCCGACGCGCTCCTCGACCGCCTCCCCATCACCACCGCGCGGTACCAGGAGGCCTTCGCCGTCTGACCCGCCGTCCGCTCCGTTCGTCCGTCGGGCAGCTGGACGGGCGGGGCGGCCGGCCCGGGGCCTGGGCGCCCACCCCGGCGGGACGCGGCGTTGCCGGAACCGGGACGCCCTGATTCGATCTCGGTATGGACCAGGACGCCGACCCCGCCATCGCCGCCACCCTGCGCCAGATCGGTCCCCGACTGCGCCGGCTGCGCGAGCGGAAGGACATGTCCCTGGCCGACCTGAGCCAGGCCACCGGCATCTCCAAGAGCACGCTCTCCCGGCTGGAGTCCGAACAGCGCAAGCCGAGCCTCGAACTCCTCCTGCCCATCGCCGCCGCGCTCGCCGTCCCGCTGGACGAGATCGTCGCCGCTCCGCGCGTGCGGGACCCGCGCGTCCACCAGCACGCGGGCCGGGTCGACGGGCGGACCTTCGTGCCGCTCTCCCGCCACCGCACCGAGCCCCGCGCGTTCAAGATCACCATTCCGGCCAACCAGCACAGCCCCAGCCTCGCCACCCACACCGGTCACGAATGGCTGTACGTGCTCTCCGGCCGCCTCCGGCTGCTCCTCGGAGAGCACGACGTCGTCCTCGCCCCGGGGGAGGCGGCCGAGTTCGACTGCCAGAACCCGCACTGGTTCGGCTCCACCGGGGCGGGGGACGTCGAGGTGCTGAGCCTCTTCGACAAACAGGGCGAACGCCTCCACCTGCGCGCCCGCACCCGCCCGAAGGACGCCTGAGCCGCGCGCCCGACGCCTCGCCCAGGGCTCGCCCTCCCGAGCCGCGCCTACTGACACCACCCCTGGACGGGGACCGGCTCGGGTCAGGACGGGGGTGCTCGATGAAAGGGTAGAGATGCGCGATCGGCGCTAGATCGAGGCGCATCGAGCTGGGAGTGGATTGGTCAACTCGGCGGGCTCCCCGGAGAAGGCGACCCCGCCGCGGTGCAGGACGTGGACGGCGGCGGCGCCGGTCAGGGTGGGCGGGAGGGTCTGCGCGGTCAGCAGTACGGTCCGGCCGGTGGTGGCGGACGAGGTCAGCAGGTGCGCGTGCAGCCGGGCGGCGACGGCCGGGGCCAGTCCTCGGTCCGGTTCGTCGAGCAGGAGAAGTCGGGGTGAGGCCGTCAACGCCCGGGCCACGGCGACGAGTTGCTGCTGACCGCCGGAGAGCGTCCCGGCCCGGCGGGGGAGCAGCGCGGACAGCTCGGGGAGCAGCTCCAGGACCTCGCGGGCGGCGGCGGGCGTGCCGAGGGCGAGGTGCTCGGCGACGGTGAGCGAGGGGAACACGGCCCGCTCCGCCGGCACCAGGGTCAGTCCGAGCCGCACCCGCCGGTGCGCGCTCAGCCCGGTGACGTCCCGGCCCCGCCAGACGATCCGCCCGGCGGACAGCGGCACCAGCCCGGCCAGCGCGTGCAGCACGCTCGTCCGCCCGGAGCCGTTCCGCCCGAGCAGCACGGTGACACCTCCGGGTGGGGCGGTCAGGTCCACGCCGTGCAGTGCCTCCAGCGGGCCGTACCGCACCCGGGCGGCCAGCAGGGCGACATCGACGGGCACGGGGGCGCTCCAAGGGTCGAGGGCGGATTGAGGGTTGGAAGTTGGGAATCTGTCATCTGTTATCCGTCATCTGTTATCTGATATCTGTCAGTTGTCAGTTGTCAGCCCGTCACCTCCGCCCCTCCCCAGGCCCGGGTCACCCGGGGGTCGGCCAGGACCGTCGCCGTCGGGCCGGTGGCGACCATCCGGCCGTCGGCCATCGCGTAGACGGTGTCGGCGAGCTCGGTCACCAGGTCCGGATCGTGCTCGACCAGCAGCAGCGCCATGCCGGTGTCGGCGAGACCGCGCAGGACGGTCACCAGGCGCGCCGTCTGCGCGCTGTCCAGACCGGCCGCCGGCTCGTCCAGGAGCAGGACGCGCGGCTCGCCGGCCAGGGCCCGTGCCAGTTCGACCAGCCGAAGTACGCCCGTCGGCTGCTCACCGGCCGGTTCCGCCGCCAGCGCGTCCAGCCCGAGCACGGCGAGTGCGCGGGCCGTCCGCTCGGCCGCCGCGCCGGCTTCGCGGTGGCGGCGGGTGCCGGGGCGCTGTTCGGCGCCGACCCGGACGTTCTCCGCGACGGAGAGCCTCGGGAACACGGCGATCTGCTGGAAGGTGCGGGCCAGCCCGAGCCGGACCCGCTCGTGCACCGGCAGCCGGGTGACGTCCCGGCCGCCGAGCAGGACCAGGCCGGCGTCCGGGCGGGCGGTGCCGGCGAGGCAGTCGAACAGCGTGCTCTTGCCCGCACCGTTCGGCCCGATCAGCGCGGTGACCCGCCCCGCCGGCGCGGTCAGGTCCACCCCCGCCACCGCCTCGATCCCGCCGTAGCGGCGGACCAGGCCCCGGGCGGTGAGCCGGGCGGTGCCGCGCTCGCCGTTCACGGGCCGGCCGCCCGGCGGGCCGCGATCGCCGCGCGCACCCGCCGTCCCGCCGGCGTCAGCCCGCCCACCAGCGGAGGAGGCAGCGGCGACGGCGCGGGGCCGGCCCGGGCGTTCACCCGGCCCGCCGCGAGGCCCGCCAGACCGCCCGGCAGTCGCCCGATGCCCGCCGCCAGCACCCCCACCGCGACCGCCGACACCCCCGCCACCGTGCCCGCGTCCAGGCCGATCAGCAGGGCCGCCGCCAGCACCGCGCCCAGCGCGCTGTCCGCCCCCGCCACCACCACCGCCGCGAACCAGAGCAGCCCGCGCACCGGGTCGAACGCCGCCGCGTCGAACGCCCGACCCGCCATCCCCATCAGCCCGCCGCCGAGCGCCGCCAGCGCCGCCCCCGCCACGAAGGCGAACAGCTTGAGCCCCGGCACGTCGACCCCGGCCGCGGCCGCCCCCGGTTCGTGGTCGCGCAGCGCGCTCAGCGCCCGCCCGACCCGCCCGCCGTGCAGCGCCCGCACCACGGCCGCGCCCAGCCCGAGCAGCAGCAGTTCGGCGACGTAGAAGGCGCGGTCGCCGGAGAGGAAGGCGGGCCGGTCCAGCGTCAGCCCGGTGGTCGCGTACGGCTGCTGGAAGACGAACCGGCTCAGCGTCGTCCCGACCGCGAAGGTCACCAGCGCCAGGGCCAGGCCGCGTCGCCGGATCGCCGGCCAGCCGGTCAGCAGCCCGAGCGGCGCGGTGGCGAGGACGGCGAACAGCAGCGCGGGCGCGGCCGGCAGGGCCGGCAGGCCGGGGATCCGACCGGACATCAGCAGCGCCGTCCCGAGCGCCCCCAGCCCCGCGTACCCGGCCTGGCCCAGCGAGATCTGCCCGCCGTAGCCGGTCACCACCACGATCGACAGCAGGACCAGCGCCAGCGCGGGGACCAGCAGGGCGCCGCGCAGGTCGTTGCCGCGGAAGCCGAGCGGCAGCAGGAGCAGCACCAGGCAGACCGCGCGGGCCGCCAGGGCGCCCCGACGGCCCGCCGGAGTCCCGGGGCCCCTACCTCCCACGCCGCGGGACCGGGACGTCACCGGTGACGCGTCCGCGCCGCCCCGCCCGCCGGTGATCCGGGGCCCGGCCAGCAGCGCGGCGACCAGCAGCGCCACCACGAACAGGTTCGCCTGCACCGCCTGCAGCAGCGGCAGCAACTGTCCGCTCGGCCGGAACCGCGTCAGCTCCGCCTGCAGGACACCCAGCCCGAGCCCGGTCACCACGGCCACCGGGATGCTCCGCAACCGGGCCGCCACCGCGACCGCCATCGTCTCCATCACCAGCAGGGGCAGCCCGTACGGATCCAGCAGCAGGTACGGCGCGAGCGCGATCCCGACCAGCCCGGCGGTGAACGAGCCGAACGCCCACCCGGCCGCCGACACCCGGTCTGCGGCCACCCCGGCGAGTTCGGCGAGCCGCCGGTCGTCGACCACCGCCCGCAGCCGCAGGCCGAAGGGGGTGAAGCGGGTGGTCGCGCCCACCGTCAGGGCGAGCACCAGGATCGCGACCAGCTGCGCCACCGTGTCGGGGCGCAGCAGGTGCCCACCGGGCAGCCCGATCGGCGCGCCGCTGAACGGGGACGGCGCGCCGGCCACCGGCGCGGTGCCCCACACCAGCACCACCACCCCGATGACCAGCACGAACACGCCCAGGCCGGCCACCATGGTCTCGGCCGAACCGGCGCCGCGCCGTTGCAGCGGCCGGTACACCAGGACGTCCAGCAGCACCCCGAGGGCGGGCGCCACCAGCAACAGGCAGCATGCGACGGCCGGCCAGACCGGCCAGTGCCGCACCACCACCAGGTCGCGCAGCAGATAGGCGACGAGCATCGCCTGGGCGCCCTGGGCGAGGTTGAGCACGCCGGTGGCGCGGTGGCAGACGACCAGCCCGATGCCGCTGAGCGCGGCGGCGCTGCCGACGGTCAGGCCGGCGAGGGCGAGGTCGACGGTGAGGCCGGCCGAGTCGCCGGACCCGGCGGCCGGCAGCAGGGCGGCGAGCGCCCGGGTCAGGGGGGTGGGCACTGGGTCGCCGCCTCAGCCGGTCGGCGGGTTCGGATCGTCCGGACGGGTGGCGGGGTCGTCGGGCCCGTCGTGGCTGTCGCGGAGCGGCTCCGGGTCGCAGAGGCGGCAGGGTGTCAGCGCCCGGTCGCGGACGGTCCGGGCGTCGACCGGGGCGGCGGTGGGTTTGCCCGCCACCAGCGGACAGTCCGGGCGGTGGTAGAGCGTGCCGCCCGGGACGGCCAGCGGCGCGGCGGCCGAGGCGGCGGGGTCCGGACGGTCATCGGGAAGGACGTCGCTGTCGACCAGCAGGGCGTACAGGTGCTCGATCCTGCGGTCCGTCGCACTCGGTGCGGCCTCCGGCGACGGCTCGGCCCGCGCCCGGACGGAGGAGCGCAGGGCGACCAGGACGACACCCGCCACGATCAGCGCCGCACCCGGGACGGTCGCGGAGGCCAGATAGGGGACCTGCTCCTCGACGAAGCGCTCGCCCGAGACCCCGTACCAGCCCAGGACGCAGAGCACCGCGCCGACCGCGACGAGCGCCCATCCGGGCCACTCGCGGCTCTCCCGCGCCGATCGCACCACGAGGGCAGCACGGGCCGCCCGGGCCGCCGCGTCCGGCAGGCGCGCCGGTGCGCCTTTCGACCGGTTCGGGGCGTTCTGCTGCTCGGATTGCGATTCGTCCATGGATCCGCCTTGATGGTGTCACTTGCGACATTTCCAGGATCGGCCTGGAACAGCATCCGGAGCCGGGCCACCCGCCCCGCGCGGCAGTCGAGAGGAACACCATGCACGTGAGGCAGAGCGGCCCCCGTCGCGTCGGCGGCCCGGTCCTGCGGTCGGTGAGCGCCCTGCTCGCGCTGCTGCTGGCGGGCACGGCGGCGGCATGCAGCAGCACGTCGAACTCCTCGGCCGGTTCGTCGGCCTCCGCCTCCGCCTCCGCGCCCGCGTCGGCCTCCGCCGCCACGTCGAGTGCCAGCGCCAGCGCCGGGGCGACCGCGCCCGCCGATCCGGCGACGGCCAAGACCGAGATCACCACCAACTGGCAGAAGTTCTTCGACCCGACCACCCCCATCCCCGAGAAGGCCTCGTTGCTCCAGAACGGTGATGTGCTGCTCCCCGTCCTGGAGGGCTTCGCGCAGGACCCGCGGGTCGGCCAGGTGAAGGCCAGGGTGACGGACGTGTCGTTCACCTCCCCGACCGAGGCCACCGTCACCTACGAGCTCTCGCTCCAGGGCACCGTGATCGAGCCGGCGGCGACCGGGAAGGCGGTGCTGGACAACGGGGTCTGGAAGGTCTCCCGCTCCAGCCTCTGCGGTCTGCTGGTCCAGGCCGCCGGTACGGGCGGCACCCCGATCCCCGGATGCAGCTGACCCCTGCTCCGCGCCCGCGGGCCGCCGACGGGAGCCCCCGTCGGCGGCCGTCCGCCCGCGTCGCCGCCGTCCTCGCGTCGGTGCTCGCGCTCGTCGCGGTGTCCGGCTGCGGCACGCGCCTCCCGGACAGTTCCTTCACCGCCCGCCCGACCGCGTCCGGCGGTACCGCGTCCGGCGGTACGAGCGGCGGCGCGTCCAACGCCACCGGCAACCCGGCCTCCGACACCGGAGTCACCCCGACCGAGATCCGCCTCGGCGTCGTCACCTCGCTGACCAGCCCGGTCGGCAGCGAGGTGTTCAGCGGCCCGCGCTACGGCGCCCAGGCCTTCTTCCAGGCCCTCGACGACCGGGGCGGCCTGCACGGCCGCACCGTCAAGCTCGTCACCTGCGACGACGGCGGCAGCGGCATCGGCAACCAGGACTGCGTGCACCGGCTGATCGACCAGTCGCACGTCTTCGCCCTCGTCTCCGGCAGCGTCCTCGACTACGCGGGCGCCTCCTACGTGAGCGGCAAGGCCGTGCCCGACGTCGGCGGCCAGCCGATCGGCACCGCGTACGACCGGTGGCCGCACCTCTACGGCATCTACGGCAGCAGCGCCCCGCGCGACGGGCACGCCGTCGGCTGGAACGGCACGCTCTACCAGTCCACCGAGGTGTTCCGTTTCTTCAAGGAGCGGCTGGGCGCGAACAGCGCCGCCGTGGTCGCCTACAACCAGGCCGACTCCGCCCGCTACGCCGCCCAGCTGCGCGCCGGCCTGGAGGCCGAGGGCTACCGGGTGCTCACGCAGACGGTGGACTTCGCGCTGCCGAACTTCCAGGCGGTCGCCGCGGCCGTCCGGGCGGACGGGTCGCAGCTGCTGTTCGACGCCATGGACACCCGGGGCAACGCCGCGCTCTGCCGCGCCCTGGACGAGGCGGGCACGCACGTCACCGCCAAGGTGACCAACGTGCAGAACTGGTCGCAGACCGTCCGCACCGACTACCAGGCCTCGCCGGCCTGCCGCAACGCGCTCTGGGCCACCTCCGCCTCGCTCAACTACGCGGACTCCGCCCGCTACCCGGCGGTGGCGGAGTTCCGCGCGGCGATGGCGCGGTACTACCCGGACCGGGAGCCGCTGCTGTCGGCCTGGGAGCTGGAGGGCTGGGCGGGTGCGCGGTGGCTCACCGACGCGATGGACTCGTGCGGGGCGGAGCTCACCCGGGCCTGCGTCGAACGGTTCATGAACCGCACCGAGCCCTACGACGCGCACGGCCTGATCCTGCCCGCCTCCTTCGTGCCGCGGCCCCCGCCGACGGGGCCGACCCGGGCCTGCCTGAACGCCGCCCGCTGGCAGGACTCGGCCGACGGCGGGCGCGGCGGCTGGGTCACCCAGGTGGAGTCCATGGCCACCACCTGTTTCGACGTGCCGCAGCTGCCGTACAAACCGTGAGCCGCGCGCGTCCCCCGGGGGGATGGCCCGCGTGTCAGCCGAGGCGCTCCACGACGACCATCGCCGCGTCGTCGTCGAGCCGCCCGCCGACGTGGGCGAGCAGGTCGCGGCGCAGGTGGTGCAGCAGGGCGGCCGGACGCTCGGCCGGGTGGGCGGCGATCCGCTCGGCGACCCGCTCGCGCAGCGGGTAGAACCGCCGCTCGGCGTCGCGGGCCTCGATCACGCCGTCCGTGTAGATCAGCAGCCGATCGCCGGGCAGGAACGGGAACTCCTCGACCACGTAGGGCGCCGGTGCCAGTTCGCCGAGGCCCAGCGGGGGCGCCGTACGGGTCGGCTCCAGCACGGTGACCTCGCCGCCGTGCAGGAGCAGCGGCGGCGGGTGGCCGCAGTCGACGAGGCGGACCATCGAGCCGCCGTCCGGGATGTCGAGGACGACGGCGGTGATGAACGACTCGTCGCTGTCGTTCGGGGTGCCGGTGTCCGGTGTCCGGGCCGGTGTCCGCGCGGCGGAGCGGGGCGGTGGACGGGTCCGGGGGTGCGCGGCGGGGCGGCGGAACGGGCGGGGGCGGAGCTGCTCCTGCTCCTGGGCGCGCTGCTGCTCGGCGAGCTGGGCGAGGTCCCAGGCGATGCTGCCGTCGAGGTGGCCGACGAGGCCGGGCAGGTCGGCGTACAGATGGGCGGCGGCGCGGAAGGCGCCCAGCAGCAGGGCGGCGTCGCCGAGCGAGGAGAGGCCCTTGCCACGGACGTCGCCGACCAGCAGCCGGGTGCCGGTGGTGGTGCGGGCCGCCGCGTAGAGGTCGCCGCCGACCTGCGCCTCGGCCTCGGCGGCCAGGTAGACGGAGGCGAGGTGCAGCGGGCCGATCCGGTCCGGCAGTGGGCGCAGCAGGACGCGCTGGGCGGCTTCGGAGACGGAGCGGACCTGCGCCAGCTCGCGTTCGTGCCGGTCGCGCAGGACGCGCAGGCCGACGATGAGCGCCGAGACGACGAGCAGCGCGCCCAGCTGGGTCTGGTGGCTGACCGTGGTGAGGCCGTCGCGCACGATGCCGAGGACGGTGAGCGCGGCGAGGGCGAGCAGGGCGACGAGGGCGGTGACGCGGGCGCCGGCCAGCGAGGCGGTGAGGGCGGGGGCGACGATCAGCAGCGGGCCCAGGTGGACGTCCGGCGGCGAGAGCGCGTCGACCACGGTGATCAGCACGATCAGGGCGAGCGGTACGGCCGTCAGCGCGCGGCGGTCGGGCCGCCCGGGCCGCCAGGAACGGCGGCGGTCACGGGAACGCCGTTCGTCGGGACGCCGCTCGTCGGGACGCCGCGCGCGGGGAGGCTGCCGAGGTGGCACCTCTCCTCTGTACACCGTCCGGGCGGTCCGCCGCACCCCGAGGCGGTCGGCGGTGCGGCGGTCGTGCGGCGGGCGGGCGGCGCGGCGGGCGCCCGGGTCAGTCCTCCGCGCCGTAGCGGGCCAGGTAGTCGGCGAACCGGGCGACGTCCTCGTCCGTCCAGTCGGTGAAGCGGGCCGCGAAGGAGAGCCGCCGCTGCTCGTTGGCCTCGCGCAGCAGGGTCAGGCCGGCCTCGGTGGCGAGCAGGATCTGGCCGCGCTGGTCCTCCGGGTCGGTCTCGCGGCGCAGCAGCCCGAGCTTCTCCAGGGCGGTGACCTGGCGGCTCACCGTGGACTTGTCGAGCATGAAGTGCGCGGCGACGTCGGCGGCCCGGCAGCCGCCGCGCTCGGTGATGAGGTCCAGGACGCTGTAGGTGACCAGGGAGAGGTCGGGGTGCAGCTGGGAGGCCTTGTGCCGGGCGCGGCGGGCGAAGGCGGTCAGTTCGCGCTGGATGGTGGCGATGGACGTCTCGCGGTCGGGCACGGTGACCTACCTCCTCGGTGCTCGGGAAATTAGTTGCATCATACAACGGTTTCGGGCCTGCTCGAAGCTCCGGACGGAGCGTCCGGCGCACCGGCCCGGCCGGCCTGCCAGGTGCGCGCCGCCGCGATCCGGCGGGTCGCGCTCGGATGAGTGGCGAACAGTAGCTCAAGCACTCGCGGCGGGTCGACGTCGGACACGTTGGTCAGCGCCAGTCTGCGCTGCATCGCGACGAACTGCTCGGCGTCCTCGGTGAGTTCGAGCGCGTGCAGGTCGGCCCGGGTCTCCACCCGACGGCTTACCGCGCACTGCACCGGACCGGACAGCGCGCCCAGTACCGCCGCGCACGCCGCCAGCAGCGGCAGCGACCGCGGATCGGCCGCGTCCGCCGCGCCGGCCGCCGACAGCAGCGCGTCCCAGCCGGACGCCAGGCCCAGCAGGGCCACCACCACGGCCGCGCCGACCGCGCCCAGCACCGTCCCGGTCAGCACGTCCCGGTGCTTGACGTGCCCCAGCTCGTGCGCCACCACCAGCTCCACCTCGCGCGGATCGGCGGTCGACAGCAGCGTGTCGTACGCGACGATCCGCCGCGTCGCCCCCAGGCCCGAGACGTACGCGTTCAGTGCCGTCGTCCGGCGCGAGGCGTCCGCCACCAGGACGTCCCGCACCCGGACGCCGTCCCGGGCGGCCAGGCCCAGCAGCGACTCGCGCAGCGGGCCCGGGGTCATCGGGGTGAAGCGGTTGAACACCGGCTCGACGAGCAGCGGGTAGAGGAAGGAGAGCGCGGCGGTCAGCAGCGCGGCCGCGCCCGCCGCCGGGAGCCACCAGTGCTCCGGCGAACGGCCGGTGAGCGCGTACAGGCCGAGGGCCACCGGCAGGGCGAGGGCGAGGGTGAGGGCGAGCCCGCGCAGCGCGTCCACCGCCCAGCCGGCCCAGCCCTGGGTGACCAGGCCGAACCGGGCCCGGACCGACCGGGCGCCCGCCCCGAACGGCAGCTGTGTCAGTTGGCCGAGCAGCACCAGGGCGGCGGCCCCGCCGAGCACCTCCGCCGCCCAGGAGCCGCCGAACCAGCCCCCGACCGCCGACACCAGCCCGGCGCCGGCGGGGGTCAGGCCGAGTGCGAGGGTCAGCGCCAGGCCGGCGAGGCGCCCGCCGAGGGCCCACGGGAGCTGGGCGCGGCGCAGCGCGCGGCCGCGGGCGCGCTGGGCGGGGGTGAAGTCGGGGGCGGGGGAGGGCGCGGAGGGGTGGTCGCCCGGGGTTGGGCTGACAGAATCTGTCATCTGTTATCCGTCATCTGAAATCTGTCAGTTGTCAATTGTCAGCTGTCAGTCGCCGTCCGGAGGGCGGCGTCCGTCAGTCGTCAACGGCCGGTCGGCGGGCGGTACGGCGGGTGGTGCTCGGCGGGGTGTCCGTGGTTCGTCGTCCCCCGGCAGCCAGCATGTCACTCCTCGACGGGCCCCGTGGCGCGCCGGGTACCCGCGCGGAGCAACTGGTGACCGAGGTCGATCAGCGCCCGGCCGACCGCGAACTCGTCGCCCACCGCCGGAGCCGGGGCGTCGAGCGGATTGCGGCGGGCGAGCGCGTCGCTGTGCAGCACGTCGCCGTCGGCGTCGAGCACGGCGTGCACCCGGGTGGTGTCCCGCTCCTCGACCACGTGCAGGCTCAGCTGCCAGTCCTTGGTGCGGACGGTCGGCTGCCCGTCCCCTTCTGCTTCCGCCACTCCCTCCGACGCCGCTTTCGAGGGCGCCGATCCGTCGATCCCGACCACGATCCGCCGACCGTTCGCCGCACTCCCGTTGCCGGCCATGACCCACCACCTGCCGTCCGGCCCCCGCGCCCTCGCCTGCCGTCCCCCACCGCGCCGCCACGCTTCCACGCTGCGCGCCGTCCGGCCGTCGCGCCAGGGACACCGCGGCCCGCTCGGCGCGCGGATCGGGACGGTCGGGCCAGTGGCCGGCCTGTGCCCGCTGCGCCGTGCGTTCCGGGGGTCGGACGTGTGCCGACGGGCGGCCGGTGGTTGTGGATGTGGAGCGAGGCAGACGCGGGGGAGTGGCGTAGGCTGACCGCTTCCGGATCGACCCCTGGGGGAACACTCATGCGCCGTGCCGCGGCCGCCGTCGCACTGCTGCTCGGGCTGATACCCGTGGCCGCCTGCGGACCGGACGACTCCGGTCCGGCCACCGCCAAGGCCTCCAGGCCCGCCGATGCCGCCGATGCCGCCGGTGACGCCGCCGCCGCGAAGGCCTCGCCCGACGCCGCCGCGTCCGCCGCGTCCGCCGCCCCCGGCGACCAGACGTCCGCGGACGGCGGAGCGCCCCGCGCCGACGGCAGCATCACGGTGGCGTTCGCCGGGGACGTCCACTTCGAGGGCCGCACCGAGGCCCGGCTCTCCGTCCAGCCCCCCGAGACGGCCCTCGGCCCGATCGCCAAGTCCCTCTCCGCCGCCGACCTCGCCGTCCTCAACCTGGAGACGGCGATCACCGACCGCGGCGCGCCCGAGCCGAAGACGTACACCTTCCGCACCTCGCCGAAGGCGCTCACGGCGCTCAAGGACTCCGGCGTCGACGTCGTCTCGCTCGCCAACAACCACGCCGTCGACTTCGGCGCCGACGGTCTCGCCGACACCCTCGCCGCGAAGGCCTCCTCACCGCTCCCGATCGTCGGCTTCGGCCGCAACTCCCAGGAGGCGTACGCCCCGTACGTCACCACCGTGCGCGGGGTGAAGGTCGCGGTGGTCGCGGCCAGCCAGGTCGAGGACCTCACCAACCAGAAGTGGCGCGCCGGTGCGAACAAGCCCGGCATCGCCTCGGCGCTGGACCAGGCCGCCCTGGTGAAGGCGGTCGAGGAGGCGAAGCGGCAGGCACCGGTCGTGCTGGTCTACCTGCACTGGGGCGACGAGGGCAAGGCCTGCCCGACCGGCGCCCAGACCGCCATCGCCAAGAAGCTCGCGGGCGCGGGCGCGACCGCCGTCGTCGGCACCCACGCGCACACCATGCTCGGCGCGGGCATGCTCGGCTCCACCTACATCGGGTACGGCTTCGGCAACTTCCTCTGGTACGGCACCTCCAACTACGCCAACTCCAACGAGACCGGCGTCACCACGCTGACCGTGAGCCCGGCCGGCAAGGTGCTCGGCGAGGCGTTCGCCCCGGCGACCGTCGACGACCGGGGCGTGCCGGTGTCGCAGACCGGCGCCGCCGCCACCGCCGCGCTCAAGCGCCGGGACGGCCTGCGGGACTGCACCGGGCTCTCCCCGGTCCCGGGCGCCGCCGCCGGCTCCCCGTCCGCTCGAACCACCGGACCCACAAGCTCCGCACCCGCCACGGCCGCCTCGCACTGAGAGAGACGCGGCGGCGACCGCGATATGACGCTCCGTCAGTCCTTGTGGTCGGCCTCGCCGTGCTTCCAGTAGCCCTTGCTGTGGACGCGTTCGCGAGGGAGGGCCCAGTCGGTGAGCAGGTGGCGCCGGACGGTGGCCACGGCGTGGGCCTCGCCGGCCAGCCAGGCGGTGGTGCCGGGCGGGAGGTCGGTGGCGAGCAGGGTGTCGGAGAGCGTCCGGCCCTTCGGGCGGGCAGGGTCGCGGGTCAGCCAGTGGCCGGTCAGGCCGGGCCGGGCGGGTAGCGGCAGGGTGGCCCCGGTGGCGTCGCCGACCTCGACGAACACGGTGACCGGAACGGTCGGCGGGAGCTCCTCCAGGATGGTGAGCGCGGCGGGCAGGGCGCTCTCGTCGGCGGCGAGCAGCACGTGCTCGGCGTCCTCGAAGGAGGGCCGACGGCCGCGCGGTCCGGACAGTCGGGCCTCGTCGCCGGGGCGGACGGTCGCGGCCCAGCGGGAGAGCGGACCGTTGCCGTGCAGCACGACGTCGATGTCCACCTCTCGCCCGGCGGGGCGGTGGTGCCGGATGGTGTAGGCCCGGGAACGGCCCTCCGGGGTCGCCAACTTGACCCACTGGGTGGCGTGTTCGACGGCGAGGGTGTCCAGGCTGGGCCCGGCGAAGGTGAGCCGGACGAGGGCGGGGGTGAGCGAGGTGACGGCGGTGACCCGTACGTCGTGGGTCGGCCGGGGGCGACGGAACACGGTGACTCCAGGGAATGGGGTGGCGCCGTAGCGGGCCCGGAGGTGAACACGGGCGCGGTGGGGTGCGGCGCGGAGGGGTCGAGCGGGAGGGGCGCGCGTCAGCGCGGCAGGTGCTGGTCGAGCAGCGCGTCGACGAACGCCGGGTCCAGCGGGCGGCGCAGCACCAGGGCGCGGTGGTAGAGCGGGGCGAGCAGGGCGTCCAGCACCACGGCGGCCTCGTCCGTGGTGAGCCCGAGGCAGGTGCGGGTGTGCGCGACGTCCCGGGAGCGCAGTGCGTCCAGGAAACCGCCGTGCAGCAACTCGGCCGTCCTGGCGTCCAGTTGGGCGTGGCCCAGGAGCGCCTGGAGGACCTTGCCGGCCGGCGCGTTGCCGAGGAAGTCCGCGAACCGGTGGACGTAGGCGCGCAGGTCGGCCGGGTCGGCGGGCGTCTCGGCGGGCCAGGCCAGGCCGGTGGCGGCGTCCAGGACGAGGTTGTCGAAGAGGATGTCGACCTTCGACTTCCACCACCGGTAGATGGTCTGCTTGGCGACCCCGGCGGCGGCGGCGATGCCCTCGATGGTCAGGCTCTCGAAGCCCTGCTCCACCAGGAGGTCGTCGGCGGCGTTCAGCACCGCCAGGCGCGCGGCCTCGCTGCGCCGGCCGCTGCTACCTGCGGCGACTTCGCCCTTCGCCGTGCCGCCCTTGCTCGCGCCTGTCGCCGTGCCTGCGGCAGCGGTGGCCCGGCCGCCGACGGCGCGGCTTCCGGTGGCGGGGCGGGGCTGGGCGGCGATGGTGTCGTGGTCCTTGTCCGGGGGCGGCTGCGGGCCGTTGAGCGTGGTCGCGGCCATCCTCTCACGCCTTGCCGGTACGGGCGGCCGACGCCTTGGCCGCCGTCGGAGCCGACGCCGGAGCCGGTGCCGCCGCGCGCGGACGGCGGACCAGGCCGGCCGCGACGGCGAGGGCCAGGACGGCGACCGCGGCGCTGAAGGTGACCCCGGCGGTGCGCAGTCCGGTCGCCCGGACGAGCACGCCGACGCCGATCACCGGCACCGAGAGCATGGTGAACAGCACCGCGAAGAACGCGGAGACCGCCTCGCCGCGCCGGTGCGGCTCCACCCCGCCGTTGATGGCGCCCAGCCCGGTGCCGATGGCCGTGCCGGTGGCCAGGCCGTTGACGCAGGCGCCGAGCAGCAGCGGCGGCAGTGCCCCGCCGAGCAGCGCACCGGCCACCAGTGCGGCGGCCAGCACCAGCCCGGCGCAGGCCAGCGGCAGCGTGCGGGCCGGCGGCAGGACGCGGACGAGCAGTTGCCCGACGGCGGTGGAGAGGAAGGCCAGGGCGACCACGAGCCCGGTGAGCGCATGGTTGTGCAGGCCGAGCACGGTGGCCAGGAAGAGCCCGCTGACGGCGGTGAGCACGCCGGTGACGGCGAAGCCGGCGCCACCGGCGAGCGCGGCGCGCAGGAACGCGGGCCGGATGGCGGGCGGGACGTGCAGCGGCTGGAGCCGCAGGTGGAACCGGGCGCCGGCGCGGACCTCGGCGGGCACCGTCTCGGGGACGGCGAACAGACCGAACAGGGCGGCGCCGGTGAGGACGAGCATGACGGTCCAGGGCAGTCGCAGCGGTGAACCGGCCCATTCGGCGAGGACGCCGGCGAACAGGGTGCCGCCGGCCAGCCCGCCCATGTTGGCGGTCAGTGCGACGGTCTGGGCGCGCAGCCGGCGCTCGGGCGGGGCGAGGTCGAGCAGGGCGGCCGTGGCGGCGCCGGTGACCAGGGCGGCGCCGAAGCCGGAGAGGACTCGGGCGGCGAGCAGCCAGGGCAGCGAGTCGGCGGCCTCGAAGAGCGCGGCGGCGCCCGCGGCGAGCAGCAGGGCGGTGACGATGACGGGGCGTCGGCCGATCTGGTCGGAGAGGCGGCCGAGGGCGAGCAGGCCGGCGACGACGCCGAGCGCGTAGACGGCGAAGATCACCGTGACGGTGAACGTCGAGAAGCCGAAGGCGTGTTGGTAGAGCGGATAGAGCGGGGTCGGGACGGTGGTGCCGGCCATGGTGACCCAGAAGGCGAGGGCGACGGCGGCCGGGGCGAGCGGCCTGCCGGGGCGTCGGGGCGGGGCGGAGGGCATGGGTGCTCCTCGGGGTGACGGCGCGGGTGGAGGAAGGGCGCGCCGGTGTCGGCGTCGGCGGCAGTGCCGGTCCGGCTGTCGCGGCGTGCGGGCGCACGCTGCCGGAGGTGAAAGTGGACGCAACGTTGCGTCTCGATCCAACGTTTCGACGCTAACACTGGACGCAACGTTGCGTCTACCTTCGTCGCCCCACCGCTCCGGCTCGGCCTGGGCGGCCGGAGGTGCCATGCGGCCCATCGATGCGTTTCGGAGGTGCGGAGGTGCGTAGTTGACGGCTCAGCAGGGTCTTCGCCCGGCCTCGCGCGACCTCTCGGCGAGTGCGAACAGTTGTGTTAGGTTAGCCTTGCCTAATGTCGCTGGTCGGAGGGGATTTTCTGTGCAGCAGTCCGAACTCGCCGGCGCCGTGGCGATGGTCACCGGCGCCGGGCAGGGGATCGGCGCGGCGGTGACGCGGGCGCTCGTCGCCGCGGGCGCCACCGTCGCGGCGGTCGACCGCAACCCGGGGCCGCTCGCCGAACTCGCGGACGAGCTGTCGGGCCGGCCGGGCGACCCCGCCTCGGGTGGTCCCGCCTCCGGCGGTCCCGTCCACCCCTATCTGCTGGACGTCTCCGACGCGGCGGCCGTCGAGTCGACCGTCGAACTGATGGAGCGTCAACTCGGCCCCGTCGGGATCCTGGTGAACGTCGCGGGAATCCTGCGCGCCGCGCCCGCCGTCGAACTCACCGACCGGGACTGGGCCGACACCTTCGCGGTCAACACCACCGGGGTCTTCCACACCTCCCGGGCACTCGGGCGGCGGATGGCCGAACGCGGCGGCGGCGTCATCGTCACCGTCGGCTCCAACGCCGCGGGCGTGCCGCGCACCGGAATGGCCGCCTATGCGGCCTCCAAGGCGGCGGCCACCATGTTCACCCGGTGTCTCGGCCTGGAACTCGGCCGCTCGGGGGTGCGCTGCAACATCGTCTCGCCCGGCTCCACCGACACCGAGATGCAGCGCGCGCTCTGGCAGGACGACGCCGAGGCCGCCGAGCGGCGCGTCATCGACGGCGACCCGGCCGACTACCGGGTCGGCATCCCGCTCGGCCGGATCGCCCAACCCGCCGACGTCGCCGAGGCGGTGGCCTTCCTGGTCTCCGACCGGGCCCGCCACATCACCATGCACGACCTCTACGTGGACGGCGGCGCCACCCTGCGCGCCTGACGCCACAACGGCTCCGCGCACCGCCCCGCCACGACTCCACGACGGCCCCACCTCCGGCGCGTCACGACCCTCGACGCCCGAGGACGCGCCGCACCCGGGGCCCGGCGCCCCATCGGGACCGCACCCCCACCGGGGCGCGTCCCCGGACCACACCACCCGCCGACCGCCGCGACGAGCAGCGCCGGCGGCCACTCGCAGACTGGGAGAATCCAGGTGACCACGGTGCACCACGCCCCCGCCGGGACGGACCACACCGTCATCGGCGCGGCCAGCGGGCTGCTGGGCCAGTATCGGGCCGCGCCCGACGAGGCGTTCTTCGCCTCCCCGACCCGCACGCTGCTCGCCGAGGGCGTGCACGCCCGGGTGCCCCAGGACGGGCGCCCGCTGGTCGACCGGGTCACCGCGACCCTCGCCCAGGCCCGCCGGGACGGCGTCGAACACCCGCTGGTGGTGGGCGCGGTGGCGTTCGACCACGACAGCCGGGCCGAACTCGCCGTCCCCGCCGCGCTCCGCACCTGCGGCGCCCTGCGCGACGACCCGCTGATCGCGCTGCCCGCCCCGGCCGCCGACCGGATCGACTGGACCGTCCGCCCGCTGCCCGCGCCCGAGGCGTACGGCGCGGGTGTCGCCGAGGCCGTGCACCGCCTCCAGGACGGCGAGTTGAGCAAGGTGGTGCTCTCCCGCACCCTGGAGCTGCGCGCCGACCGCCCGCTCGACCTGCCGGCGATCCTCCAGCGCCTCGGCCGCCGCGACCCCGGCGGCTACACCTTCGCCGTCCCCGCCGGCGGCGGCCGTACCCTCATCGGCGCCAGCCCCGAACTGCTCCTCTCGCGCAGCGGAACCACCGTCGTCGCCAACCCGCTGGCCGGCTCGGTCCCGCGCAGCGCCGACCTCGGCGAGGACGTCCGCCGCGCCGCCGCGCTGCTGGAGTCGCCCAAGGACCTCCAGGAGCACGCGTTCGTGGTGGACGCCATCCACGCCGCGCTCGCGCCGTACTGCCGCACCCTGGACGTGCCGGCGCGGCCCACCCTGGTGCGCACCGCCGCGATGTGGCACCTGGCCACCACCATCACCGGCGAACTGGCCGACCCGGACGTCTCCGCCCTGGAGCTGGCCGTCGCCCTGCACCCGACCCCGGCGGTCTGCGGCAGCCCGACCCCGCTGGCCCGCGAGGCGATCCGCGCGATCGAGCCGTTCGACCGGGGCCTTTACACGGGCATGGTCGGGTGGGGCGGCGCGGACGGCGACGGTGAGTGGGTGGTCACCCTGCGCTGCGCCGAGGCCGACGAGCGGACGCTGCGGGTGTTCGCGGGCGCGGGCGTGGTCGCCGACTCCCGGCCGGAGGCCGAACTCGCCGAGACCAGCGCCAAGTTCCGCACCTTCCTGGACGCCGCGGGGGTGCCGCGATGAGTGGCCAGGCCGGCCCGGGAGACACCGACATGACCGATCCGCGCGACGACGCGATGGCCGAGGTGCTCGCCGGATTCGCGCCGTACCCGGCCGAGTTCGCCGCCCGCTACCGGGCCGCCGGCCACTGGCGCGGCGAGACCTTCGGTTCGATGCTGCGCGAGCGCGCCGCCGCCCACCCCGACCGGATCGCGATCGTCGACCCGGCCGGCGGCGCGGGCGACGACCCGACCCGCCGCTGGACGTACGCCGAACTCGACCGGCGGGCCGACCGGATGGCCGCCGGGCTGCGGGCCCGCGGCATCGGCCGGGGCGACCGCGTGGTGGTCCAACTCCCCAATGTGGCCGAGTTCTTCGAGGTGGTCTTCGGGCTCTTCCGGATCGGTGCGCTGCCGGTCTTCGCGCTGCCCGCCCACCGGTACACCGAGATCTCCTACTTCTGCGCCTTCACCGGTGCCGTCGGCTATGTGATCCCGGCCGTCGAGGGCGGCTTCGACCACCGCGAACTGGCAAGCCGGGTGCGGGCGGAGACGCCCACACTGCGGCACGTCCTGGTGGTGGGCGGGGACGCCGGCGAGCACACCCCGCTGGCCGACGTCCCGCTCGACCCGTCCGGTGCGGCCCCGTCCGGTTCCCGTGTGCCCGAGCCGCAGCCCGGGGACGTCGCCTTCCTCCAACTGTCCGGCGGCAGCACCGGGGTGCCCAAGCTCATCCCGCGCACCCACGACGACTACATCTACTCGCTGCGCGGCTCGGTCGAGCTCTGCGGCCAGGACGCGCGCAGCGTCCACCTCGTCGTGCTGCCCGCCGCGCACAACTTCCCGCTCAGCTCCCCGGGTTCGCTCGGCACGCTGTACGCGGGCGGCCGGGTGGTGCTCTGTCCGCAGCCCAGCCCGGAGACGGCGTTCCCGCTGATCGAGCGCGAGGGCGTGACCGTCACCGGCCTGGTTCCGCCGCTGGCCCTGCTCTGGCTGGAGGCCGCCGAGCGGCGTCGCTCGGCCGGCGAGGACCTCGGGCTGGAGACGCTGGAGGTGCTGCTCGTCGGCGGCGCCAAGTTCAGCGAGGAGGCGGCCCGACGGGTGCGCCCGGTGCTGGGCTGCACCCTCCAGCAGGTGTTCGGGATGGCCGAGGGCCTCGTCAACTACACCCGGCTGGACGACCCGGAGGAGGTGATCGTCACCACCCAGGGCCGACCGATCTCCCCGGACGACGAGGTGCGGGTCGTCGACGACGAGGACCGCGACCTGCCCGACGGCACCACCGGCCACCTGCTCACCCGCGGCCCGTACACCATCCGCGGCTACTGGAACGCCCCCGAGCACAACGTCAACTCCTTCACCCCAGACGGCTTCTACCGCACCGGCGACCTGGTCCGCCGCACCGCCACCGGCCACCTGGTGGTCGAGGGCCGGGCCAAGGACCAGATCAACCGGGGCGGCGAGAAGGTCGCCGCCGAGGAGATCGAGAACCACCTGCTGGCCCACCCGGCCGTGCACGACGCCGCGGTGGTCTCGATGCCCGACCCGTACCTCGGCGAGCGCACCTGCGCCTATGTGGTGCTGCGCGAGGAACACCGCGCGCGGCCACCGAAGCCCGTCGAGCTGAAGCGCTTCGTGCGCGGGCGCGGACTGGCCGACTTCAAGGTGCCGGACCGGGTCGAGTTCGTCGACGCCTTCCCCGCCACCGGCATCGGCAAGGTCAGCAAGAAGGACCTGCGCGCCGCGATCGCCGCCTCCCTCAGCTCCTCCGTCACGTCCTCCGTCACCTCCTCCCTCTCCTCCTCCTGAACTCCCCGACACGTTAAGGACGCACTGCCGTGGGCCTGCCCCGCATCCCCTCCTATCCGATGCCCGCCGCCGCCGAGCTGCCGGCCAACCGGGTCGACTGGACGGTCGACCCGTCCCGGGCCGTGCTGCTGGTGCACGACCTGCAGAACCACTTCCTCAGCGCCTTCGACACGTCGGCCGCGCCGGTCACCGAGCTGTTCGCCAACGTCAACCGGCTGCGCGCCTGGGCCGCCGAACACGGCGTGCCCGTCGTCTACTCGGCGCAGCCGGGCGGCCAGAGCGCCGAACAGCGGGGCCTCCAGCAGGACTTCTGGGGCCCGGGCATCCCGGACGACCCGCGGGCAGCGGCCGTCGCCGACGCGGTCGCCCCGGCCGAGGGCGACCGCCTGCTCACCAAGTGGAAGTACAGCGCCTTCGTCCGCACCGAGCTGGACGAGCTGCTCCGCGAGCAGGGCCGCGACGAGCTGGTGATCACCGGCGTGTACACGCACATCGGGGTGCAGGCGACCGCCTGCGACGCCTGGATGCGGGACATCCGGGCCTTCGTGGTGGCCGACGCGGTCGCCGACTTCGGCGCGGACGAGCACCGCGCCGCGCTCACCTGGGTGGCCGGGCGCTGCGGCGTCGTCACCGGTACCGACGCCGTAGTGGGCCGTCGTGGAAGGGAAGTGACGGGCATGGCCTTCACCGTGGAGCGGATCCGGGCCGAGGTCGCCGACCTGCTCGGCGAGGACCCGGCGGACATCCCGCTGGACGAGAACCTGGCCGACTGGGGCCTGGACTCGGTGCGGCTGATGGCGCTCGCCGAGCGCTGGCGGGCCGAGGGCGCCGAGGTGGCCTTCCTCCAACTGGCCGAGCGCCCGGCCGTCGAGGCCTGGGCCGAACTGCTCGGCGCGTCCTGATGGAGCCCGGCACGGCGACGCGGTCGGCGCGAGCGGGGAAGTGGCCGTCGACCACGGCGGTCGGCCCGATCGAGGCGCAGGCCGCGCGGACGCCGGACGCCCCGGCGCTGCTGCCGGCCGGCGGAGCGCCGGTGAGCTACGGCGAGTTGAACGCCGCGGCCAACCGGCTGGCGCGCTGCCTGACGGACCGCGGCGCCCGCCCCGGTACGGTCGTCGGCCTCGCGCTCACCCTCCGCCCCGCCGACCTTGTAGCGGCGCTGCTGGCGGTGGCCAAGTCGGGTGCGGCGTACCTGGCGCTGGACCCGGACGACGCTCCGGGGCGGCTCTCCTGGCTGCTCGCGGACGCGGCGCCGGTCTGCGTGGTGGGTGAGGGGGTGCCGGGCGCGGAGCGGCCGAGCGTCGCGGAGCTGGCCGGCCGGGCGGTCACCGACCCGCCGCGGGCGCTCACCCCGCAGCACCCGCAGTGCCGGGCGTACGGACCGGGCGGGCGCCCGGCGGGGGTGTGGACGACGCACGCCGAGGTGGACCGCCGGGTGCGTGAGCTGCAGGCCGTGTACGGGCTGGGCCCGGCGGACCGCATGCTGCAACTCGGGCTGCCGCTCTGGGAGTTCCTGTGGCCGCTGCGGACCGGGGCGGCGCTGGTGCTGGCCGACCCGGACCGTCCGGGCGAGGTCGGGGAGCTGGTCCGGGAGGCCGGGGTGACCGCCCTGCGGGCGGCGCCGGCGGTACTCGGCGAGCTGCTGCCCGAACCGGGGCCGGTGCACCTGGTCCCGGAGCGGGGCTGACGGCGGGCCGGCAGCGGGCTGACAAATGACAGCTGACAGATAACAGCTGACAGAATCTGATATCTGAAATCTGTCAGCTGTCATTTGTCAGCCGCCATCCGCGAGCCCCCATCGGGAGCTCACCCGCGGGCCGCCGCGAAGTCGGCCGCTGTCCAGGCCATCGCGACCGCGCCGTCCAGGATCGCGCGGTCCGCCTCCGGCGAGACGGCCGCCTCGACGAACGCGGCCTCGTGCGGGCCGCAGGCGCCGCCGGTGATGTCCAGCACCGGGTGGATGGCCGGTACGACGTGGGAGACGTTGCCCATGTCGGTGCAGGCGAAGGGCCCGCTCTCGACCGGCTCCGGGCGGCCCACCGCCGCGGCGTTGGCCCGCCAGAGCGCGAGCAGCCCGCGGTCGCTGCGGAAGTCCAGGTAGTCGGGCTCGGGCCGGGTCAGCTCGACCTCGCACCCGGTGGCCAGCGCGCCCGCCCGGAAACAGTCCTCGACCCGGGCGCGCAGCGCCGCGAGGTCCTCGGCGGCCGAGGTCCGGATCTCGTACTCGGCGGTGGCGCTGTCGGGGATGAGGTTGGGGGCCGTCCCGGCGGCCGTGGTGATGCCGTGCACCCGCCAGTGCGGCGGCAGTTGCTGGCGCAGCAGCCCGAGCGCGACCTGGGCGACGGTGAGGGCGTCGGCGGCGTTGCGCCCCTCGTGCGGGTTGAGGCTCGGGTGGGCGGCGCGGCCGGTGTAGCGGACGGACAGCGTGCCGAGCGCGAAGGAGTGGAAGTCGGCGACCTCCACCGGGCAGGGGTGGACCATCATCGCGGCGTCCACGCCATCGAAGGCGCCCGCGTCCAGCAGCAGCGCCTTTCCGGCCCCGCGCTCCTCGGCGGGTGCGCCGACCACTCGGACGGTGAGCCCGAGTCGGTCGGCGTGCGGGGCGAGGCCGAGGGCGGCGCCCAGACCGGCGGCGATGAGGTTGTGGCCGCAGGCGTGGCCGAGTCCGGGCAGGGCGTCGTACTCGCAGACGATCGCGACGGTGACCGGCCCGCTGCCGAGGCTCGCGGTGAATGCGGTGGGCAGGCCGGGCGCCCCGGCGGTGACGGAGTAGCCGTGCTCGCGCAGCAGTTGGGCGCACCACTCGGCGGCGCGGTGTTCCTCGAACGCGGTCTCCGGGTGGGCGTGGATACGGCGGCTGAGCGTCAGCAGCTCGTCCTGGTGGGCGAGGACGCGCTCGCGCACGGCCTCCTTCAGTGCGGGGTCGGCCGACCCGGCGGTGACCGTCGGCTCGCTCGGGGCGCGCTCGCGTTCAAAGGGGACATCGGCGCCTCCGGGGCTTCAGGGCCCGCCTCCCGGCGGGCTGTTGACCAGACGATATGTAGATAGCTTAGGCTAACCTAAGTAGGCAGTAGGCGTTCCGTTCGCCGGACCCGAGGAGCTTTCAGAACCATGCGTCGCCACCAGGCCGCGTCCGATCCCGTCGCCGTCCCCGCCGCAGCCGACGTACCGCTGCTCGCCACCCAGGCGGCGATCTGGTACGCGCAGGTGCTCGACCCCGACAGCCCGGTCTACAACACCGGCGACGCCGTCGAGATCACCGGCCCGCTCGACGCCGAACTCTTCGAGAGCGCCCTGCGCCGCACCGTCGACGAGGCCGACGCCCTCTCCGTCGTAGTCGTCGGTACGAGCGAAGCCGACGCCCCCGCTGACCTGACACCACGTCAGCGCATCACCCCCGGCCGCCCCTGGACCCTGCACCGCCTCGACCTGCGGGCCGACGCCGACCCGGAGGCCGCCGCCGAGGCCTGGATGCGCGCCGACCTCGCCCGCGCCGTCGACCTCACCGAGGGCCCGCTGTTCACCCAGGCCCTCATCCGCCTCGCCGAGGACCGCCACTGGTGGTACCAGCGCGTCCACCACCTCGCCGTCGACGCCTACGCGCTCACCCTCCTCGCCGGCCGGGTCGCCGAGCTCTACACCGCGCTCACCGCCGGCACCCGCCCCACCGACCGCACCTTCGCCACCCCCGCCGAGGTCGCCGCCGAGGAGGCCGCCTACCGCGCCGGCGCGGAGTACGCCGCCGACCGCGCGTTCTGGCGCGCCCGCCTGGCCGGCGCCGACGCCCCCGCCACCCTCCCCGGCGGCACCCCCGCCCGCGCCGGCGCCGCCGGACCGCCCCGCCTGGCCGCCGAACTCCCCGCCGGCACCCTGCCCCGGCTGGAGGCCGCCGCCCGGGCCGCCCGCGCCACCTGGGCCGAACTCGTCATCGCCGCCACCGCCGGCTACCTGCACCGCCTGGCCGGCACCGAGGACGTCGTGCTCGGCCTGCCGCTCGCCAACCGCCGCGGCCCCGCCGCCCTGCGCACCCCCGTCGCCACCGCCAACGTGCTGCCGCTGCGCCTCGCCGTCCGCCCCCGCGACACCGCCGCCGAACTGCTGCGCCGCGTCGTCCTGGAGGTCCGCGAGGTCCGCTGCCACCAGCGCTACCCGCTGGAGGACCTGCGCCGCGACCTCGCCCTCACCGGCACCCGCCGCGCCCTGTTCGGACCGATGGTCAACATCAAGGCCTTCGAGCGCGACCTCGACCTCGCCGGCCTGCCCGGCACCGTCCGCAACCTCGCCGCCGGCCCGGTCGACGACCTCGCCCTCGCCGTCTCGCCCGGCCCCGACGGCGCCCTGCGGATCGGCCTCGAAGGCCACCCCGACCGGTACGGCGCCGAGGCCCTCGCCGCCCACCGCGACGGCCTGCTGCGCTACCTCGACGGCCTCGCCGGGCTGCTGCTCGACGACCCGGACACCCCGATCGCCCGGATCGACCTGCTCGACGAGGACGCGCTGCGCCGCGCCACCGCCGGCCGCACCGAGCCGGCCGCCACCCGCACCGTCCCCGAACTGCTCGCCGAGCAGGCCGCCCGCACCCCGGACGCCGTCGCCGTGCGCAGCGGCGGGACCGCCCTCACCTTCGCCGAGTTGGACGCCGCGAGCACCCGCCTCGCGCACCGCCTCGCCGCCCTCGGCGTCCGCGCCGAGACCCCCGTCGCCCTCGCCCTGCCGCGCGGCGCCGACACCCTGCTCGCCGTGTTCGCCGTACTCAAGGCGGGCGGCGCCTGCCTCTCCCTGGACCTCACCCACCCCCGGCAGCGGATCGCCGACATCCTCGACGACGCCCGCCCGGTCTGCGCCGTCGGCACCGCCGAGGCCCTCGCCGCCCTGCCCGGCGCCGCCGACCGCCCCGCCGTCGCCCTCGACGACCCGGCCGTCCGCGCCGCCCTCGCCGGACCCGACCCCCTCGCCGCCCTGCCCACCGCTCCGCTGCCCGCGCCCGACCCGGCGCACACCGCCTACCTGCTGCACACCTCCGGCTCCACCGGCCGCCCCAAGGGCGTCGTCGTCACCCACGCCTCGCTCGCCAACCTGTACGCCGGCCACGGCGAGGACCACATCGCCCCCGCCCTCGCCCGCACCGGCCGCGAGCGCCTGCGGATCGCCCACAGCGCCTCGTTCGCCTTCGACGCCTCCTGGGACCCGGTCCTGTGGATGCTCCACGGCCACGAGCTCCACCTCCTCGACGACGCGACCTACCGCGACCCGGCCGCCCTGGTCGCCGACGTCCACCGCGAGCGGATCGACTACCTCGACGTCACCCCCTCCTACCTCGACGTGCTGCTCGCCGAGGGCCTTCTCGCGCCGGACGCCCACCGCCCCGCCGTGATCGCGGTCGGCGGCGAGGCCACCCCCGACCCGCTCTGGCGCCGCCTCACCGCCGTCGAGGGCCTGCGCCCCGTCAACCTGTACGGCCCCACCGAGGCCACCGTCGACGCCTACTCCTGGACGCCGGGCCCGGACGGCGCCCCGGTCGGCCGGGTGGTGCGCGGCTCGCGCGCCTACGTGCTCGACGGCTCGCTGCGCCCCACCCCCGACGGCGCCACCGGCGAGCTCTACGTGGCCGGCGCCTGCCTGGCCCGCGGCTACCTCGGCCGCCCCGACCTCACCGCCGAACGCTTCCTCGCCGACCCCTACGGCGCGCCCGGCAGTCGGATGTACCGCACCGGCGACCTCGCCCGCCGCCGCGCCGACGGCAACCTGGAGTTCCTCGGCCGCGCCGACGACCAGGTGAAGATCCGCGGCTTCCGGATCGAGCCCGGCGAGATCGCCGCCGTCCTCGGCGAACTCCCGGGCGTGGACCGGGCCGTGGTGATCGCCCGCCCCGGCCCGAACGGCAAGCGGCTGCTCGGCTACGCCGTCCCCGCCGCCGGCGCCCTGCTCGACCCGGCCGCGCTGCGCTCCGGGCTCGCCGCCCGGCTGCCCGAGCACATGGTGCCCGCCGCCGTGCTCGTCCTCGACGACCTGCCGCGCACCGGCAACGACAAGCTCGACCACCGCGCCCTGCCCGAGCCGGAGTCCTTGGTGACCGAAGGCGGCGCCGCGCCCGCCACCCCGCAGGAGGAGATCATCTGCGGGCTGTTCGCCGACCTCCTCGACCGCGTCGAACCCCTCTCCCGCGACGCCGGGTTCTTCGACCTCGGCGGCCACTCGCTGCTGGCCGGCCGGCTCGCCGCCCGGTTGCGCGAGACCCTCGGCGTGGCGGTGGGATTCGCCGACGTGTTCCGCCACCCCACCCCGGCGGCCCTCGCCGCCCTGCTGCGCGAGCGCTCCGCCCCCGAACCGCGCCCCGCTCTGCGGCCGGTCCCGCGCACCGAGCGGCTGCCGCTCTCCCCGGCCCAGCGCGGCCTCTGGTTCCACTACCGGCTCGAAGGCCCCAGCCCCACCTACAACATCCCGCTCGCCCTCACCCTCACCGGCCCGGTCGACCGCGAGGCCCTCGCGCTCGCCGTCGGCGACCTCGCGGCCCGGCACGAGACCCTGCGCACCGTCTACGGCGAGTCCGCCGGCGGCGAGCCGTACCAGCGGATCCTCCCGCCCGCCCCGGTCGAACTGCACACCGGCACCGGCACTGCCACCGGCACCGGCACTGGCACCGACACCGGCACTGGCACCGACACCGGCCCGCTCGCCGACGCCGTCCGGTACGCCTTCGACCTCGGTGCCGAACCGCCGCTGCGGGCCACCCTGTTCGCCCACGAGGACGGCACCCACACGCTCCTGCTGCTGCTCCACCACATCGCCGGCGACGGCGCCTCCACCACCCCGCTGGCCCGCGACCTGGCCGCCGCCCACACCGCCCGCCTCGCCGGCCGGGCCCCCGAACTGCCGCCGCTGACCGTCCAGTTCGCCGACCATGTGGACTGGCAGGCGCGACTCCTCGGCACCGGCGACGCCCCCAGCCCGCTCGCCGTCCGCCAACTCGACCACTGGCGCAAGACCCTGGCCGGCCTGCCCGACCAACTCGACCTGCCCACCGACCGCCCCCGGCCCGCCGTCGCCGTCCACCACGGCGCCACCGTGCCGTTCCACCTAGACGCCGCCGCCCACGCAGCCCTGGCCGCGCTCGCCCGCACCACCGGCACCAGCGTGTTCACCGCCGTCCAGGCCGGCCTCGCCGCACTGCTCACCCGGCACGGCTGCGGCACCGACATCCCCGTCGGCACCCCCGTCGCCGGCCGCGACCGCGACGAAACCGCGGCCCTGGTCGGCTACTTCGTCAACTCGGTCGTCCTGCGCACCGACACCTCCGGGGACCCGACCTTCCGCGAACTGCTCGGCCGCGCCCGCACCGCCGTCCTCGGCGCCCACGACCACGCCGACCTGCCCTTCGACCGCCTCGTCGAGGAGCTCAACCCGCGCCGATCGCTCGCCCGGCACCCGCTGTTCCAGGTCATGCTCGCCTGGCAGTCCGTCCCCGACCGGGAGTTCGCGTTCGGCGGCGGCCTCACCGCCACCGTCGCCGCGATCCCCTCCGGCACCGCCAAGTTCGACCTCACCCTCAACGCGGGCGAACTGCGCGAGGGCGGTATCGCCGGCTTCCTGGAGTACCGCACCGACCTCTTCGACGAGGCCACCGTCCGCGGCCTCGCCGAACGCCTGGCCCGGCTGCTCACCGCCGCCGCCACCGCGCCCGACACCGCCATCGGCCGCCTCCCGCTGATCGGCGAGGAGGAACGCCACCGCGCCCTGGTCACCTGGAACGGCGCCCCCGTCCGCTCGGTGCCCGGCGCCACCCTGCCCGAACTCTTCGAGGCTGCGGTCCTCGCCAACCCGACCGCCACCGCCGTCAGTTGCGACGGCGCCTCGCTCGACTACGCCGAACTCGGCGCCCGCGCCGACCGGCTGGCCCGACTGCTGGCCGCCCGCGGCATCGGCCCCGGCACCATCGTCGCGCTCGCCCTGCCGCGCTCCCTCGACCTGGTCACCGCCCTGCTCGCGGTCGCCAAGTCCGGCGCCGCCTACCTGCCGCTCGACCCCGAGTACCCGGCCGACCGGCTCGCCTACATGCTCGCCGACGCCGCGCCCGCCGCACTGCTCACCGACACCGCCACCGCACCCCGGATGCCCGACCACCGGGTGTCGCAACTCCTCGTTGACGGTGGCAAGTTGGATGATGGCGAGTCGGACGGCAGCGAGTGGGACGGACACCAGGCCACCCCGCTGGCCCAGCATGAGCGCACCCGGCCGCTGCGCCCCGAGGACACCGCCTACGTCATCTACACCTCCGGCTCCACCGGCCGCCCCAAGGGCGTGCCGGTCACCCACCACAACGTGGTCCGGCTGTTCTCCGCCACCGACCCCTGGTTCGGCTTCGGCGCCGACGACGTGTGGACGCTCTTCCACTCCTACGCCTTCGACTTCTCCGTCTGGGAACTGTGGGGCGCCCTGCTCCACGGCGGCCGACTCGTCGTCGTCCCGCACCTGGTCAGCCGCGACCCGGCGGCCTTCCTCGACCTGCTCGCCCGCGAGCGGGTGACCGTCCTCAACCAGACGCCGTCCGCCTTCTACCAGCTCAGCGCCGCCGACCGGGAGCGCCCCGGCAGCGAACTCGCCCTGCGCTACGTGGTGTTCGGCGGCGAGGCGCTCGAACTCGGCCGCCTCGACGACTGGTACCAGCGGCACGCCGACGACGCGCCCACCCTGGTCAACATGTACGGCATCACCGAGACCACCGTGCACGTCTCCCACCTCGCCCTCGACCGGGCGAGCGCCGCCGCCCGCACCGCCAGCACCATCGGCGTCAACATCCCCGACCTGCGCGTCTACGTCCTCGACCCGTACCTCCAGCCCGTCCCGCCCGGCGTCACCGGCGAGATGTACGTGGCCGGCGCCGGCCTCGCCCGCGGCTACCTCGGCCGCCCGGCGCTCAGCTCCGAACGCTTCGTCGCCGACCCGTACGCTGAACTGTTCGGCGAGCGCGGCACCCGGATGTACCGCTCCGGCGACCTCGCCCGCCGCCGAGCCGACGGCGTGCTGGAGTACTTCGGCCGGGCCGACCAGCAGGTCAAGATCCGCGGCTTCCGGATCGAACTCGGCGAGATCGAGGCCGTGTTGGCCGCCCACCCGGCGGTCGCCGACGCCGCGGTGATCGTCCGTGAGGACGTGCCCGGCGACAAGCGCCTGGTCGGCTACGCCGTCCTCGCCGCCGGCGCCGACGGCGTCCCCGCCGAGGAACTGCGCGCCCGCACCGCCGCCGACCTGCCCGTCCACATGGTCCCCTCCGCCGTCGTGCTGCTCGACCGCCTGCCGCTCACCGCCAACGGCAAGCTCGACCGGCGCGCCCTGCCCGCCCCCGACGCGCCCGCCACCGGGGCCGGCCGGCCCCCGCGCAACCCGCGCGAGCAGCAGCTCGGCGAACTGTTCGCCGAGGTCCTGGGCGTCCCGGCGGTCGGCGTCGACGACGACTTCTTCGCCCTCGGCGGCCACTCCCTGCTGGTGGTCCGACTCGCCGGGCGGATCCGGGCCGTGCTCGGCCTGGAGGTCGGCATCGGCACGCTGTTCCAGGCGCCCACCGTCGCCGCGCTCGACGCCGCACTGTCCGCCGACACCCCCGGCGCCGACGCGCTCGACGTCCTGCTGCCGCTGCGGCCCACCGCGCCCGGCCGGCGCAACCCGGTGTTCGCCGTCCACCCGGCCGGCGGCCTCAGCTGGTGCTACACCGGCCTGATCCGCAACCTCCCCGCGGACGTGCCGATCTACGGCCTCCAGGCACAGGGCGTCGGCGCCGCCACCGCCGGCGAACCGCTGCCCGCCACCCTGGAGGAGCTGGCGGCGCACTACGTCGACCGGCTCCGCGAGGTCCAGCCCGACGGCCCCTACCGGCTGCTCGGCTGGTCCACCGGCGGCATCATCGCCCACGCCATGGCCGCCCGACTGCAGGAACTCGACTGCGCCGTCGAGCTGTTGGCCGTCCTCGACGCCTACCCGGCCGAGGGCTTCCGCGACCTGCCCGTCCCGGACCAGGCCGAGGCCCTGGAGGCGCTGCTGACCATGGGCGGCTACGGACCCGACGACCTCGACGGCCGGCCGCTCGAACTCGCCCACGTCACCGAGCTGCTGCGCCGCGAGGGCAGCCCGCTGTCCGGCCTGGACGACGCCACCGTCGAGGCGCTGAACCGGATCTACCTGCATATCAACCACCTGGTGCGGGGCTACGACCACCGCCGCTTCGAGGGCGACGTGCTGTTCTTCCGGGCCACCGTCGACACCATCGACGACACCCTGGTGCCCGAGCTGTGGACGCCGTACGTGGCCGGGCGGATCGACAACACCGATGTCGGCTGCTCGCACAAGGACATGACGCTGCCCGAGCCGATCGCGCACATCGCGGGCGTCGTGGCGGAGCACCTTGCCGTCCTCGACGGCCGCGCGGACCGTGCCGACCGGGACGATCGCGCTGACAGCTGACAGCTGACAGCTGACAGCTGACAGATTTCAGATGACAGATAACAGATTTTGAAATCTGTCAGCCGTCCCACCCGCCGACCGCCCCACCGAACCAGACCGTCTGGAGAACCCACCCCATGAGTGACGCCCCCGCCAACCCCTTCGACGGCGACGGCGAGTTCCTCGCGCTCGTCAACGACCAGGGCCAGTACTCGCTCTGGCCGACCTTCGCCGCCGTCCCGGCCGGCTGGACCGTCGCCCACGGGCCGTGCGAGCGCGCCGCCGCGCTGGACTGGATCACCGCCCACTGGACCGACCTGAACCCGGCCCGATGACCCACGCGGAGGCCGACGCCCCGGCGCGCCCCCTGTTCACGGGGCGCCTCGCCGTCGTGCTCGTCTACACGGCCGCGATGTGCATGAACGGCCTGGACTCGACGATCGTCAACCCGGCCCTGTTCGCCATCGCCGGTGACTTCGGCCGCCCGGTCTCCGCCGCCAACGCGGTGGAGACCGCCTTCCTGGTCGGCCTCGCCGTCGGCCTCCCGGTGGCCGGCTGGCTCGGCGACCGGTTCGGGGTGCGGCGGGTTTTCCTCGGCGCGCTCGCCGTGTTCACCCTGGCCAGCGCGGTGTGCGCGGCCGCGCCCGGCCTCGGCACGCTCACCGCCGCCCGGGCGGTGCAGGGCGTGGCCGGCGGACTGCTCACCCCGGTCGGCATGACGCTGCTGTTCCGGGCCTTCGCACCGCACGAGCGCGCCGGCCTCGGCAAGGTGCTGATCGTGCCGACCGCCCTGATGCCCGCGCTCGGGCCGCCGCTCGGCGGCTTCCTCACCGAACACCTCTCCTGGCACTGGCTGTTCCTGGTCAATGTGCCGATCGGCGTCGCGGCCGTGCTGACCGGCGTGTTCGCGCTGCGCGACCAGCAGGAGCCACCGGCAGGCCGCTTCGACACCACGGGCTTCCTGCTCGCGACCCCCGGCCTCGGCCTGCTCACCTACGCGCTCGGCTTCGGCCCCGCACACGGCTGGGACTCCCCGGCGGTGCTGGCGGCCGGGGTGCTCGGCGCGGTGCTGCTCGGTCTCGCCGTCCGCCACCAACTGGGCGCCCAGGAACCGCTGGTGGACCTGCGGCTGCTCGCCGACCGGACCTTCGGCGCGGCGAGCTGGCTGGCCCTGCTGACCGCCGCCGGACTGATGGGCGCGCTGTTCGCCTTCCCGCTGCTGTACCAGGCGGCGCTCGGCGCCTCGGCGCTGGACGCGGGCCTCAGCGTCTTCCCGGAGGCGATCGGCCTGATGGCCGCCTCCCAGGTGGTGGACCGGCTGCTGCCGAGGCTCGGCCCGCGCCGCCTGGCACTGCCGGCCCTGCTGCTGGCGGCCCTGGTGCTGGCGGCCCTCGCCCTGCCCGGCGTCGGCGAGAACGTCTGGGCCGTCCGGGCGTTGATGTTCGGCGTGGGCCTGATCCTGGGCACCGCCGTGCTGACGGTGCAGATCGCCGGCTTCGCGGACGTGGCGCCGCCCGCGATGGGCCGGGCGATGGGTCTGTTCACCATCGTCCGCACCCTCGGTGGCGCGTTCGGCATCGCGGGCGCGGCGGCCCTGATCGGCGCGTTGGCCGAGGACGGCACGCACGGCGCCGAACCCGGCCCGTACCGTGTCGCGCTGCTCGCCACGGCGGGCGCGGTCGCCCTGGGCGCCCTGGTCGCGACCCGCCTGCCCCGGGAGGCCCCGGGCCCGCCGCCGATGGACTGACCGGCCCGGACCGACCGACGGCCCGCCGTGCCCCGACACACGGCGGGCCGTCCGCCTGTCCGTCTGTCCGCCTGCCCGGCGGTCAGGCCGTCAGGAGCGCTTCGGCAGGTCGAACGTCTCCCGCTTGTAGGCGCCGATCACCTCGATGCCCTTGGTCCCCGTGATGCCGTCGAGTGGCAGGGACTCGGTGTACGGGGCGGTGACGGGCAGCCCGATCCCGGTGAGCGAGCCGGTCACCTCGATGCCCCAGTACTCGGGCTGTCTGATGTAGACCAGCGGAACCAGGCGGACCGTCATGTTCTCCCAGGGTTTCTCCCCGCTGACGACGAGGATGAAGGTCTCCGGAACGATCCCGGGGACGACCTTCGCCTCGTCGAAGTCGATCAGGCGCACGGAGTCCGGCGCCGGCCGGTTGGTGAAGTCCTCCGCCATGATGGGTCCTCTCGTCGCCGAGTGTGACCGAACGGTCACTTTCGACGCAGGGTAACCGAGGGTCGCCCACGAACCACGCCTCCAACACGCTGCCCCGCTCATCGGCGCCGCCTTCGGACTCGCCTTCGTCCTGGCGCACGCCGGGGCCCTCCCGTCGGCCGCAGCCGTGATCCTCCGGGTCCTCGCGATCCCCGCCTTCCTCAGGCTGTTCCTGGCCCTGCGCCGCCGGTCCGGCCGCCCGGGTGTCAGCCGTGGCGCCCCAGCAGGTGGACCAGGCCGTCGGCGAGGCCGCCGCGCCAGCAGGCGTAGTCGTGGCCGCCGTTGAACTCGCGGTAGGCGAGGTCGTAGCCGCGAGCGATCAGCACGTCGCGCAGGTGGCGGTTCTGGGCGAGCAGCATCCACTCCTGGAGGCCCACCTCCACCCAGAAGCGGGCGGGGCGCCGCTCGGCGGCGGCGAACTGCCGGGTGAGCCACTCGCCGCCGCCGTCGAACTCGGTGCCGTCCGGCCACCAGAAGGAGCCGGACTGGCTGAGCGCGTTGCCGAACCGGGCCGGGCGGCGGAAGGCCGCGAAGGCGGCGGTCAGGCCGCCCGCGCTCTGTCCGGCGATCACCGTGCGGGCCGGGTCGAAGGTGGCCCGGTACTCGGCGCCGGCCCAGGGGAGCACCCGGTCGGCGAGCAGGTCGACGAAGTCCGGGTTGCAGCTGAGGTCGTCCGGCCTGGTCCGGGGCGGGGTGTGGACGAGCAGGGCGACGGTCGGCGGGATCAGCCCCTCGGCCGTCAGGTTGTCCAGGGTGTCGCCGACCGACAGCACCTCGCCCCACACGTCGCCGTCCAGCAGGACCAGCACCGGGTACGGGCCGCCGTCGGCGCGGTGCCCGGCGGGCAGGTGCACGTCGATCCGGCGCCCGGCCGCCTCGGTGGGCACGGTGCGCCCGCGCGGCACGTCCGGGCGCCGCGCGGTGTGCGCCTGGGCGGGCGCGTCGGGCAGGGAGAGCACCGAGGACGGGTGGCGTCCGTCGCGGCCGGCCAGCCGCGCGCCCCGGTCCAGCGCGTCGGGGCGGGCGTCGTCCAGGACCTTCAGCCAGTCGGCCCGGCGGGTGCCGGGGACGTCGCCGCGCACCGGGTACAGCTGGTAGGACGCCCGGTGGTCGGTGCGCAGCCGGTAGGTGCGCGACCAGCCGCCGGGCCGGCGCTCCATCAGGTGCGGGGTGAGGTCGCCGGCGTGCCGGTCCTTGTCGGTGACGGTGTGGACGAGCGCGAGCACGCCGTCGTACGGCTCCTCGCCCGGCTCGTCGCGCAGGACGAAGGTCACCCGCCGGTAGGCCGGGTCGTCGGGGTCGGGGTCGACCAGCGGCGCGCCCTCGGCGGCCACCCGGGCCCAGAACCCGGCGTCAGCGGCCTGCGGATCGTCGGCGGCCTGCGGTTCACTCTGCACGGAAAGAACTCCTCGATGGTCAGGCGGGGTTGCCCTTGCGGCCGAGCAGCACCCAGAGCAGGAAGGGGCCGCCGAGCACGGTGGTGACGATGCCGACCGGGATCTCGACGCCGGAGATCAGCACCCGGCCGAGGGTGTCGGCCAGCACGACGAGGACCGCGCCGACCAGCGCCGAGCCGAGCACCGGGACGCGGGCAGGGCCTGCCAGTCGGCCGGCGACCACCGGCGCGGCCAGCGCGACGAAGCCGACCGGTCCGCAGATCCCGACGGCGAGGCCGGCGAGTGCCACGGCCAGCAGCAGGCAGACGAGCCGGACCCGGCCGGGGTCGACGCCGAGCGAGGAGGCCACGTTGTCGTCGAAGCGCAGCACGGCCAGTCGGCGGGCCGCCACCAGGGCGAGCGGCACCAGCACGGCGAGGCCGATCAGCACCGGGGTGGCCACCTCGTAGTCGCGTCCGTTGAGGCTGCCGGAGGTCCAGACGTACAGCGAGGACGCCGAGCTGAGCGAGCGCCGGGCCATCGCGACCTGGATGATCGCGGAGGCGAGCGCGGACATCGCGAGGCCGACCACCAGCACCCGGTAGCCGCGGGCGCCGAGGCCGCCGGAGACGGCGGTGACCACCGCGACGGCGGCGAGCGCGCCGACCGGTCCGGCCCACCAGGCGCCGAACGCGCCCGAGGCGGTGACCGAGATCAGGACGGCGGCGGTGGCGCCGTCGTTGACGCCGAGCAGTTCGGGGGTGGCGAGCCGGTTGCGGGCCAGCGTCTGGGTGAGGCAGCCGGCCAGGCCGAGCGCGGCGCCGGCGGCGAGGCCGGCGACGATCCGGCCGAGCCGGAACTTCTGCACCAGCAGCACGTCGAGGCGGTCGCCGTGGCCGAACACGGCACGGAAGGTGGAGCCGAGGTCGAGTTCGCTCTGGCCGGCGTGCGCGGAGACCACCACGGCGGCGAGCAGTACGGCGGCCAGGCCGAGCGCGGCCAGCGCCGAGCGGCGCGGGAGCAGCAGGGAGAGCGCGCCGCGCCGGACCACCAGGTCGGGCCGCGGCGCCTTCTCCTCGGTGCGACCGGTACGGCCGGCGCGGCCGATGTGGCCGGTGCGGGCGGAGGACTCGCCGGGGGAGGTGTCGGTCAGGCCGAGCGCGGCCGTCCTCCGGGTGCGGACGATGGCGATGAGGGTGGGCGCGCCGATCAGCGCGACGATCACCGAGACCGGGGCCTCGAAGGGGCGGGCGACCACCCGGGCGAGCACGTCGGCGCCGGTCAGCACCGCCGCGCCGACGAGGCCGGCGAGCAGGGTGAGCCGCCCGACCCGGGGTCCGGCGGCGGCGCGGGCCAGGAAGCCGGCGAGCAGGCCGAGGAAGGAGATCGGCCCGGCGAGGGCGACGGCGGAGGCGGTGAGCAGGGTGACGGCGAGGGCGACGGCGGCGCGGGTGGCGCCGGGGCGGTGGCCGAGGCCGCGGGCGAGGTCGTCGCCGAGCGCGAGCGCGGACAGCGGCCGGGTGGTGAGCAGGGCGACCACGAAGCCGACGCCGAGCACGGGCGCGAGCTGGCGCAGCGTCGTCCAGCCCTCCACGCCGGCCAGCGAGCCGAGCACCCAGACCCGGTAGCGGTCGTACGCCTCGGGGGAGTTGACGATCAGTACGCCGGTGAGTCCGCCGAAGGTGGCGCCGACGGCGGAGCCGCCGAGGACGAGCCGCATCGGGGAGCCGCCGCCCCGGCTGCCGGCGATCGCCAGGACGAGCCCGCTGGCCAGTACGGCGCCGCCGAAGGCGAGGGCGAGATAGCCGTAGGAGGTCTGGACGCCGAACGCGGCGATGCCGAGGACGACGCCGAGCGAGGCGCCGGCGTTGACGCCGAGCAGGCCGGTTTCGGCGAGCGGGTTGCGGGTGACCGCCTGGAGTTGGGCGCCGGCCACGCCGAGGGCGGCGCCGACCAGCAGGGCGGTGAGGGTGCGGGGGAGTCGCAGATCGCCGACGACCAGGGCGAGGCGGCTGTCGGCGCGGGCGCCGTCGGTGTCGAGCAGGTAGTCCAGCACGCGGCCGGGGCCGACCTCGCCGGCGCCGACGGCCAGTGAGAGCGCCGTCAGCGCGAGCAGCACGGCGAGGAGGCCGCCGACGGTGGTCCAGGCGGTGCGGCGGGACCGGTCGGCCGTCGGCGGGGCGGGGGCGGAGGGCTCCGCGTCGGCCGTTTCGGCGGCACCCACTTGCGACAATGTCATAAGGTAAGGCTAACCTAACGATCAGCGCGGTCGGACGGGTGTCCGACCCGGAGGTGGATCCTTTCGGATCGTCCTGGTCGGTGCACCGCACCACCGCTCCGTCGCGCCCCTTGGTGCTCCACCCTTCGCACCGCCCGTCCGCAACACCCTTGCCCGGAGGCATTTATGTCGACCCGTCAGCGCCCGCTTCACCTCGCCCGCCGGCGTGCGGTCCAGGCGGTCGCCGCCACCGGGGCGGCCGCCCTCCTGCTCGTCGGTTGCGGCTCGTCGGGGTCCGCGGACAAGGGCTCTTCCGACAAGGGCTCCCCGTCGGGGACCGCTGACGCCGCCGGCGGCAAGCGGACCGTCAAGGACGCCACCGGCACGGCCGTCGAGATCCTCACCGAGCCCAAGCGCATCGTCACCCTCACCCAGGAGGACCTCGACGCGGTGCTCGCCCTCGGCCTCAAGCCGGCCGGCATCACCAACGGTCAGGGCCTCAACGAGCCGCCGGCGTACCTGAAGGACAAGGTCCAGGGCGTCCCGGTGGTCGGCAACCTGCTCCAGCCCGTCATGGACAAGGTGATCGCCGCCAAGCCCGACCTGATCCTGGCCGGCGACATGCAGGACCAGCAGGTCCTCAAGCAGCTGCGCGAGATCACCCCCGCCACCCTGGTCACCATGGCGCCGACCGACGACTGGAAGCTCTCCTTCCGCGGCATCGGAAACGCCGTCAACAAGCTGGACCAGGCCAACAAGGTCATCGCCGACTACGACGCCAAGGCCGTCAAGGCCGGCGGCGAGCTGGGTGCGAGCAAGGGCGCGGCCGTCTCCATCGTCCGCTGGAACCCGACCGGTCCGAGCTGGATGGAGAAGAAGCAGTTCGCCAGCGGCGTCGCCCTCGACATGGGGCTGACCCGCCCGAAGGCCCAGGACAAGGACGGCAACGCGCACACTCCGGCGCTGAGCCTGGAGAAGATCAACGAGATCGACGGCGACTGGCTGTTCCTGTCCACCCTCACCGACGACGGCAAGGCCGCGCTGAAGGACGTCCAGTCCAAGCCCGCGTACCAGGAGCTGAACGCGGTGAAGAGCAACCACACCGTGACCGTGGACGGTTCGGTCTGGTCGACCCGTGGCGGCCCGCTCGCCGCCGGCGTGGTGATCGAGGACATCGGCAAGGCGCTCGCCGCCAAGTGACCGCCCGACGGCGGGACCCGCCCCATCCTCCCCAACCGAAGGAACCCGCCATGGAGTTGACGGTCGAGGGTCTCACGGCCGGCTACGGCCCCGGTCGCCCGGTGCTCGGCGGCGTCGACCTCACCGTGCCCGGCGGGCAGGTGGTGGCCGTCGTCGGCCCGAACGGCTGCGGCAAGTCCACCCTGCTGCGCTCGATCGCCCGGCTGCACAAGCCGGACTCCGGGCGGGTGCTGGTCGGCGGCGCGGACATCTGGAAGCTGCGCCCCCGGCAGGCCGCCCACCGGGTCGCCCTGCTGCCGCAGAGCCCGCAGGCGCCGGAGGCGGTCACCGTGGCGGGGCTGGTCCGCTACGGCCGCCACCCGCACCAGGGCCTGTTCCGCCAGTGGTCGGCCGACGACGAGCGGCTCACCGCCGAGGCGCTGCGGGCCACCGGCGTCGAGGAGTTCGCCGGCCGCCGCCTCGACCGGCTCTCCGGCGGTCAGCGGCAGCGCTGCTGGCTGGCCATGGTCCTCGCCCAGGACGCGCCCGTCGTCCTGCTCGACGAGCCGACCAGCGCGCTCGACCTCGGCCACGCCGTCGAGGTGCTGGAGCTGGTCCGCGAGGTCGCGGCGGGCGGGCGCACCGTCGTCATGGTGCTGCACGACCTCGCCGCGGCGGCCCGCTACGCCGACCTGGTGGTGGCGATGCGCGGCGGCGAGGTGATCGCCTGCGGCGCGCCGCGCGAGGTGGTGGACGCGCCGCTGGTGCGGGCGCTGTACGGCGTCGAGAGCGACGTGCTCGCGGCCCCCGGGGACGGCGCGCCGGTGATCGTCCCGCGGGCGGGCGGCCGGACGGCGGCCCGACCGGCCCGAGTACGCTGACCGGCCGGTTCGCCGTCTCGGCGTCCCCCGAACGGCCGTGCGGGCGCGGCGGGTTGCGGTCCGTGCCGCCCGCCGGTGTGGTCTGCTGGACGGGCGTCCGCCGGACGTCCGTGCCGTCGCCGCGTCCGCCGCCTCCGGGAGGGTCACCGATGCCCCGCCGTACCGCCGCCCTGCTCGTCGCCCTCGCCCTCGGCTCGGCCGCCACCGTGGGCTGCTCCTCGGCCGCCGCGCCCGACCGGGCCGACGCGTCGTCCCTGGCGCCTGTCTCTTCGTCGGTGCCGCCGGCCGCGTCCGCGACCACGGCGGCCCCCACCCCGGCCGCGACTCCGTCCCCGTCCCCGTCCTCGGTGTCCCCGTCCTCGGCCGCCCCCGCCTCGGTGACCGTCCGGGGGACCGTGACCGACGGCCTCAAGTCCCCCTGGGGGCTGGCCGTCCTGCCCGAGGGCGACCTGCTGGTCTCCGAGCGCGACGATGCCCGGATCCTGCGGGTCCCCGCCAACGGCGGCGCGAAGACGGTGGCCGGCACCGTCCCGGGCGTCACCTCCGGCGGCGAGGGCGGCCTGCTCGGCCTGGCCCTCTCACCCGACTTCGCCACCGACCACCAGGTGTACGCGTACTTCTCCACCGCCTCGGACAACCGGATCGTCCGTCTCGACTACGACCCGGCCCGCCCCGCCGGTTCGCAACTCGGCGCCCCCACCGTCCTGTTGAGCGGGATCCCGCACGGCCCCCGGCACAACGGCGGGCGGATCGCGTTCGGCCCCGACGGCTTCCTGTACGCCGGGACCGGCGACGCCAACGACCGTTCCCTCGCGCAGGACCGCGACTCCCTCGGCGGCAAGATCCTCCGCCTCACCCGGGACGGCGGCGCCGCGCCCGACAACCCGTTCCCCGGCTCGCCGGTCTGGTCGCTCGGCCACCGCAACGTCCAGGGGCTGGCCTGGGATCCCCAAGGGCGGCTCTGGGCCTCGGAGTTCGGCCAGGACACCTGGGACGAGCTGAACCTGATCACCCCCGGCGCCGACTACGGCTGGCCGACCGTCGAAGGCACCGCCGGCCGCCCGGAGTTCGCCGACCCGGTCGCCCAGTGGCACACCGCCGACGCCTCCCCGAGCGGCATCGCCTACGCGGCCGGCGCGGTCTGGACGGCCGCGCTGCGCGGCGCCCGGCTCTGGCGGATCCCGCTGGACGGCGACCGGGCCGCCGGCGCCCCGCAGGAGTTCCTCTCCGGCACCTACGGCCGGCTGCGCACCGTGGTGGCCGACCGGGACGGCACGCTGCTGCTCGTCACCGACAACACCGACGGCCGCGGCGAACCGCGCCCGGGCGACGACCGGATCCTGCGGCTGGCCGTCGACGGCGGCTGACTGGTCGGCGGCTGCTGACGGGTCGGCGCCTGACCGTCGACGGGCTGGCGGGGGTGAACCCAGGCGCCATTGGATCACCCGTTCGAGCGGTTTGACCGGGGCTCGGAACGCGCACCGGACCTTCCTACCGCTCAGTACCCCTCCCCGTAGGCCGGGTTGTCAGTGTGTCCCGTTACGTTCCTCCCATCACTGACCAGCTGGGAGGAGCGCGGCCGTGGCGTGGGTGGAAACGGGTTCGGGCGGCTATGCAGTCGCCTTCGACGAGGAGGGCAAGGTGGTCTGCCGCAACGCGGCGGGCCGCCTGCTGAAGGCCGTCCCGCCGAAGCTCAACGACGACCCGGTGGTCGTCGGACTCAGGCAGCTCACCGAGTGGCTGGACGCCCACCGGCGCGGCTGCCTGGAGACCGTCGAGCGGTGGATGGTCCGCTCGCTGCCGGTGCCCGCCGCCGTCGTCACCGCCGTCTGGGCGGACGAGGCGTGGCGGGAGGTCCTGCGCGACCTCGTGGTCACCGGACCGGACGGCGCCGTCGCCGGCTTCCTGCGCGGCGCCGACGCCGAGCGCGGCCTCGGCCTGGTCGACCTCGACGGGGACACCGTCCGGCTCACCGACGGCGAGCTGCGGATACCCCACCCGGTCCTGCTCGCGGACCTCGACGAGCTGCGCGAGTTCGCCGTCGAACTCGGCGTCTCCCAGCAGGTCCAGCAGCTGTACCGGGAGGTCTGGCACCGGCCCGAGGGCGTCACCGGCACCGAGGTCGACACCTACGCGGGCGGCCACTACGCCGCCCTGCGCGACCTGTTGGGCCGCTGCGCCCGGCTCGGCTACCGGGTCCGCGGCGGACACGCCGTCCTGCCCGTCGTCGAGGACGGGCGAGCCCTGGAGGCCAGGGTCTGGGTCGGCGACTACTACGAGTACGACGCGTGCGAGACCGGCGCGCTCAGCTGGACCGGCCCGGACGGCAAGGTCCTGCCGCTGGCCGAGGTCGGACCGGTCGCCTGGTCCGAGGGGACGCGGATGGCCGCCGCGCTGTACGCCGGCCGCACGATCGAAGGGGAGGAAGCCGCATGAGCACCACCACCGGAGCAGGCCGCGCCACCACCGGCGCGGATGCCGAACTCGCCCGCCACGAGCGGCTGCTGGACGCCGGGGCGATCCTCGGGCCGGGCACCATCCCCGGCGCCGGCGCGCCCGACAGCGGCGCCGACGTCCTCACCGCCCGCAGCTACGCCCACCCCGCCCTCGACGGGCGCCGCGTCGTCCGCCTGGTGCCCGGCGCGCTCGGCCCCGCCGAGGACCTCGCCGTGGACTTCCTCGGGCTCGTCCCGGCCGAGGAGCCCGCCGAGGTCGGCCAGGTCCGCCAGGAGGCGCTCGGCTTCCCCGCCTGGGCGCTCGTCCACGACCCGGCCAACGGCCACCACGCGCTCGCCCTGGTCAAGGAGATGGAGCGGCTCGCCCGCCAGGCCAAGTCCAAGCCCGGCCACGCCAAGGACGGCTTCGACGAGCTCGCCCGCCGGCTCGGCCGCGCCGTCCCGCACTTCCTGCCCACCTACTGCGAGCAGGTCGGCCGGATCTTCCTCGAACAGGGCAACCAGACCTACGCCAGCACCTTCTTCGGCAAGGCCCGCGAGGCCGAGCGCACCCACAACCTCACCGTCGACGAGGAGCGACTGCGGGCCGTCTTCCTGGAGTTCGCCCTGGCCGGCGCGCTCACCGTCAAGGCGCTGCGCCAGTACGTCAAGGAGCTGAGCGGCCGCCTCGACCCGCAGACCGCCTGGCAGCGGTTCCGCCAGCTGTGCACCGAGCGCTCGGCCGCCGGCATGGCCCCCTACGCCGGGGTCGCCGAGGACGCCCGCGCCCTGCTCAAGGCCGCCGGCCTGGACCGCGACGAGCACGAGCGGGCGCTGCTCGCCGAGCTGCTCGCCTCACCCGCCGTCAACCGGGCGCCCGGCACGTTCTGGAAGAGCTGGCACGGCGCCGTCGTCGAGCTCGGCCGGGGGGACGCCGCCGTCCGGGCCCGGCTGCTGGAGCTGATGCCCAACCCGGCCGGCGGCGACGACCGCGACGCCCAGGACGCCGCCTGGCTCGCCGTCCTCGCCGAGAGCGGCGCCGAGCGGCTGCTCACCGACCCGCCCGCCGGAGCCGGAGCCGGAGCCGGCGCCGGGGCCGGGGACGAGGCAGGGGGCACCGCCGAGCCGGCCGCCACCTGGCTGCAGCGCTGGACCAGCCACCTCGGCCGCGGCTGGGGTACCCGCGGTCTGAGCGCCGCGACCGTCGAGCTGGTCGGCCGGATGCTCGACCGGCTGCGCGCCGAGGCCGTGCCGGTCGACCTCTTCACCGGTGTGCGCCGCAGCCCCACCCAGCTGGAACTCCTCGACCTGCTGCTCGCCGAGGGCGTCCCGGTCGCCGACCCGGCCGCCGGCCACTCCTTCGTCCTCCAGGACTGGGTCGCCGCCTCCGACGCGGACGGCCGCACCCTGGCCGCGCTCGCCGCCGACCCCCGCTTCCGGCCCGCCCTGCGCGCCGCCGTCCCGGCCGTCTGGGGCACCGTGGACAGCCGCGGCCTCGCCGCCCGGCCGGTGCTGCGCGAACTCTTCGTCGAATGGTCCGACGCCCGCGCCGACGAGCTGACCGCCGCCCGCGGCCTGGAGAGCGCCGCCGCGCTCCTGCGCGAGCTGAGCACCCACCGCACCGGCATCCGCGACGAGAACCCGGCCGCCGCCCGGCGGATCGCCGACCTCGACGTGGCCGGCCTGCTCGCCCGCGCCCTGCGCGGCGGCATCCTCGACGAACTCGGCTGGCTCGCCCTGGAGGAGGCGCTCACCCGGCTCGGCGTCGAGTCCGGCGACACCCCCGGCCTCGGCAGCGGCGGCAAGCTTCCCGACGGGCTGCTGCTGGAGGAGGCCTGGCCGCACCTGGTGCTCGCCCGCGGCAACCAGGTCGTGGTGGCCGGTCCGCAGGGCATCGTGCTCGAACACACCCTGCGCATCCCCGACAAGCTGGAGCAGTGGCAGCGCCCCCGCTTCCGCTTCGTCGACGGCGAACTGCTGGTCGCCTGGCCCCACGACGGCAAGCAGTACGCCTACTGGTCCGGCCGGCCCGCCGAGACCTTCGTGCTCGGCGGCGAGCAGATCGCCCACTACTACGGCGGCCACGAGATCGACGTGCCGACCCTGCCGCTGCCCGGCGGCGGCCGCACCGGCGGCCACCGCCCGCTGCACGTCGGCGACACCGCGCTGCCCGCCGGCAACCGCGTCCTCGGCGACGGCACCGGCCACTGGACGGCCCGCTGGGCCCGCGGCGGCCCCGTTCTGGAGGAACTCGACGCCGCCACCGGCACCCTGGGCCGCGCCTGCGAGCCGCCGCGGATCGCCGCCGGCGCCGCGGCGGGCCGCCTCGACCTCGGCCGCACCTCGCTGCTGCCGCTCCAGCCCGGCCTGGAGGCCACCCCGCTCGGCACCGACGGCAGCGTGCTCGGCAGCTGGGTCCGGGTCGACGGCTCCCGGGTCACCACCGGCACCGCCGACGGCACCACCCTCGTCGTCGACAACTCCCGGACCCGGAACCGGACGTACCCGCTCGGCCGGCTCACCCTGCCCGGCGGCGGCCGACCGGTGGTCCAGGACGACTACCGGGACCACCTGGCCCTCGGGCTGCCCGCCACGGACGGCACGGCGGGCGGCACCGTCACCGCGGACCCGACCGGCTGCACCGCCGACCTCGAACCCGGCCACCCCGGCGGCCTCGCCGCCGCCGGCACCGCCCTCGTCCTGCCGCTCGCCCACTGGCACGCCCTGCGCCCGCGCGACGAGCACGGCTCCACCGTGCTGCGCGCCGTCACCGACGAGCAGGCCGCCCGGCTCGTCGACGCCGCCTGGCCGACCGACGCCGAGCCCGTCCCCGCCGCCCGGCAGCGCTGGATCACCGTCCAGGGCGTGCGCCGCCCGGTCGTCAGCAGCGGCAAGGCCGAGGAGAGGCTCCCGCTCGACGCCGTCGCCGGCGTCCTGCCCGGTGTCACCCACCGGCTGCTGCTGGCCGGCGTCACCGGGCTCGCCCGCACCGCCGCTGAGCTGCTCGACCTGATCGCCCGCTACCTCCCGCAGCCCGAGGACGACGGCCGTGTCACCGGCGAGTCCGGCGCGCCCGTGTGCGCCTACCGGCCCGAGCACGGCACCGACCACGACCTCGGCGAGGCCGTCTCCCTGCTGCTGCCCGGCGTCGGCGGCTTCGGCCGCTCCTGGGACCGCAGCACCAACTACCGCGTCCTCAACGACCTCCGGGCGGTCACCGCCGTCCTCGCCGCGCCCCCCGCGGCCGACGGCGACGGCTGGAGCACCCCGCAGCGGATCCGGCTGCACGGCGACGAGACCCACCAGGGCTGGCTGCACGCGCTCGGCCACCTCGGCACCCTCGTCTACGCGGCCGCCGCCCCGCTCACCTCCGCCGAACACCGCGCCTCCCTCGCGCTGCTGCTCACCGAGCTCACCGCCGGGCCGCTCGCCGACCGCGGCGCCACCCTGCGCGAGATCGTCCTCACCGAGCCGCTCACCGACCCGAACGCCGCCGAGGGCAAGCACGAGCCGCGGGCCGGCCAGGTCTGGCGGCACGGCGAGCGCACCGTCGTCGTCCTCGGCTGCCGCCACCACCGCGACGACAAGGCGTACTGGCTCGCCGTCGACCACGACCCGAGCGGCGCCTTCGGCCCGGTCGCCCACTTCAGCACCACCGTGGAGCGCACCACCGAGGACACCGTCGACGCCGGGTGGATCGCCCGCTTCACCGCCCTGCTCGCCGAGCGCGGCGCCATGACCCACCGCGCCGAGCGCGCCGCCGACTTCGGCGAGCGCACCGGCATCGGCGCCGTCCGCTCCACCCTGCTGTTCAGCCCCACCACCGCCCTGATCCAGTGGTACGGCACACCCCTGCCCGCCGAGGCGCTCAAGGAGTACGGCCTCAAGTCCGGCGAGGCCAAGGCCGCCCGCGACTGGCTGCGCGGGCGCGAGCGGGCCGCCCTCGGCGAGGTCTGGGCCGCCCTGCTGCCCGCCGACCCGGAGGAGCTCTGGAGCACCGGGCCGGACAGCGCCGCCGGCGCCGCGCGCTGGACGCAGCGCCTCGGCCGGCTCGTCACCCTGCCCGACGAGGACAAGGCCGCCGTCAGCGGCACCAGCATCCAGGACATCGAGGAGATCCTGAACGCCGACACCACCCCCTGGCTCAGCCGCACCACCCGCCACCGGCTGCGGGCCGACAAGGACGGCGGCGAGCTCCGGCTGCTGCCCGACGACCCGGCGGCCCTGCCCGAGAACGACAGCCTCTCGGACGCCGTCGACGCTCTCGCCTGGCTCGCCTACCGGCTGCCCTGGAACAGCCCGCTGCGCACGCGGCTCGCCCCGGCCGTCCAGGCACTGCGCACCCGCCTGGCCGACCCGGAGCTGCTGCTGCCCTACGAGCACCGGTTCAACGCCAAGGGCGAGCCGCTGGCCGCCGTCCTGCGCACCCGCTACGGCCTGCCCGCCGAGGGCGGCGCCGACGCGGACGGACTGGTCCGCTGCGGCGAGGCCGTGGTGCTCTCGCCCGGACCGGACGGCGGGGAGCACATCTGGTGGCGCCCGGCCGCCCTCGGCGGATCGCGGGACCAGGTGCTGGACCTGCTCGCCGGCCTGTCGGACGGCTACTGGTTCGCCCGCCAGCGGACCGCCCTCGCGGCGGTCCTCGACGGGGACCTCGACCGGCTGGTCGCCCTGCCGGACCTCCCCGGGGCCGACGCCGACGGGGCCGCCGAGGCCGAGTTCTGGCCGCACCACCCGCTGCTCACCGTGCCGGAGCTGGTCACCGAGGTCGCCAAGGCCCACGAACTCGGCGAGGACGCCGCCGTGGTCTACCTCCAGCTGCTCGCCCTGCCCGACCCGACCGACCGCAACGTCGCCCGCTGGACGGGCTGGAAGCCGGCCCGGCTCAAGAAGGCGCGCGCCGAACTCCTCGCCGCCGGGCTGGTCATGGAGGCCAAGCGGGCCCGCGCCGGGCGCGGCGTCTTCCTCCCCGGCGGCTGGCAGGAGACCAAGGCCCCCGGCCTGCCCGCCGAGACCTGGAAGGCCGGCCTCTACGATCTGCCCACCCACTACGCCGCGCTGCCCCAGCAGGCCGTCCCGGAGCTGTTCGACCGGGCCTGGCGGCGCGTCACCGACGGGGACGCCCCCGGCTTCGAGGAACTCCGGACCGGCAACCGCAGGAAGGCCCGCCGATGACCACCACCACGACCACCACCACGACCAGCGCCACCACCGAGGGCACCGCCGAGGCCCCCACCGTGGCCACCGACCCGGCCGGGCCCGCCGCCCGGCAGGTCGTCCCGCCGGAGGAGAGGTACGCCGCCGAACTCGCGTTCCTCGCCGCGTACGACACCGGCCCGCGCCCGCCCGGCTGGCGGCTCACCCCGCGCGCCGTCGTCACCTTCGTGATGGGCAGCGGCGGCGAGAAGCTCAAGGCCGGCCGCAAGAGCCTGCCGATCGAGCAGAAGTTCGTCGGCGAGCGGGCCCTCGTCGAACGCTGCGTCGTCACCCTCGCCGGGGAGCGCGGTCTGCTGCTCGTCGGCGAGCCCGGCACCGCCAAGTCGATGCTCTCCGAACTCCTCGCCGCCGCGGTCTGCGGCACCAGCGCGCTCACCGTCCAGGGCACCGCCGGCACCACCGAGGACCAGCTCAAGTACGGCTGGAACTACGCCCTGCTGCTCGCCAAGGGCCCCAGCCGCGAGGCGCTGGTCCCCTCCCCGGTGCTCAGCGCGATGACCACCGGCGCGGTCGCCCGGGTCGAGGAGGTCACCCGCTGCCTCCCGGAGGTCCAGGACGCCCTGGTCTCGCTGCTCTCCGAGCGGCGGGTCGCCGTCCCCGAACTCGCCGGCACCCCGGACGGCCAGCTGCACGCCGTCCCCGGCTTCACCCTGATCGCCACCGCCAACCTGCGCGACAAGGGCGTCAGCGAGATGTCCGCCGCCCTCAAGCGACGGTTCAACTTCGAGACGGTCGGCCCGATCGGCAGCCTCGCCGCCGAGGTGGAGCTGGTCCGCCGCCAGTCCACCGCCGCCGTCGCCCGCGCCGGGGCGGCCTACGCCGTCGACGACGCGGTGCTGGAGGCCCTGGTCACGGCCTTCCGCGACCTGCGGACCGGCCGGTCCACCGAGGGCTGGGACGTCGAACGCCCGTCCACCGTGATGAGCACCGCCGAGGCCGTCTCGGTGGCCACCGCGCTCGGCGTCGGCGCCGCCTACCTGCCCGACGGGGGCGACCTGCTCGGCCGGCTCCCCGGCCAGCTCATCGGCGTCGTCCGCAAGGACGACCCCGCCGACGCCGCCCGACTGCTCGGCTACTGGGACGGCCCGGTCCGCCGCCGCGCCGAACAGGGCGCCGCCACCTGGCGCACCCTGTGGGACCTGCGCTCCGCCCTGGAGCACTGAGGCCCCGCCGGCCCGGCGCCCCCCACGGGCGCCGGCCCGGCCCCGAGCCCCCTGACACCCGCACTCCGTATCCCGAACCCCCGAACTCCCACCGAGAGGTGAACAGATGAGCAGCGCGGTGCCGCCCCGAGGGGCGGGCCCCGGCCTCGACGACCCGCGAGCGACGGTCGAGACGGAGGCGGCCCGACTGGCCGCGTCCGGCCTCGACACGCCCGGCCCCTACCTGATCGGGGTGCGCCACCACGCGCCCTCGCTCAGCGCCGTCGTGCCCGCCCTGCTCGACGCCGCCCGGCCCGAGGTGCTGCTGGTCGAGCTGCCCGCCGAGTTCCAGCCCTGGCTCGACCTGCTCGCGGACGAGGCCACCAGGGCCCCGGTCGCCCTCGCCGCCGCGCCCGCCGCCGACCGTCCGGACGACGGCGCTGACACCGGCGACGCCGTCGGCACCGAGGCCGGCCACGGCACCGGGCTGGCCTTCTACCCGTTCGCCGACTTCTCGCCCGAACTCGCCGCTCTGCGCTGGGCCCGCCACCACGGCGTCGAGACGGTCGCCTGCGACTTGCCCCTCGCCGCGCGCGCCCGGTACGCCGACCGCGACCGGGGCGGCCCCGACGCGGCCCGCCCCGGCGTCGCCGACGCCCTGCGCCAACGCCTCACCGGCCGCGACGACGAGGACCTCTGGGACCGCCTCGTCGAGACCGCCGCCCCCGGCTCCACCCCCGAGGCCGTCCGGCGCGCCGCCCTGCTGGTCGGCTGGGCGCTGCGCCGCGACGCCGAGGACGGCCCCGGCGTCGACCCGTACGACCTGCGGCGCGAGGCCTGGATGCGGGAGCGCCTCCGGGAGGCCGGTGCCGGCGGCCGCCGGGTCGCCGCCGTCATCGGCGCCTTCCACGCCCCCGCGCTCACCCCGGCCGGGCCCGCCCCGGACCACGAGCCGGATCCCACCCCGGTCCCGCCCGCCGACCACGTCGTCTCCCTGATCCCCTACACCTACCCGCTGCTCGACGCCCGCTCCGGCTACCCGGCCGGGATCCGCGACCCCGAGTGGCAGCACACCGTGCTCGACGCCGCCGGCGACCCGGACCGCCTCGCCGACGCGCTCACCACCACCGCCGTGCGGATCTGCGAGGCGCTGCGCACCCAGGACCACCCCTCCGGCCCGGCCGACGCCCGCGAGATCGTCCGCCTCGCCGGCGACCTCGCCCGGCTGCGCGGGCTCGCGGCCCCCGGGCGCGGCGAGTTGGTCGAGGCGGTGCAGACCGTCCTCGCCCAGGGCGAGCCGCTCGGCCGGGGGCGGGCGGTGGCCCGCGCGCTGGAGAAGGTCCTGGTCGGCACCCGCACCGGCGAGCCCACCCCGGCCGCCCCGCGCAGCGGCCTTGCCCCCGCCGTCGAGCGCCTCCTCGCCGACCTCGGCCTGCCCGGTCCCGGCGACGGTGCCGAACCCGCCGCGCGCGAACTCCGCCTCGACCCGCTCCGTTCGTCCCTCGACCGCCGCCGCGAACTCCTCCTCCACCGGCTGACCGTCTGCGGCGTCCCCTACGCAGACCCGGTCGACAGCACGGGCGCGGGCGGCACCGAAACCCTCACCACCCGCTGGCGCGTCCGCTGGACCCCGGCCGTCGCCGCGATGCTCACCGTCGCCGGCACCCGGGGCGTCACCCCGGCGCAGGCCGCCGAGGGCGCCCTGCGCGAACGGCTCCGCCGCGAGCAGCAGGCCGACGGTCCGACCGCCCGCGAGGTCCTTCGGGGCCTCGCCGACGCCGCCGCCTGCGGCCTCCCGGCCCTCACCGACACCCGCCTCACCCAGCTCACCGCCGTCCTCCCGGGCGGCGGCACCCTGCCCGAACTCCTTGACGCCCTCGCCCTCCTGGACCGCCTCACCGCCACCCGCACCGCCCCGGCCATGGCGGAGGCGGGCGCGGACCCGGGGGAGGACGATCCGTTCCTCGCCGCCCTGGCGGCCGCCGGAGAGGTGGTGACGGTGGCGGCGGTCCGGCAGTTGGAGGGGCTGGGCGGGTCGGACGAGGCGGACGACGCCCGGGCGCTGGTGGAGCTGGCGCGGCGCGCGAACCTCTCCGGGGGTCTGCGGTTGCGGCACGCCCTCGCCGAACTCGCCGACCACGGCAGCCCGATGGTCCGCGGTGCGGCCGGTGCGGTGCGGGTGCTGCTCCGGCAGGAGGAGCCGGCGGTGTTCGGCGACCGGGCCGCCTCGTGGATCGACGGCGCCACCGGCCCGGACGCCCGGCAGGCCCTCGGCCGGTCGCTGGTCGGCCTGCTGACGGCCGCCGAGGGGCTGTTCGCGACCGCCCCCGAGGTGCTCGAACCGGTCCTGGAGCGGGTCGTCACCCTCGCAGACCACGCCTTCCTGGACCGGCTGCCCGCCCTGCGCGGCGGATTCGACACGCTCAGCCCGGCCGCCCGGGACCGGCTGCTGACGCTCGTCGAGGAGCGCCTGGGCACCCGCCTCGACGCGCTTCCCGAGGAGGTCGCGCCCGCGCTGCTCGCCGGCTGGTCCCGCGCCGACCTCGCCGCCCGGGCCGCCCTCGCCCGCCGGGGCCTGCTCCCGGCCCGCCTCCCGACCCCCACCGACGAGGCGTCGGCACCCACCGAGGAGGCGCCGACCCCCGTCCCGACGCCGTCCGCCTCCCAGGCCCGAGGACACGCCCTCGGCCCGGCCGAGCGCTGGCGGCTGCTCCTCGGCCGCCCCGGGGGCGGGGGCGTCCGCGGTGGCCGCGCCGGGCGCCTCGCGACGGCGCTCGACGAGCTGTACGGCACGGGCCACGGGGAGGGTTCAGGCCCTGGTCTGGACGGCCGGGGCGGCGCGGGCGGCAACCGGGGCGGGCGCGAGGCGCCCTACCCGGGCGTGCGCGAGTGGTCCGAGGAGTTGGCCGCCCTGTTCGGTCCTGGCATCCGCGAGGAGGTGCTGGCCGCCGCCGTGGCCCAGGGGCGCGGAGACGCCCTGGAGGCGATCGACCCGGGCGCCGTCCGCCCGTCCGTCGACCTGCTGCGCACCGTGCTGGAGCACGCGGGCGGCCTGCCGGAGGCCCGGCTGGCCGGGCTGCGCCCGCTGGTCCGGCGCCTGGTCGACGAGCTGAGCCGCGAGTTGGCCACCAGGCTGCGCCCCGCCCTCACCGGGATCAGCGTGCCGAGGCCGAGCCGGCGCCCCGGCGGCGGCCTGGACCTCCACCGCACCATCCGCGCCAACCTCGCGACCGCCCGCCCGGCCGCCCCGCCGGGCGGCTCCGGTCCGGCCTCCGGCGCCGAACCGGGCGCCATGGTGATCGTGCCGGAGCGCCCGGTGTTCCGGACCCGGGCCCGGCAGGCGTCCGACTGGCGGCTGATCCTGGTCGTGGACGTCTCCGGCTCGATGGAGGCGTCCACCGTCTGGGCGGCGCTGACCGCCTCGATCCTGGCCGGAGTGCCCTCGCTGAGCACGCACTTCGTCGCCTTCTCGACCGAGGTGGTCGACCTGACCGACCGGGTGACGGATCCCCTCGGCCTGCTCCTGGAGGTCAGGATCGGCGGTGGGACGCACATCGCCGCCGGGCTGAAGTACGCGCGGGGGCTGGTGACCGTGCCGTCCCGCACGCTGGTCGCGGTGGTCAGCGACTTCGAGGAGGGCGGCCCGGTCGGCGGGCTGCTCGCGCAGACCCGGGCCCTGGTCGACTCCGGCTGCCACCTGCTGGGTTGCGCGGCACTGGACGACACCGGCACGGCCCGGTATTCGAAGGCGGTCGCGAGCCGGCTGGTCGCGGCCGGGATGCCGGTGGCGGCGCTCAGCCCGCTCGAACTGGCCCGCTGGGTGGGGGAGAAGGTCCGATGACGGAGGCGGTGCGGGGCATGACGGGGACGGGGACGCGGGCGCAGTGGCCGGCGGTGCGGCCGGAGGTGGTCGCCGAGGTGGTGGCCGGGTTGTCGGCGCGCTTGCAGAAGCGCCTGGACGGGGCCGCCGCCAAACTGGCCGAACGCCCGGTGGAGCGGACGGGCGAGGACTGGCGGATCGCCGTGGACGAGGAGGTGGTGCTCGTCCTGCACGCGCCGGGCGGGGTGGTCGCCGACCAGGCCGACGTGCGCTGCGGCTGCCTGCTGGCGCCCGCGTGCGTGCACCGGGCCGCGGCGGTCACCGTCTGCCCGCTCGCCGACGGCGAGCCGCCCGTCGCAGAACAGGCCGGTGCAGAACAGCCTGGCGCGGAACAGCCGGTCCCGGACCGGCAGGCCGACGCCCCGGCAGCCGAGGCGCCCACCGCCGCGGAACGGGCCGCCGTCCAGCACCTGCACCGCGTGGGCACCGCCGTCCTCGCGGCGGGCGTGGGCGGTGCGGGCGCGGTGCTCCAGGCGGAGCTGTTGCGGGCGGCCCACCGGGCCCGGCTGGCCGGGCTGCATCGTCCGGCGGCCGCGGCGGTGGCGGTGGTCACCCGGGTCCGCGCGGCCCGGTCGGGCGAGCCGGACCACCGGCTCGCCGACCTGGTGGCCGGCCTGCGAGAACTGCTCGGCCTCACCACGGCCCTGGCCGCCGCGACGGCGGACACCGACCCGGCCGCGTCCGCCGGGCCCGGCGTCGCCGAGCTGCGCGGGACGGCCCGCCAGGCGTACGCGCCGGCGGGCGGGCTGCGGCTCTACGGACTGTTCTCCGAGCCCGTGCTGACGGCCACTCACGCGGGTGTGCTCACCTGGGCGGTCGACGCGGGCGGCGGACTGCACACGATGGCCGAGATCATGCCGCACACCGACGCCGCGGCGGCGGCGCCGCAGGCCGTCGGCGCCGGGAACCGGGTGGTCAGGCTGGGCGACGCGATGCTCAGCCACCGCGAGTTCACCCGGGCCGGGCTCGCCGTGCAGGGCGCGACCAGGTCGGCGGCCGGCCGGCTCGGGGCGGGCGCCTCGGTCCGGGCGGTCCGCGCGGCGGGGGCGGACTGGACGGCGGAGCCGCTGGCCGGGCTCTGGGCCGAGCCGCCGGCCGCCCAGGTGGCACGGGCGCTCGGCGCGTTCACGCTGCCCCCGGAGGTGCGGCCGGCCGGGAGCGAGCTGCTGTTCCTGGACGTGACGCTGCTCGGGGCCGTTCCGTACGGGCCGGGCGGGGAACCGCGGTTGCTGGCGGAGTGCGACGGCCTGGTGGTGGTGCTCCGCGCCGCGCAGGACCACCCGGGACTGGCCCACCGGGGCAACCTGGCGCTGCTCGCCACCGCTCCGGGGCTGCGGTTGCGGGTGATCGGCCGACTGGAGCGTTCGGCCCGTCCCGAGCTGCGCCTCCTGGCCGTCGGCCAACCGCCGACCACGCAACCGCCGACCACGCAACCGCCGACCACGCAGCCGGCTCTCCCCACGGCCCCGTCTCTCGCGCTGCCCGCTGATCGCGCGGGCCGGGTCAATCTCGGCCTGGAGCGGCTCCAGACGGCGGACCTCACCCTCCCGCCCCGGGACACCGCCGCGTCGGCCGACGGTGCCGACGGCGCCGCCCCGTCGCCGTCCCCGGCGGTGTCGGCCCCGCCGACGACCCCCGTGCACCTGCTCGCCCGCCGGGTCGAGCAGGCGGTGACCGGCGGCCGGGCGGCGCTGTCGCTCGGGACCGGCACGGCGGCCGGGGACCGGGCCCGGCTGCGGTCGGCGGGCCTGACCACCGGTGCCGCGCTGCTGGACGGACTGCTCGGGGCGGCGGTGGACCAGCCGCGCGACGTCTTCGGCCGGGTGGTCGCGGACGACCACGGCGCCTTCGCGGCGGCCTGGTTGGCGGCTGCCTGGTACGAGGAGGAGCTGGCCTCGGCGCTCTGCGCGACCGCGTGGTCCGAGGCACCGGCGACCGTGCTCCGGGGGGAGGCTCCGGCCGGCCCATAAGGAGAACTATTTGCACAAGCAGATATGCCGCGCCAAATGGCATACTTGAGCGGACCAGGACGTTCGAACAGGTGCGGCCCTGCCACCGACCGCGGGTCGGCCCCGGCAGGACTCCAGAACCGCGCACGACCTCGGCGACCGAGCAGAGAGAGGCGAGCCATGGGTATCCAGGACGATGCCGCCGAGATCCGCGCCGGCGGCTGGCGCACGCTCGCCGCGCTGCACGGGCTGATCGACTCGGCCCTGGAGAAGGCGCTGCAGGCCGAGCACCGCCTCTCGGTGGTCGAGTACACGGTGCTGGAGGCGCTGTCGCGGCAGGACGGCTGGCACATGCGGATGCAGCAGCTGGCCCGCGCGGCGGCCCTGAGCAGCAGCGCGACCACCCGGCTGGTGAGCCGCCTGGAGGACCGCGGGCTGCTCAGCCGCTACCTCTGCGCGGACGACCGGCGCGGCATCTACACCGAGCTGACCACGCAGGGCCGCGAACTGCTCCGGGCCGCGCGGCCGTTGCACGACGCGACCCTGGAGGCGACGCTCACCGAGGCCGCCGACCTCCCCGAACTCGCGCCGCTGGTCCGGGCGCTGTACGACCTGGAGCTGGCCCCGGCCTCCCCGGCGAGGCCCTGAGCCCGAGACCCAGGGCCCCGGCCCCCGCCGCCCGGTCTCACCGTCGGGCGGCCAGCGCGTTCTCGTGGACCCGGTCGAGGAGGGCGAGCAGCAACTCCTTGCTCGACGCCCGCTCCCGGACGTCGCAGAGCACGACCGGCACGCCCGGGTCGAGGTCGAGCGCGCGCCGGACGTCCTCGGGGGTGGAGTCGCGGCGCCCGTGGAAGCAGTTGACGCCTATGGCGAAGGGGATGCCGCGCTGCTCGAAGAAGTCGACGGCGGCGAAGCTGGACTCCAGTCGGCGGGTGTCGGCCAGCACGATCGCGCCGAGCGCGCCGAGCGCGAGGTCGTCCCACATGAACCAGAACCGGAACTGGCCGGGCGTGCCGAACAGGTAGAGCACGAGGTCCTGGTGGATGGTGATCCGGCCGAAGTCCATCGCGACGGTGGTCGTGGACTTGCCCTGGACGCCTTCGAGGTTGTCGACCCCGATGCTGGCGCGGGTCATCCGCTCTTCGGTCTGCAGCGGTTCGATCTCACTGACCGAGCCGACCATGGTGGTCTTGCCGACGCCGAAGCCGCCGGCCACGAGGATCTTTACCGCGCCCGGCACCAGGCTCTGGGTCGTCACGTCTGGTCTCCTGGAAGGGAACTGGGCGAAAAACAGGAAACGGAACAACAGCAAACAGCACAACGAGAGGACCGCCGGATCGGAACCCGTCTGTCCGGACCAGTCTGTTCGGGCCCGTGTGTCCGAGCCCGCCTGTCCGGACCCGCTCGGGTCAGAGTCGGCGGACGCCCTCGATCACGGCCCGGATCAGCGCGATGTCCGGTGCCTCGGCGAGCTGGACGGGCGCCCGGGTGAGGATCATCCGGGCCTCGGCGAGATCGTCCAATAACACCTTGACGACGCTCACCGGAAGGTCCAGGCTGGCCGCGATCTCGGCCACCGCCAGCGGGCGTTCGCGGCAGAGGTCCAGGATCGCGGCCGGTTCGGGCGTCAGCCGGCTGGTGTCCGTGCGCGGGTCGGCGGTGACCACCAGGGTGATCAGCGCGAAACCGTCACGGACCGGGCCGGTGCGCCCGTTGGTGATGGCGTAAGGACGGACCAGATGGCCCGCGTCCTTGTCGAAGAACCAGGCCTCCTCGGCGTCGACGGTCACGCACCGCCACCCACGTCCGGTTGGCCGGCGTCGCTGCGCGGCGCCGCGGTGAGGTACTGGCCGACCTGCTTGACCAGCATGTTGATCTCGTAGGCCATGAGACCGGCGTCGACCGCCTCACTGGTGAGCACGGCGAGCCTGGCGCCCTGGCCGGCGGTCGTGACGAACAGGAACAGCTGGTCCATCTCGATCACGGTCTGCCGGACCCGACCGCCGTTGAACCGGTGGCCGGCGCCCCGGGCGAGGCTCTGCAGCCCGGATGCCACGGCCGACAGGTGCTCGGCGTCGGCCCGGTCCAGACCCTGGGAGAGTCCGACCAGCAGTCCGTCCTCGGAGAGGACGATGGCGTGCCGGGTCTCCGGGACCCGCGCCACCAGCTGGTCCAGCAGCCAGTTGAGGTCGCGCTGGGTGTCGGTGTACTGCGTCATCACTGCTGTTCCTTAGCTGCGGAAGGTGCGGCCGGGGCAGGGGGCGCCTCCGGCGCGTCCGCGTCGGGTGTCGTCGCACGGGCGGAGCGGGTGCCGCGCTGGATGGCGGCCATGGTGGCCCGCGAGCGCTGCGGCGTGGCGTCGTCCGCGGGCGGTCCGTAGGAGCCGGGCTGCCCGTACGGTCCGGCGCCGCCGCCGACCCCGCCGGCTCCGCCGATACTGCCGCCCCCGCTCCCGCTTCCGCCCGGACCCGCGGGGCCGGTGTGGTCGTGGAACGCGGGCGCGGGCGCTGCGGCGGGAGCGCCGAACGCCCCGGGCTGGCCGAACGGCGTCCCGGGCCCGTTGGCCTCCCGCAACTGCTCGGCGAGGCTGGCGTTGCGGACCCGCTGCGGCAGGACGCGCGGGGTGCGCAGCTCGCCGTCGGGTCCCTGGTTCACGCGGTCCTCCTCGGCGCGCTGGTGCGTGGGCGACGCGAGTCCGGCGGGCGCGGCCGGTGAGCCGTCGGCGTCGCCGGTCGGCGACTCCCCGGTCCCTGCCGCGACCGCAGCCGCAGCCACAGCCGCAGCCTCGGTCTCGCTACCGGTCGCCGTCCCGTCCGCCGCCACGGTCGGCGGCGTCCCGTCCGGGGCGGACTCGCCCGTCGTCGCGTCGTACGGCCGGGGCAGGGTGGGACGGGCCACGACCACCGCGCCCGGCAGGCCGGGGATCGCGGCGCCCACCGGCAGGCCGCCGTTGGCGGTCGCCGCGCCGTTCTCGTCGCGCGCGCCGCCCATCGGGTAGCGCGCGAGCAGTTCGTCGATCACCACGCTGCCGTCGACGGGGTCCGGTGCGCCGAGCCCCTCGGTCGGGACGACCGGGACGGCCCCGTACGGAGCCTCCTGCACCGGCACCGGGATCTGCACCGGCTCCGGCGCCGGAGCCGCGGCAAGCGCCGGGAACTCCTCCGCCGCGGCGACCTCGTGCGGCTGCCCGCCGCCCGCGTCGCTCACCGAACCGTGCCCCGAACCGTGCCCCGAGCCCTGTCCCGCCGGCGGGTTGGCGCCCAGCAGCCCGCCCAGCACCCCGGCGAGCGCGCCGGACAGTTCCTGGTCGACCTCGCCGAGGTCGTCGTCGGGTCCGGTGCCCGGCGGCAGGTCCGGCACCGGGTTCCGGGTGACCCGGGCGCCGGACGGCAGACCGGGGAGGGCGGCCGGCTGTCCGGCCTGCTCCAGCAGCACCGCCGGCACCAGCACCACGGCTCTGGTCCCGCCGTACGGCGAGGGGCGCAGGGTGACCTGGATGTCGTGCCGGGCGGCCAGCCGGGCGACCACGAAGAGGCCGAGCCGCAGGTCGTCGCCGAGCGCGGAGACGTCCAGCTCGGGCGGGTTGGCCAGATAGTCGTTGAGCCGCTCGTACTCCTCCTCGGCCATGCCGAGGCCGCGGTCCTCGACCTCGACCGCCAGGCCCTTGGGGACCTCCTGCGCGGAGACCTGCACCTGGGTGTAGGGCGGGGAGAAGGTGGTGCCGTTCTCGATCAGTTCGGCGATCAGGTGGATCACGTCGGCCACGGACTGGCCGCTGAGCGCGGTGCGGGGCACGCCCTGGACAACGACGCGCGAGTAGTTCTCGGTCTCGGAGACGGCGCTGCGCAGCACGTTGACCATGGGCACGGCGTTGCGCCAGCGCCGGGCGGGCAGCGCGCCGCCGAGGATGACCAGGTTCTCGGCGTTGCGCCGCATCCGGGTCGCGAGGTGGTCGACCGCGAAGAGTTCGCGCAGCAGCTCGGGTTCCTCGTGCTCGCGTTCCAGCGAGTCCAGCATGCTGATCTGGCGGTGGATCAGGATCTGGGTGCGCCGGGCGATGTTGAGGAAGACCTTCTTCGTCCCCTCGCGGCCCTGGGCCTGGTGGACGATGGCGGCGACGGCGGCCTGCCGGACGGCGGCGAGGCCGTCGGCGGTCTGCTGCACCTCGTCGCCGACCCGCCGGGACGGGGCCCAGGCGGGCGGGGTCGGGACCGACTCACCGGCCTGGAGGCGGCCGACGACCTGCGGGATCTCGTGCTGGGCGATGGCCAGGGTGTCGGCGTGCAGTCCGGCGAGCCGGGCCGGGAGGACGCGCGCGGCGCGCACGCCGCGGACCAGGCTCCAGACCAGGACGGCGGCGACGGCCGCGGTGCCCGCGTACAGGGCGGTGCGCTCCCCGGCGTCGCGCAGCAGGTAGGCGGCGTAGCCCCAGGCGGCCGCGAGGCCGAGCGAGGGGACCAGCGCGAGCGCGAGGAGCGAGCTGCGGAGGGAGCCGGACCGGCCGGCGCGGTGGCCCGTCCGGGGGGCCGATATGCCTGGCATCTGATTCCTTGTTGCAGGGCCGAACGGCGGTTGTCCGTGTGCGGTCCGACCGCGGCCAGCGGGGCGCCGCGGCCGGCGGTGCCCGGAGGGATGCCGGAGGAGGTGACATTTCATCACCGTCCGGACGGGTGCAGCACGGCCGCCGACTGCAGGAACGCTACCAGCCCCAGGTGCCCTCAAGGCAACATCAACTGACGATACGTAAACGGGTGATGACGCGGCCCCCGGCGTCGGGGGCGGCGGCTCCGGCGGGCATTTTGCCTGGTCGGAGCGGGTGTCGGAACGTCCGACGGCCTTCCGGCAACCGAGGTCCGGTCGCCGGAAGGCCGTCAGGGACAGGTCAAAAAGGGGCATTCTGTGAGGCCCTGTCACCCACGGCCCCCCGGGGGGCCGCCGGGCGAACGTCGAATGAACATCGAACGATCACAGGGCGAGCGCAGAAGGGGCAAGCGCCGCACAAGCGACGGGGAGCCGGCCCGGGGTCAGCCCGCCAGCGGCATGTGCAGCACCGCCGCAGATCCGCTCTGCACCTGCGCCTCCGCCCGGGCCTCGCGCTCGGCCAGTTCGGTCCACGCCCAGCTCGCCAGGGGGGCGAGCTCGGCCGACCACTGCTTCCCGTAGGTGCCCGCCGCCACCTGGCCGAGCCTCAGCCGCTGGACGTCCGAGGTGCCGGCCGGCGGGTAGACGTGGGTGGCGTCGCGCAGGTAGCGCTCGATGTGGAAGTCGCTCTGCAGACCGCGGGCGGCGTGGATCTCCATCGCGTTGCGCGCCGAGTCCAGCGCGTACTCGGTGTTGATCAGCTTGGCGTTCATCAACTCGGCGTCGCACGCCCGGCCGTGGTCCAGCAGGTGCGAGGCGTGGTACGCGGCGAGCTTGGCGGTCATCAGCCGGGACTGCATCTCGCCCAGCTTCAGCGCGATGTTGGGCAGCTGGGAGAGCGGCTTGCCGTACATGACGCGCTCCTCGGCGAACCGCGCGGTGTCCTCGACGATCGCCCGGTGGATGCCGAGCGCGACCGCCGCCAGGTTCAGCCGCCCGTACAGGGTCGAGGAGGAGTAGGCGACGTCCAGGCCCTGGCCCTCCGCGGCGAGCCGGTTGGCGGCCGGGATCCGGCAGTCCTCGAAGATCAGCTCCCCGAAGCTGAAGCCGTGCAGACCGCTCTGCGAGCCGAGGGTGCCGGTGCGGAAGCCGGGGCGGTCGCTCTCCACCAGGAACGCGGTGAGCCCCTTGCTGCCCTCGCCGGTGCGGAACACCACGCCGTGCACGTGGCCGATGTGCGAGTTGCCCACGAACCACTTGCGGCCGTTGAGCACGTACTCGTCGCCCTCGCGCCGGGCGGTGCCGCTCATGCCGAGCACGTGGCCGCCGGACTCCGGCTCGGTGACGGCGATGGTGGGCAGCGCCGCTCCCGAGGCGAAGCGGGGCAGCCAGTGGCGGCGCTGGGTGTCGTTGCCGAAGTGGATGACCTTGGCGACACCGAGTTGCGAGGCCTGCGCCATCGCCCCCATCGCGCCGCTGACGCGCGACAGTTCCTCGACGATGACGGTTTTGGCGAGATGTCCGAGCCCCAGTCCGCCGAACTCGCGCGGGATGGTGACCCCGATCCAGCCCCGCCGGGCTATTTCGTGCGCGAGTTCGAATTCGACCTGGCGGTCGGCCTCCATTCTGGCCACCTGCGGGCGTACTTCCTTCTCCGCGAACTCGCGTACCTCCGCTCGGAGGCTCTCGTGTCGCTCGTCGGTGAAGTAGTCCATCGCCATGCCGGGTCCTCTCGGTTCAGGTCGTTCGCTGGTCGTGCCTCCGTCCGTGCAGCCGATCCGCTTCGGCCGCCGAGGGGTGGGGGGTGACGGTGGCGGCCGGATGCCCCTGAGGTGCAGCCGGTGCGTGCGGAAGTGCCGGCGGTGGCCCACGCTGCCCTTGGGGACCGCCGTTTTTCGGCAGGGCTCATTGTCATATGTGTCTCGGAACCGCTCTACAGTGGATCTTGGATTGGCGCGATCAGACCGCCCGCGGAGGGCGGGGGATTGAACGGGTGGCAGGTGGGGAAATGATCTCACCCACTTTTCGGAACCGTTCCCCCCGCGGTTCCCGTTCCGGTCGCCCTCCCGTTCCCGGCCCGTTCCCACCCGGAGGCCCACCCACCGGTCACCCGCGCCCCACCTGCGCCCCGCCCGCCGCCTCGTCGCCCACATGCGGCTTTGACTGAGCATCGGCAGCGCGGGAGAGGAGGGGCCGGGAGCGCGGAAGGCGCTGGATGTCTGATTACATGTGCGCCATGACTGATGTGATGAGCACTCAAGGCCAGTTCCCGGGTGCCGCCGGGGAGTCGGAGCGGACCCGCAGGCTGCGCAGCCTGGGGCTCAACGAACCCACCGCGGACGAGGCCTTCGACCGCTTCGCCCACCTGGCCGCCAGCATCACCCGCGCCCCCATCGCGATGGTCAACTTCATCAACGACGAGCGCCAGATGTTCCGGGGGCTCTACATTCCGCCAAACTCCGCCGAGACGGTGGCCGAAGAAGGCTCCTCCTGGGCCGATCGCGGCATCGCCTTCGACCTCCCGACCCGCGAGATGCCGCTGAGCCACGGCTTCTGCCCCCACGTCGTCGCCCAGCGCTCCCCCCTCGCCCTCGACGACATCCTCGCCTACCCCCGGTTCGCCGGGAACCCGGTCGTCGACGAACTGGGCGTGCGCGCCTACCTCGGGGCCCCGCTCGTCGACGACACCAACACCGTCATCGGCACCGTCTGCGTGCTCGACCGCGAACCCCGCCAGTGGGGCCGCGAGCGGCTGCGCGACATCCAGCACCTCGCCGAGGCCCTGCTCTCCGAGATCCGGCTGCGCGACAACCTGCTCGCCCAGCAGCAGGAGATGTTCGCGGCCTTCGACGGCTCGCCCTTCCCGATCATGCTCACCGACGGCCCCGGCCAGGAGATCCGCTACGCCAACGCCCAGCACGCCGACATCTTCGGCGCCCCGGTGGCGTACGGCGCCATCGGCCAGGCCTACCCCCAGCTGGGCGCCGCCGGCCTCCAGCAGGCGGTCTCCGAGGCCTACCACACCGGCCGCGCCACCGTCCTCAACGAGGTGCGCGTCCAGTCCCTGCGCCCCGAGGCCCAGCGCGTCCAGCAGATCTTCAGCTTCACCTGCACCCCGCTGCGCACCGCCCGCACCGGCCAGGTCACCGGCGTGCTGACGGTCGGCATGGACGTCACCGCGCAGTCCCGCACCGAGGAGGAACTCGGCACGCTCGCCGCCCTGCTGGTCGACCGCCTCCAGCAGAACGGCACCGCCCCGGTCGGCCGTCCCGGCCTCGGCGCGGGCGAGACCGGCCTCGTCCTGCCGGGCTGAGCACGGTCGGCCCGGACCTTCCGGCCGTGTGCGCGTCACCCCCCGGACTGCGCACGCACCACCGGAGTCCCGCACCACGCACCCGCGCAACCCGCACCCGCACTACGCAACACACCCGCACCACGCAACGCACCCGCACCCGCAAGCGTGCCCACCGTCCCACCGTGGCGGGGCGCCTCTCACCCCCGAGGAGAGGCTCCCCGCCACCCTGCTGTCCGGGTGGAACCGCCCGCCGCCGTCCCGCCGCGCACACCCCCGCGCCGACCGCCGGTGGTAGGCATGGGCCGCATGCAGTGGTTCGCCGCCCCCGAGTACTGGCCCAGCCGACTGCTGGTGCAACGGCTGCTGGCCGCGCTCTACCTGATCGGCTTCCTCGCCGCGGCCCGCCAGTTCCGCGCCCTGATCGGCAGCCGCGGCATGCTGCCCGTCCCCCGGTTCACCGCCCGGGTGCCGTTCCGGCAGTCGCCCGGCCTCTTCCACCTCCACTACAGCGACCGCTTCTTCGCGGCCGTCGCCCTGACCGGCGCCGCGCTCTCCGCCGCCCTCCTCGGCGGACTCGGCGACGCCGTCCCGCTCTGGACGTCGATGCTCTGCTGGGCGGTGCTGTGGGTGCTCTACCTGTCGATCGTCAACGTCGGGCAGACCTGGTACTCCTTCGGATGGGAGTCGCTCCTGCTCGAAGCCGGCTTCCTGGCCACCTTCCTCGGCAACGCCGACACCGCCCCGCCCGCCCCCGTGCTCTGGCTGCTGCGCTGGCTGGTCTTCCGCGTCGAGTTCGGCGCCGGACTGATCAAGCTGCGCGGCGACAGCTGCTGGCGCGACCTGACCTGCCTGCGCTACCACCACGAGACCCAGCCCATGCCCGGGCCGCTCAGCTGGTTCTTCCACCACCTGCCCGACCCGCTGCACCGGGTCGAGGCGGCGGCCAACCACGTCACCCAACTCCTCGTCCCGGTCGGCCTGCTCCTGCCGCAGCCGGTGGCCAGCTACGCCGCCTGCGTCGTCGTCGCCACCCAGCTCTGGCTGGTCGCCTCCGGCAACTTCGCCTGGCTCAACTGGCTCACCATCGCCCTCGCCCTCGCCGCCGTCGACCCGGCCCGGCTGGGCCTGTCCGTCGACCCGCGCGCCTACCCCGCCACCGCGGCCTGGTTCGAGGCGCTGGCGCTGGCGCTCACCGCGGCCGTGCTCGTCCTCAGCTACTGGCCGGTCCGGAACATGGTCTCCCCGCGCCAGGTCATGAACCGCTCCTTCAACCGCATCCACCTGGTCAACACCTACGGCGCGTTCGGCAGCGTCAACCGGACCCGCCAGGAGGTCGTGGTCGAGGGAACGGACGAACAGGTGATCACCCGGCACACCGTGTGGAAGGAGTACGGGTTCAAGGGCAAACCCGGCGACGTCCGCCGCCTGCCGCGCCAGTACGCCCCCTACCACCTGCGGCTCGACTGGGTGATGTGGTTCGCCGGCATCTCGACCGGCTACGCCCGGCCGTGGTTCCTCCCGTTCGTCGCCCGGCTGCTCGTCAACGACCGGGACACCCTGCGCCTGCTGCGCCACAACCCCTTCCCGGACACCCCGCCGACCCACGTCCGGGCGACCCTCCACCTCTACCGGTTCACCGATTGGCGCGAACTGCGGGACACCGGCGCGTGGTGGCACCGGACCGCGTGGTCCGAGTACCTCGCGCCGGTCGACCTCGCCGCCCTCGCCCGCGCCGGACACCGCCCGCCGCCCGCCGCGGGTACGGGGAAGGACGCCGGTGACCGTCCGGGGACGCCCGGCGGTGCGCGAACCACCCACCCGGACGGCCGATCCTGACCTGCGCCGACCGGGTGGCAGCCGGCCGCGCCGACCACCCGACCGGCCCTCCCGAGTGGCGCCCGCCCGGGCGGTGGAGCACGCCACACCGGTCCGAGGAGCGGTGGGTGCGTGCATGGCTCGAACGGGCACCCGTATTCTTGGCCTCCGACCGGCAGCCCTACCGCGCGCCCCCTCCGCCCCTCCCGCCGGGGCAGCACCGCGCACCCGGACCGCCACCCCTCGCCGCCAGCCCACGCCCCCGCCGCAGCCGCCCAGAACCGGACCTCACATGACAGTGCTTCACTCCCGCAACGCCGACGCGGCCGACGCAGCCGACTCCGCAGACGTCAAGGACACCACGGCCGCCACGGACACCACGGCCGCCGCGACCACCACCGACACCGACCTCCGCGAGGACCTCGGCCGCTACGCCGAACTCGGTGCCTTCACCCTCACCGCCGACACCCACCCCTGGTACGCGGCCGTCGACACGGTCGCCACCCCCGAGGACGCCCGCGCCGCGTCCACCGTCCTCGCCGAACTGCGCGGACACGACCTCCAGCAGGTCTGGGACGACGTCACCGCGCTCGCCGCCGACGTCAAGGTCGACGCGCCCGCCACCGTCGGCAAGACCGCCGTGCTCGTCGAGATGCTCCAGCTCCTGCGCCGCACCGCGACCGTGCTCGGCCCCGCCGCCTACGACGCCGACCTCGACTCCCTGATCGCCGCCACCGCCGACCGGGCCTGGCGGCGGGAGCGCGGCGTCAAGCTCTCCTGGCTGCGCGGCCGCTCGCTGCGCAAGCAGGCCAACGCCCTCGCCGTCACCAACGGGCGCCCCCGCGCCCAGGACCTGCACGAGGCACTCGCCTCGGCCGAGGTCGAGCGCCGGGCCTGGGCCGCCCTGGCCCCCGCCGGCACCCTGCCCACCGCGCCGTCCGACGCCGCGCTGGCGCACCGCACCGCCCAGACCTTCGAGGCGATCAACACCGGCGTCCGCGAACTCGCCCGGCTGCTGCCCGGGCAGGACCTCGACACGCTGTCCTTCCCGGACCTCGTCGACCTGGTCGACCGCCTCGCCGCCGACGAGGGCACCCTCTACCGGCTCCCCACCATCCGCGGCCTGCGCGCCACCCTGGAGGACGGCGGCCTCGCCGACCTCCTCACCGAGCTCGCCGCCGCCCGCGCCGACCGCCGCGCCGCCGAGGCCGCGTACGCCGCCCGCCAGGCCCTGGCGGGCGGCCAGCGCGACGGCCTGACGCCGGCGGTGGAGGAGGAGCCGGCCGTCGCGGCGGAGCCCGAGGCGGAGGTCGAGCCGGAGGCCGCTGAGGCGGTCGACGCGGTGGACGTGGTGGAGGCCGAGGACGCCGAGGCCCCGGCCGCCGAGGTTGAGGTCGAGGCCGAGACGGAAGCCGAGGCTGTCACTTCCGAGACCGACACCCCCGAGGCCGTCGCCGCCGAACCGGAGACGGTGGCGGACGTCGAGGAACCGACGGTGGACGAGCCGAAGGCCGAGGCCCCGGCCGAGGAGCAGCCGCTCGTCGTCACCCTCCCGGCCCCCTCGCCCGCCGCCGACGACCTGCTCGGCACCACCCCCGCCCCGCCGGCCCAGCCCTCCGCCCCCGAGGCGGAGACCATCGCGCCCGCCGAGGCCGAGGCCGAGGTCAAGGTTGAGCCCGAGGTTGAGCCCGAGGCCGTCATCGTGCCCGAGCCTGAGGTCGAGGCTGAGCCCGTCGCGGAGGCTCCGGTCGAGGAGGTCGCCGAGCCGGTCGTCGAGGTCGAGCCCGAGACTGAGCCCGAAGCGGTCGTCGTGGCGGAGACCGAGCCCGAGGCCGAGGCCGAGCCTGAGGCCGTCACCGTGCCCGAGGTCGAGCCGATCGCCGAGGCCGAGCCCGTCGCGGAGGTTCAGGTCGAGGAGGTCGTGGAGGCCACTGTCGAGGCCGAGTCGGTTGTGGAGACCCCGGCCGAGGTTGCCGTCGAGGCCGAGGTCGAGGCCGAGCCGGTCGCCGAGGTGCAGGCCGACGCTGAGGCCGTCGAGGAGACCGAGGCCGCGCCGTCCGTCGAGGCTGTGGCCGAGGAGACGGCCGAGCCGGTGGCGGAGGTCGTTGCCGAGACCGAGGTTGAGCCCACGGTCGAGGCCCCGGTCGAGGAGACCACCGAGCAGGCCGAGCCGGTCGTCGTGTCCGAGCCCGAGGTGGAGGTCGTCGCCGAGGTCGCCGAGATCGCCGAGGAGGTCGAGCCGGAGCCGGTGGCCGAGGTCGAGACCGCTCCCGCCGAGGCGCCGGTCGAGGTCGAGGCCGTCGAGCCCGCCCCTGCCGCCGAGATCGAGATCGAGACCGCGACCGAGGCCGAAGCGGGTGGGCAGCCGGCGAAGCCGGAGTTCACGCCGGGGCGGCCGGTGACGGCGTACTCGGCGGAGGAACTGCTCGCCATCGTGCGCTGGATCGACGGTGACGGGGTCGAGCGGAGCGACGAGGAACTGCTCCGCGCGGCGATGAAGGAGCTGGGCTTCGGCCGGCTCGGTCCGCGGATCAAGGAGGCGCTGGGCGCCGCCGTCACCGCCGCCCGCGCCTGACGAACAGAACCACACCGGCACCACGACGGCCCCGGGGCCACGGTTCGCGAACCGTGGCCCCGGGGCCGTCCCGCGTC
>NZ_JBHSOF010000003.1:10663-115506 GCF_042656005.1 Kitasatospora misakiensis | reverse complement strand
GAGGAGGTGGACGCCCAGGGGCAGCAGGGTGCCGAGCGATCCGATACCGTGGCCCCGGGGCCGTCCCGCGTCACCGACCCCCCGACCCGCCGGGTCGGGCCCGCGCCAGCTGCGCCGTCAGGACGGCCAGTGCCTCCACCAGCGACGGCCCGTACCAGGTGAGGTGGCGCCCGCTCACCAGGGCGGCCGGGATGCCCGGGAAGGCCTCCGGCCCGTCGTCGGCGGTGAACCGGTAGGGCTCGTCGGGCAGGACCACCAGGTCGGGGCGGCCGGCGAGCAACTGCGGGAGGGGGACGGCGGGGTAGCGTTCCGGCCGGGCCGGGTCCTCGGCGTGCGGGAGGCGCAGGCCGAGGCGGCGCAGCAGGTCGCCGGCGAAGGTGTCGTGACCCAGCACCATCCAGGGCCGGCGCCAGATCGGTACGACGGCCCGGTGGGCGGGGCCGGGCAGTGGGCGGACCTCGGCCCAGGCGGCCTCGGCGGCGTCCAGCCAGGCCGGGCGGGTCAGGCCGCAGCCGACGGTGAGGAGTCGGTCCAGTGAGCGGAACGCCTGGTCGAGGGTGCGGATGTCGGTGACCCAGACCGGCAGGCCGGCCGCCCGCAGCCCGTCGAGGTCGGGTCGGCGGTTCTCCTCGTCGTTGGCGATCACGAGGTCCGGGGCGAGGCCGACGATCCGGGCCACGTCCGGGTTCTTGGTGCCGCCGATCCGGGGGACGGCCAGGTCGGCGGGGTGGCTGCACCAGTCCGTGACGCCGATCAGCAGCCCGGGTTCGGTGGCGGCGACGGCCTCGGTGAGCGAGGGCACCAACGACACCACCCGCCGTACCGTCCCCGCCCCGGCGAGCGGCACCGCCAACCCGAGATCGTCGACCGCAAGGGGCCCGGGACCGTCGCCCGCCGCCCCGCCGGTGGAATCGAAACTCACCGCGTCACCCTAGCCACCCCCGCGCGGCCGGTGGGCAAAGTTCCGGGAACCGGCCGGGCACAGTGGCCGACTACCTGGTCCGGGTTCACAGGACGAGCCCGAGCACGACCATTGACCAGGAGAGTTACTGATGCGCCCTCGCGTCTTCTGCGGTATCGCGGCCGCCGTCGCCCTGTTCGCCACGGCCTGTTCCAGCGGCGGTGACGGGAGCGGGGACGGCACGAACGGCGGCGGGAGCGCACAGGCGTCCGCCGCCGGTGCTTTCCCGGTCAAGGTCGTCGACTGCGCGGGCAAGGAGACCACGGTCAAGCAGGCGCCGAAGCGGATCGTCACCACCGACGCGTCCGGCCTGGAGATGCTGCTCCAGCTCGGGGCCGGCGACCGGGTCATCGGGACCGGGTTCCCGCCCGGCAAGGGCAGCCTGCCGGCCGCCGTCGCCGAGCAGGGCGCCAAGGTGCCGGTGCTCGGCGACACCGTGATCCCCAAGGAGAAGCTGCTCGGGTCCGGCGCCGACCTCTATGTGGACACCTTCGGGCCGATGCCGATGATGGGCGCGGCGGGGGCCGGGCCGAGCGAGGAGGAGCTCAAGACGGTCGGCATGCAGCATGTGCTGCTGCTCTCCACCGCCTGTGCCAGTGGCCCGAAGGCCGCCCAGGGCCCGCGCACCGACCTGGCCGGGGTGGCGGAGGACGTCCGCCGCCTGGGGGCGGTCACCGGGACGGCGGCCCGCGCGGAGGAGCTGGTCGGCGCGATGGACCGGCAGCTCACCGAGGTCAGGAACGCCACCGCGGGCGTTCCGGAGGCGCAGCGTCCCGGGTACTTCCTCTTCGACTTCGACGCCGGTACAAAGCAACCGATGGCCGTCTGCGGCAAGCAGATCGCCAACGCGGTGATCACCCTGGCCGGCGCGCGCAACGTGTTCGCCGACTGCGACGCCGACTTCCGGCCCGTCTCCTGGGAGGACGTGGTGGCGAAGAACCCGGACTGGATCCAGCTCGCCGTCCGCAACCGCGGCAGCGAGGAGGCCGACCGCAAGGCCTTCGACGAGGCCGAGGCGTTCCTCAAGGGCTTCCCGGCGACCCAGGGGCTGAAGGCCGTGCAGGAGGGGCACTTCCTGCGGATCGGCTCCGAGGTCACCACGATCGCCGGGATCCGCAACGCCGACACCGTGCGGCAGATCGCCGCGACCGTCCACCCGGCGCTCGTCAAGAACGGGCAGTAGGCCGTGGCCCGCGCCACCACCGCCGCCGACGTCGCCGACGTCGACGTCGGCACAGGCCCCGACCCCGGCCCCGCCCGGCGCCAACGCGTCCGGGCGCTGCGCGCCGGACCGCTCGCCGCCGTGCTCACCGCGGCCCTGGTCGTCGCGCTGACCGCCGCCGTCTCGCTCGGTTCGGTGGACATCCCGCCCGGCGAGGTGTGGTCGGTGGTCGGCCGCCGGCTCACCGGACAGCACCCGGCCGCCGGCACCCGCGACCTCATCGTCTGGCAACTGCGCGTCCCCCGCGCCCTGTTGGCGGCGGCGGTCGGCGCCGGGCTCGGCCTGGTCGGCACCGCCGTGCAGGCGCTGGTCCGCAATCCGCTCGCCGACCCGTACCTGCTCGGCATCTCCTCGGGGGCTTCGCTCGGGGCGGTGGGCGTGATCGTCCTCGGGACCGGCATGGGCCTGTCGCTGACCATCGGCGGGATCGCCGGGCTCACCGTCTCGGTGGCGGCCTTCCTCGGCGCGCTCGCCGCGTTCTCCCTGGTCTGGCTGCTGGCCCGGCGCGGCGGCGGGTTCTCCCCGCTGCGCCTGGTGCTGGCCGGCATCGGCATCGGCCAGTTCCTCACCGGTCTGACCAGCTACCTGGTGCTCCAGACCGGTGACGAACAGCAGACCCGCGGCGTGCTGTTCTGGCTGATGGGCAGCCTGAGCGGCGCCACCTGGGGCCAACTGGCCGTCCCCGCCGCCGCCGTGGCCCTCGGACTGGTGCTGCTCCAGGGCCGCGCCCGGGGCCTGAACGCCATGCTGATGGGCGACGAGACGGCGGCCGGGCTCGGGGTGGACGTGGTCCGGCTGCGCCGCGAGATCTTCGCCGTCACCAGCGTGCTCACCGGCGTCCTGGTCGCCGTCTCCGGGGCGATCGGCTTCGTCGGCCTGATGGTCCCGCACGTGTGCCGGCTGCTGGTCGGCGGCGACCACCGCCGGCTGCTGCCGCTCTCCGCCCTCACCGGCGCGGTGCTGCTGGTCGTCGTCGACCTGATCGCCCGCACCGCGCTCGACGGCCAGGAGGTGCCGATCGGCGTGGTCACCGCACTGCTCGGCGCGCCCACCCTGCTCTACCTGCTGGACCGACGACTGGAGCGGAATTGAGAATCGCCGTCGAAGACCTGAGCGTCGCCCTCGCCGGGCGGACCGTGGTGGCCGGTGTCCACCTGGTCGCCGAGGAGGGCGAGATCGCCGGCCTGGTCGGTCCCAACGGCAGTGGCAAGTCCAGCCTGCTGCGCACCGTCTACCGGCATCTTCGGCCGAGCGCCGGGCGGGTGCTGCTGGCCAGCCGGGAGCTGTCCGGGCTGAGCCCGGCGGAGTCCGCCCGGCACATCGGGGCGCTGCCCCAGGAGCGCGGCGGGGACTTCGAGTTGACCGTCCGCGAGGTGGTGGCGATGGGTCGCACCCCGTACAAGCGGGCGTTCGCCAAGGATGACGCCGAGGACCACCGGCTGGTGGCCGAGGCGCTCACCCGGGTCGGCATGGCGGAGGCGCCGGACCGCAGGTTCGCCCAGCTCTCCGGGGGCGAGCGTCAACGCGTGCTGCTGGCCCGGGCGTTGGCGCAGCAGCCGGACGTCCTGGTGCTGGACGAGCCGACCAACCACCTGGACGTCCGGCACCAGGTGGAGCTGCTCGCGCTGCTGCGTGAGCAGCGCCGCACCACCCTGGTCGCGCTGCACGACCTGAACGCCGCCGCCTCGGTCTGCGACCGCCTGCACGTGCTGCACCGGGGCACGCTCGTCGCCTCCGGGAAGCCGAGGGAGGTGCTGACCCCGGAACTGCTCGCCGAGGTGTTCGGGGTGCGGGCCGCGGTGGTCGAACACCCGCTCACGGGCGACCCGTTGATCGCGTTCGACCACCGCGCGCCGGCCGGCGCACCGGACCCGGGGGTGCCGGGTCCGGCGCGCCGACCGGTGAGGGAGCGGGCCGGGACGGTGCCGGCGGCTGCCGCCGTGACCGTGACCGTGCCCGACCCGGTGCCGGTCGTGGCCATCGCCGCGGTCAAGGGACCCGCGACGGCGGCGAGTTCGGTTCCGGCCGCGGCCCCCGCCCCGGCCGGATTCCCGGCATCAGCATCGGCATCGGCCTCCGTCGAGCGTCAGGAGGTCTCGTAGTGGCTCGGGCGGCCGTTGCGCTCGACCAGCCGGCCGACCTTCGCGGCCTCCTCGCTGCGCACCAACTCCCATTCGCCGTCCGGGCGGTGGAGCACCGAGGAGTGCCACGGGGTCATCCACATGTCCGAGTGCTCCAGCAGCCGGATGCCGAACTTCAGCACGCCGATCTTCTGCGGGTGGATGGAGAGCCGGAACGAGCGAGGGTGCTGCTCGGCGATCAGGTCGCCCCAGGCGCGGCTGCGCTGGATGACGCCGTAGGCGCGCTGGCGGCAGTCCTTCTGGAGGGCGGACTTGGTGCCGGTCCAGCCGAAGGTGTCCTCGGTGAGGAAACGGGTGATGCCGCGATAGAGCTTGGCGGTCTCCTCGTCGGTCAGCACCTGCTCGCGCAGCTCCTCCTTGGTGGGCGCGTACTGGGCGTGCACCCGGGCGCGCTTCTCGTCGAAGGGCAGGTCGCCGAGGACGGCCCGCAGGTCGAAGGTGTCGAGGTTGGTCAGGCCCTCGCGCTCGATCATCGCGGCCAGTTCGTCGGAGTACTGGTCGATGTGGTCGTCGGGGACATGGATGAGGTCGCCGAAGATGTGGCCGTCCGAGCAGATCAGGATCTTGGCGCCGGGCTCGTAGAGCTTGCCGATCTCCTCGGCGAGCCCGTTGAGGAAGGTGAGCGACAGCCGCTCGCCCTCGTCGGGCAGGTGGCTGAGCACCTTGGCGAGGTTGGGCGACTTGCAGGGGAAGCCGGGCAGGGTGAACAGGATCGGGTCCCCGGCGTTGATGAAGTCCGCCAGCTGGTCCAGCTGGAGCGGGAAGTCGGCGGGGGCGGCGTCGGCGTCCGGATCGGACGCGCGGCGGTGCGGCAGCAGCAGGTCGAGGATCTCGGCGGAGAGCCGGGCCACGGTCTGCTGGTCGGGGGCGGTGTATGCGGTGCCGGTGCTCTCGTAGCTGTCGGCCTGGGAGTTGCTGGTGACGGTGCCGGCGGGCGGCATGGTGGTCCTCCACGGAACGGTGTACGGGCTTCGGGCAGGCAGAGCCACGCCCCGGCGGCGGTCGCCGGGACGCTGTGGTGGATACAGGGAGACGGGTCGGTGGGCCTCCGGGTGGGCCTTCGGGTGGGCCTTCAGGCGGGCCTTCGGGCGGGCCTTCGGGCGGGCCTTCGGGAGCGGTCAGAGCCGCCGGTCGTAGGCGACCGGCAGGCGGTTCACCCCGCGGGCGAGGACGGCGGGCACCCAGGCGAGCGAGTCGATCTCCTCGCCGTCGGAGGCGGACGGGCGCAGCCCGGGCAGCCGGGTGAGCAGGGTGCCGATGGCGATCTGGAGTTCGGCCCGGGCCAGCGAGGCGCCGGGGCAGAAGTGGATGCCGTGGCCGAAGGCCAGATGCGCGTTGGGGGAGCGGTCGAAGTCCAGGGCGTCGGTGTCCGGGAACTGCTCCTCGTCGCGGTTGGCGGCGCCGAGCGAGACGATCACCGAGTCGCCGGCCGGCACGGTGGTACCGTGCAGGTCGCTGTCCTCGGCGAAGAACCGCCAGGTGGTGAGCTCGAACGCGCCGTCGTAGCGCAGGAGTTCCTCGATCGCCCGGGTGAGCAGGCCCGGCTCGTCGACCGGCGCGTCCGGGTCGAGGCTCGCGCGCAGCCGGTCGAGCTGGTCCGGGTGGCGCAGCAGGGTGATCAGCATGGTGGTGATCTGGTTGGTGACCGGCTCCTGGCCGGCGACCAGCAGCTGGAACACCATGGAGGCGAGCTCCTCGGGGCTCAACTCGCCGGCGTCGCACGCGGCGACGAGCCGGCCGAGCAGGTCCACATCGGGCCCGGCGGGGTCGTAGGTGGCGCGCTTGTGGTCGACCACGTCCGCGATGTAGGCCTGCAGGCCGTGCAGTCGGCCCTCGTACGCCGGTCGGCCCGGGTCCTGCGGGCCGACCGGTTGCACCACCTTGCCCCAGTCGCGGTCGAAGCGCACCGCGAGCTCCTGCGGCAGGCCGATCACCTCGGCCAGCACCCGGAACGGGTAGTGGGCCGCGAAGCCGTCGACCAGGTCGGTGCCGCCGGCCGTTGAGGTCGACGGCAGTTCGTCGACCAGGGCGTCGGCCAGCTCCTGGAGGCGCGGGCGCAGCGACTCCACCCGGCGCGGTGCGAAGGCGTCTAGGACGAGCTTGCGCATCGTGGTGTGTTTCGGCGGGTCCTGGTGCAGCAGGTGCACCTGGAGCTGGGAGTGCTGCGGCTCGGGCATGATCGAGGCGAGCTTGCGCCAGTCCTCGTTGCCGAGCGCGTGGTTCTTGCCGAGGCGCGGGTCGTTGAGCGCCGCGTGCGCGGCCTTGTAGCCGGTGACCAGCCAGGCGCCGACGCCGCTCGGGAAGGTCACCCGGTGGACCGGGCCGGCGGCCCGCATCTGCCGGTACAGCGGGTAGGGGTCGCTCTTGTACTCCTGGCCGAACAGCGGTATCGGATCGGGGAGTTCGTCGTAGCCGAACGGGCAGCGGGCCCCGTCCGGCGTCTCGCCCGCCGCGGTCGGGTCGTGGACGGTGTCGGTCATTGCGGATGTTCCTCCGGTAAGGATCTGCCGTGCGTAGGGGAATGTGTGACGGTCGGTCACACGCGGCTGCGGATCGTCCGGTTGGTTCCGGTGGTGCTCCCGCCGCCGTTGGCGCCGCCGGTGGCGGCGTCCTTGGTGCGGTTGGTGCGGTGGTGCAGGGTCAGCAGGCCGACGGCGAGGGCGGCGGCGATTCCGGCGAGGGTGAGCCCGGCCCGGATGCCGGCGACCTCGGTGGCCCCGTACAGGGTGGCCGCGGTGCCCAGCGCGGGGCCGAGCGCGAAGCCGAGGCTGCGGGCCAGCTGGACGGCCGAGCCCGCGGTGGCGAGTTGGTCCGGCGGGGCGGAGGTCATCACCAGGGCCTGGACCGGGCCGCCGTTGAGGCCCATGCCGACGCCGGCGACCGCGAGCCGCCAGGCGATGTCGGCCGGGGACCAGTCGGTGTCGACCGGGACGAGCAGCAGCAGGCCGAAGGCGGTCACGGCGGCGCCGGTCAGCGCCGTCGGACGGGCGCCCCAGCGGTCCGCGAGCCGACCGCCGAACCGGCCGGCCACCACCATGCCGAGCGGGAACGCCAGCATGGTGAGCGCGGTACTGGTGGCGCTCTCGCCGTCGTCCCGGCGCAGGTACTGGGCGAGCAGGTAGTGGTTGGCGGCGAAGCCGGCGGCGAGCGCCAGCACCGAGCCGTTCACGGCGGCGGTGCCGGAGGCACGCAGCACGCCGGCGACCGGCCGCCCGCCGGGGCGGCGCAGCCAGAACAGCACCAGCGGCACGGAGGGCAGCGTGAGCAGCAGCCAGAGCGGCGCGTCCGGGGCGAGGGTGAGGCCGAGCAGCACGGCGGCGACCGCCGAGCCGATCAGCGCGGCGTCGCCGAGCGAGCCGCGGTCGGGCAGCCGCAGCCGTCCGCCGCCGCGCGGGGCGTCCCGGCGGGCGATCAGCCAGGCGGCGAGGCAGATCGGCAGCTTGACGAGGAAGATCGCCCGCCAGCCGACGTGGTCCAGCAGCAGGCCGCCGATGACCGGGCCGGTGACGGCGCCGAGCGGGCCGAGGGTGGCGGGCACGCTCATCGCGCGGCCGCGCAGCTCGGGGCGGACGGCGGTGGCCGCGAGGACCGGCATCAGCACGAACAGCACGGCGCCGAAGGCCCCTTGGGCGAGGCGGGCGGCGATCAGCCAGCTCGCCCAGGGCGCGACGGCGGCCAGCGCGCTGCAGAGCGCGAAGCAGCCGACCGACAGCAGCAGGGCGGCGCGCAGGCCGACCTGGTCCAGCCAGCGACCGGCGGGCAGCAACAGGGCCACCAGCGGGAGCTGGTAGCCGAGTACGGCCCACTGGGCGGTGGTGGGGGAGACGTCGAGGGCGTCCGCGATGTCGGTGAGCGCGAGGTTGACGACGTTCATGTCGAGCATCGCGACGAAGGAGATCAGGCCCGCGGCGAAGACCAGGCTCCACCGGTCCTCCGCCCGGACCGGGCTGTCACCCGGCGTACCGGTGGCGGGCGACTGCTGCGCTGCCATGGGTCATCCCTCCGTTCCCCCGTACTGTCCGGACACCACCTCGGCGGCGGCGTCCGGTACAGCAGTCGGAGGCACCGGCGCTCCAGTTCCGAACAGGTGGGGGATTTTTGTGGCTTGGCCGGAACATGACCACTGTGGCCGATCTTGCTCGCCCGGGGGTGGGGGTGGGGATCGGCGACTGACAGCTGACGGATGACAGATAACAGATAACAGCTGACGGATAACAGATTCTGTCATCTGTCATCCGTCAGCTGTCAGTCGTCCGATCCCACCGGCCCCGGCGACTACCGCCTACCGGGCCGGCCGCCTCAGCAGGCGGCCGCCAGTTCGGCGGAGGCGCCCGGCAGCGGCTCGCCGGCCTCCGCGGCCCGCAGGCGGGCGATCAGTTCCTCGCGCGCCCGGGCCACCCGGGAGCGGACGGTGCCGACCGGGCAGCCGGCCACCTCGGCGGCTTCGGCGTAGCTCAGCCCGACCACCTGGGTGAGCACGAAGGCCTCGCGCCGTTGCGCGGGTACCCGGTCCAGCAGGTCGCCGAGTGCCACGCCGTCCTCGAAGCCCGCGGCGGGTGCGGTGCCCTGCCGCTCGGCGGCCTCCTGCCAGTCCGGCAGCGCGGCGCAGCGCGGCCGGGCGGCGGCGGTGCGGTAGCGGTCTATGACGGTCCGGCGGGCGATCGACAGCAGCCAGGTGCGCGCGGAGGAGCGGCCGGCGAACCCGGGCAGGCTGCGCAGGGCGCGCAGGAAGGTCTCCTGAGCGAGGTCGTCGGCGGACTGCACGTCGGTGAGGTGGGCGACGAACCGCCACACGTCCCGCTGGGTGGCCCGGACGAACGCCTCGACATCGGCGGACCGCCCCTCGCGGGCGGCCAGGGCGAGGGTGGTCAGCTGCTCGTCATCCATGGCGGCCTCCCACCCGGACGATCCCGCCTCGGCGGAGGTACGGGACGATGGTCATATGAGATGTGAGCAACTTCGTACCGCTCTGTCCGCCCGCCTCGACGGCGAGCCGGCCGGTGTGCCGGACCGTCGACTGGACAAGCACGTCGCGCGCTGCGCGACCTGCCGGGACTGGCTGGAGCGGGCGGAGCGGCTGCGCGGACCGCTGCTCGCGGACCGGGCCGGCGGCGACCCGTCGGCGGACTGGACGGCGAAGCTCCTCGCGCGCCTCGGCACGGAGCCGGACGGCGAGGTCGAGGGCCGCCCCGGACAGGGGGACGGCGGGCGGACGAGGTAGGACGGTGGCGCCGGACAAGGCCGGTGCGCCGTCGAAGTCAGGCATGGAGGGGTCCTGAGGGCAGACGGTGGTGGCGGTCCCGCAGCGGGCGGAACCGTCGGCGTCGGTGGGCGTCCGCGCGTCCGGAGCCCCGGCCGGCGGAGCGGCGGGACGGTCGGCGCGCACGGGCCCGGGCCCGGCCGCACGGGCGGCGTCCGTTGGTACCGGCGGCACCCCGCTCCCGGACCGACCGGCCGTCCGCGGCGGCCCACGGCCGCCCCGGCGGAAGGTGCGGGACGCGGTGGCGCGCGGTCGGTCGGAGGTCGTCCGGGGACGGGCGGCGGTACCCGGCGGCGCGGCTTGCGGCGCGGGGCGACCTGCCCACCGCGAGGCGGACACCGGCGGTGTCCGGGAGGGGCGGTGGGCGCGTCAGCGGGCGAACGCGGGACAGGGTGGCCCGCGCCGGACGAGGGCGTGCGAGAGCAGCACCAGCCGCGGCAGCCGGGTCCGGCGACCGACGGGTCTTGGCGAGCCCGGCGGACGGTACCCGGCGGGGCGGCCGAACAGCGCGAGCATCGGCGCCAGCAGCGCCCCGGCCAGCACCGCGCCCAGCGCGCCGAGCAGTTCGAACAGTCGCGCCAGCGCCGTCTCGCCGCGCCACAGCAGCAGCGCACAGGCCAGCGCGGCGAGCACATGGGCGGTGATCATGCCGGTCGACATGCCGTGCGCGGCCATGTCGTGGCCGCTCATTCCGTGCCCGGTGACGCTCTGTCCTGTGACGCTCTGACCGGTGACGCCCTGTCCGGTGACGCCCTGTCCGGTGACGCCCTGACCCGTGACGCCCTGACCGGACGGGGACGGGAGGGTCTGGGCGACCGCCGCGCCGTGCACGTGGTGCGTGGGAGCGGCCACCGGGGCGCCAGCCGGCGGGACGTCCGGATCCAGTCCGGCCATCAGCGCCAGGTCGTCCGGCGTCACCCCGACGGGCGTCCCGTCCGGATTGCAGAGTAGTAGCGAGGCCCAGTCCGGCGGCGGCGTGCGGCTCGCGCCGCCACCGCCGACCAGCGTGCCCGCCTGTTCGAACGTCAGGTGCAGCGCCGTCTGCGCGGCCACCATCCAGACGCTGATCACCGCGAGCCCGCGCCGACTCCCGGCCAGCAGCCAGGTGACGCCGAGGGTGAGGCCGAACGCGCCCGCCAGGACGGGCGCCGAAACCCCGGAACCGGACATGGCGACGTGCGCCGTGGCGGCCAGCGCCACGCAGAGCGCGGCGAAGACCACGGCGCGCAGCGAGCGGATCCGGTCGGTCATCACGATGACACTCATCGTCGCACCCGCCTCCGCCGACCAGTACCGCACCCTCCGGTATTGGCCGGTTCCGCCCCTGTGACGGCGGGTCCGACCGCCCCCGACGCGGCCTGGCGAGGCGGGCCGTTCGGGCACTGACCCCGTCCGGGGCGGGTGGGAACGGTGGTGCGGGAGGGGAGTCGCGCGGTGGCCGGATCCCGACGCTGCGGGCGGGGGTGACGGACCGACCGGCGCCCGACTGGTCCCGGAAGATGCTATTCATGCCGTCATATCGGTTTGACAGCTTCCTTCCGATACGCACTGAATGTGACCTCGCACACACGGGATCGACAGGGACGGGAGACCCGGGATGGGCACCACCGCATCCGAAGCCGGCGCGGCCACGGCGGACGCGACCACGGCGGACCGGAGCACGACCGACGCGACCACGGCGGACCGGAGCACGACCGACGCGACCACGGCGGACGGGACCACGGCGGGCGCGATCACGGCCGACGGGGCCGCCGCCGACGGAGCCGCCGCCCGCCTCCCCGGCGGTGTCGACCTCGCCGACCCGGCCTTCTGGCAGCTGCCCGCGCCGGCCCGCTCGGCCGCCTTCGCCGAGCTCCGCCGCCTCCCCGCCCCCGCCCGCTTCGGCAACGCCCCTGGTCGGCGGGCCGGTCAGGGCTTCCACGCCCTCGTCCGGCACGCCGACGTCGTCGAGGCCAGCCGCACCCCCGACGTGTTCCTCAGCGGACCGGGCGTCACCACCCCCGAACCCGCCCGCTGGGTGCGCCTCCTGTTCGGCGACTCGATGGTGAACCTGGACGACCCCCGGCACGCCCAGCTCCGCCGGATCGTCTCCCGCGCCTTCACCCCGCGCCTGCTCTCCCGGGTGGAGGAGGACATCCGCCGGGTCGCCACCGAACTGGTCGACCGGGTCGAGCGGGAACGGCCCCGGGACTTCGTCAACGCGGTGGCCGCCGAACTCCCCTTCCGGGTGATCTGCGACATGATGGGCATCCCGGAGGAGCCCCGCCGCGCCATCCTCGACCAGGTCAACCACGCCTCCGAGCACACCGGCGTCGCCCGCCCGCTGCGCGCCCGCATCCGGATGCCCGGCCGCGGACTGCTGGCCCTGGCCCGGATGCAGGGCATGGTCGCCGAGCTCGGCCGCGAACGCCGCCGCCGGCCCGCCGACGACCTGATCTCCGCGCTCGTCACCGCCGACGTCGACGGACGGCGCCTCACCGGCCGGGAACTCGGCGCCTTCTTCTCCCTGCTGCTCGTCGCCGGCGTGGAGACCACCCGCAACGCCCTCGCGCACGGCCTCCACCTGCTCACCGCCCACCCCGAGCAGCGCGCCCTGCTCCTCGGCGACCTCGACCGGCACCTCGGCGGCGCGGTCGACGAGATCGTCCGACACTCCACGCCGATCATCCAGTTCCGCCGCACCCTGGCCGTCGACCACCGGCTCGGCGGTCCGGACGGCCCGCTGCTGCGGGCGGGCGAGAAGGTGGTGCTCTACTACGGCTCCGCCAACCGCGACGAGAGCGTGTTCACCGACCCCGAGGCCTTCGACATCACCCGCACCCCCAATCCCCACCTCGGCTTCGGCGGGGGCGGGCCGCACTACTGCCTCGGCGCGCACCTCGCCCGGCAGGAGATGAAGGTGCTGTACCGGGAGCTGTTCACCCGGCTCCCCGAGGCCCGGTCGGTCGGCGAGCCGGACCTCGCACCGTCCAGCTTCGACCACCGGATCCGCGCGCTCCCGTTCACCTTCTGACCCCGCGCCGTCCGGCGCCGAGCCTTCCGACCCCGTACGATCCGACCCTGCACTTTCCGACCCGCTCACGCGGGCTCGGACGGCTCCCAGACCGCGTGGTCGTGCGCGAACAGCACCCGGCGCGGCGCGAACTCCGCCAGCCGGTCCAGCCAGGCCGGGAACCCGGGCAGCGGAGCGCCGACCACCCCCTCCCGGGCCGCCCGCCGGGCCAGCACCGCCGCGCTGTACGCGGAGGCGACGTCGTACGCCTGCCCGGCCAGCACGGTGGAGCCGTCCGGCCCGCCCACCACCAGCGACTGGTGTCCGGCGGTGTGCCCGGGCGTCGGCACCACCCGCACGCCCGGCCAGATCTCCGCCTCCCCGTCCAGCTCCCGGTAGTGGGCGCCCGGGAAGTCGACCAGGGAGTCGATCGTGTAGTCGCCCGCCCGGGCCGCCGCCAGCTCCACCGCCTGCACCCAGACCGGCACCCCGGCCAGCAGCGGGTTCCCGCCGCAGTGGTCGAAGTGCAGATGGCAGGTGACGACCGCGTCGATGTCACCCGGCGTCACGCCCGCGGCCGCCAGGGCCGCCGTCAGCGGGCGCCGGACCGGCCGGTAGTACGCGTCCACCTCCGGATCGCCCTCGCCGAGGCCGGTGTCGAACAGCAGCAGCCCCTCCGGGCGGCGCACCAGGTACGCCAGTACCGGCTCCACCCGCGGCTCCGGGCCGCCGGCCTCCGCGGCGGGGCGGACGAAGTAGCCGAGATCCAGCCGCCGGATCGCGGTGGGCCGGCCGGGTGAAGGTGTGGTCATGCGGCGCTCCCGAGGTCATGGTGGCCGCCGTGCCGGGCGGGGCCGCGGTGGCGGACGTCACTGCGCCTACCCACGGCGCGGAGCAGAATGCGGACATGACCGACCGTTCGCTCCCCGCGTACCCGCCCGCCTCCGCCTCGGCCCCGGCCCCGACTTCGGCCTCCGGCCCCGCCGACGGACCCACCGCCGACGCCTGGCACGCGCTCGGCGGGTCGGCCGCGCTGCTGGAGCGGGTCTCCTTCCACGGCCCCGACGCGGTGCTGCCCTCCCGGCTGCCCGTGCGGCGGCTGGCCCGGGCCACCGTCGCCGCCTGCTCGCTGGCCGCCGCCGAACTCGCCGCGCTGCGCTCCGGCGGCCCCGTGCCCGAGGTCCGGATCGACCAGGGCGCGGTCGCCACGGCCTTCGTCAGCGAACGCCACCTGCGGATCGACGGCCGGGCCCCGGTCAACTTCGCGCCGCTCTCCGGCTTCTGGCAGACCGCCGACGGCTGGCTGCGCACCCACGCCAACTACGCCCACCACCGGGACCGCCTGCTCACCGCGCTCGACCTGCCCGCCGACACCGGGCCCGAACGGCTCGCCGCCGTGCTCCGGGAACGGCCGGCCGCGGTCGTCCAGGAGCGCGCGTACGCGGCGGGGGCGCTCGCGGTCGCCGTCGCGCCCGCCCGGGACCTCGCCCTGCCGCTCGTCGAGATCCGGACCGTCGACGAGGCCGCACCCCGCCCACTGGACCCCACCCGGCTGTCCACCGAGCCGCCCGCCGAGCCGCCCGCCGCCGGGCTCCGCGTGCTGGACCTCACCCGGGTGATCGCCGGACCGGTCGCCACCCGCACCCTCGCCCTGCTCGGCGCCGACGTGCTGCGGATCGACTCCCCCCGCCTCCCCGAGGCCGAGGACGCCCACGCCGACACCGGTTTCGGCAAGCGCTCCACCCGCCTCGACCTCGCCGAACCCACCGACCGGGCCGTCTTCGAGGACCTGCTCGCCACCGCCGACGTCGTCGTCACCGCCTACCGCCCCGGCGCCCTGGACGCGTACGGACTCGCCCCCGACGCCCTGATCGCCCGCCGCCCGGGCCTGATCGTGGCCCAGTTGAACGCCTGGGGCTGGACCGGCCCCTGGGCCGGGCGGCGCGGCTTCGACAGCCTGGTCCAGGCGGGGTGCGGCATCGCCGCGATCGAGTCCGGTGCCGACGGCCGCCCCGGCGTCCTCCCCGCCCAGGCGCTCGACCACGGCACCGGTTACCTGATCGCGGCCGGCGTCCTGCGCGCCCTCACCGAGCAGCGCACCGGCCGCCCCGGGGCCCGCCACCTGCGCTACTCCCTCGCCGGCACCGCCGCCTGGCTGATGCAGGGCATCGCCCCCACCGCCGACCCGCACGTCCTGCCGAACGACGAGCCGTACGACCCCGCCCGGTGGATCACCGAGACCGCCGCGCCGGACTACGGACGGCTCCGGTACGCCCGGCCGCCCGTCGGGTACGCGGGCGCCCCGGCGGACTGGTCGCGGCCGCCGGGGCACTGGGGCACGGACGCCCCGGCCTGGCGCTGACGGGCGGCCCCCGCCGGGGGACCGCGCCGCGTCAGACGCCGGACGGGATCTGCTTCGCCGAACTGCGCACCTGGAAGGCCGTCACGATCTCGATCAGCCCGAGGAAGAGCAGCCAGCACCCGGCCAGGACCGTCAGCGCTTTGATCGAGCCGACCGGCCAGACCATCAGCAGCACACCGGCCAGGGTGTTCGCCGCACCCGCGAAGGCCTGCCAGCCGCGGGCCGGCATCGTCTCGTCCGAGATCGCGGCGACCAGCTGCGTGATGCCGCGGAACAGCCAGCCGATGCCGATCCAGATCGCCAGCAGCAGCAGCGACTGCACCGCGCTGCGGAAGCACAGCAGGCCGAGCAGCACGCAGATGGCCCCGCTGATGAAGGCCAGCACCCGCATCGCGGTGGTGGCGTGGGTGCCGAACGCGGCGACCAGCTGGACGATGCCGATGACCAGCAGATAGAGGCCGAACAGCACGCCGACCACCATCAGCGTCTGCTTCGGCCAGACGAACACGACGATCCCGAGCGCGAGCGAGACCAGCCCGGCGAGCAGCAGCACTTGCCAGGCGGCCCTGGCGAGCATCCCTAGCGGACCTCGGACCGGGGAACCGTCGGGAGTGATGATCGGGGAGACCACGGGGCATCCTCCTGGGGTGCGGGCAGCCTGGGGTACGGGCAGCGGACGGCGTTCCTCACGATCACCGCCCGCGCCGGACCGCGCTCGCGGGGCGCACCCGTTCGGGCGATCGAACGGGTTTTCCCCCGGGGTTGCCCGAACGCCACCTCACCCTCACCCGCCGTCGATAAGATCTGTCGATATGACTTCTGAAGGGTGGGGGACCCCTCCGGTCGAGCCGATCAGCCAGCACTACATCGTCTGCGGCGGCAACGCGCTCGCCCACCGCCTCGTGCTCGAACTCGTCGAACACTACGAAGTGCCGGTCGTCGTCCTCGTCCCGGACCGCACCCGCGACCACGCGCCCCGGATCGAGCAGCTGGACGGCGTCGCCGCCGTCGTCGAGTACAGCAGCGTCACCGAGGAGGCGCTGCGGGCCGTCCGGGTGGAGACCGCGCGCGGCATCGCCCTCGTCGAGGGCAGCGACCAGGAGAACATCCACGCCGCGCTCTCCGCCCAGGGCCACAATCCCGGCATCCGCATCGTGCTGCGGATGTTCAACCAGCGGCTCGGCTCCAACATCGAACGGCTGCTCAGGAACGGCACCGCGCTGTCCGGCTCCGCCACCGCCGCCCCGGCCTTCGCCGACGCCGCGCTGTCCCGGCCCAACTCCGTCCAGGTCGGCGACCGCTTCCTGCACATCGCCTACGACGACGACATCGCCGCCGACCGGATCTGCGTCGTCGCCGACCGGATCGACCGCCAGGACCTCGGCCGGATCCGCCTGCTGCCCGAACAGGAGGGCGACTCCGCCTCCTTCGTCCGGCTGGCCGGCGAGTTCGGCGACGGCGGGCCGATCCGCTCCGGCGCCGAGGCCCGCCGTGCCACCGAACCCGCTGAACCCGCCGAACCCGCTCCCGCCGGCGCCAACGGCATCGCCGCCCTCCAGGCCCTGCGCAGCGAACCCGCCGTCCGGATCCCCTGGCGGCAACGGCTGCGCTGGCGGCTCCTCGACACCCTGCGCTACTTCACCAGCGCCCGGCTCCGCGTGGTGCTGATCACCGCCCTGGCCGCGGTGCTGTTCTCGTTCGGCGTGCTCTGGTACCTCAACGGGGACTTCGCCTGGACGTTCTACACCTCCCTGCTCGACCTCGCCGGCGCCGCCCAGCCCGACCAGCCCGGCACGGGCGACAACGGCACCGGCGGCACCTGGCAGCGCGTCGCCCAGGTGGTCATCACCTTCTGCGGCATCACCTTCGCCCCGGTCGCCACCGCCATCATGGTCGAGGTGCTGGCCTCCGGCCGCCGCGGCCAGCACCGGACCCCCGGCGCCGGCACCCGCGACCACGTCGTCGTGGTCGGCCTCGGCAACGTCGGCACCCGCGTGGTCGCCCAACTGCACGACCTCGGCGTCCCGGTGGTCGGCCTGGAGAGCGACCCCCAGGCCCGCGGCATCTCCGCCGTCCGCGCACTCGGCGTCCCCGTCGTCGTCGACGACGGACCCCTCGCCGAACAACTGCGCCGCGCCCGCCTCAAACACAGCCGCGCCGTCGTCGCCGTCAGCGGCGACGACGCCACCAACCTGGAGGCGGCCCTGGAGGCCCGCGCCGTCCGACCCGACGTCCGCGTGGTGCTGCGCCTCTTCGACGACTCCTTCGCGAGCCACGTCTACGCCACCCTCGACAACGTCGCCTCCCGCTCCACCTCCTACCTCGCCGCCCCGGCCTTCGCCGCCGCCCTGATGGGCCGCGAGGTGCTCGGCACCCTCTCGGTCTTCCGCCACGTCCTCCTGATCGCCGAACTCCCCGCCGACCTGGGCAGCGGCCTGATCGGCCTCACCCGCCACGACCTGGAAGACCCCGGCGGCGTCCGCGTCCTAGCCGTCCGCCTGGCCCGCACCCCCCACCTCCACCACTGGAACTACGCCGACCGCACCCGCCCCCTCGAACCCGGCGACCGCGTAGTGGTAGCCACCACCCGCAGCGGCCTCGCCCGCCTCAACACGGCGCTCACAGATAACAGCTGACGGCTGACGGATGGCCGTGCTCAGGCCCTCGGGGTCCTGGCCGTGACGATCAGCGTTCCGATGTGCCCCTCGGTCGGGGCGTCGAGGACCGCCGCGTCCGCCGATTCGAATCCGCTCCGCAGGAGCAGGCCGACCCACCTGCGGGGTGTGTAGGAGTAGCGGTACGTGTACAGCGCCCTCCCGGCGAATCCGCCCTTGTACATGCCCTGCGGACCGTAGGCGCCGGGGATGGCGGGGGGCTGTGAGAAGGCCAGGATGCCGCCGGGGTTCAGGTGGGAGGCGATGAGGGGGAGCAGCTTCAGCGGGTCCGTGAACCAGACCGCTCCGAACACCGAGTAGACCGCGTCCCATGTCTCGTCAGTGCTGCGCAGGTAGTCCAGGACCTCGGCGCAGTGGATCTGGACGCCGGAGGGCCCGCAGCGCTCGGTGACCTTCTCGACCATGATGGGCGAGAGGTCCACGCCTGTGGTCTTCACGCCCCGCTCGGCCAGCGTGGCCAGCGCGCGGCCGGTGCCGCACCCGATCTCCAGCGCGCTGGCCGGTGACCCGAGTAGTTCGGGGCCGGGCCCGTGGTCGGCGTACTGGGTCCAGCGGAAGACGGGCCCGGCGTCGAACACGTCGTCCTTGATTCCGGCCGCGTACGTGTCCCAGAGTTCGCGCTCGGATTCGATGTCGTGCTGTGCAGGCAACGGACTTCCTTGGAGATGAGTCGACAGGCGGGTGCACCTGCCCCGAGGCGCGGGGCAGGAGCACCCGGTTGTCCGATCAGTGACTGTCGGGGACCTTGGAGTCGCACGGGGAACAGTCGGCCCCGTCGATGGCCCACAGCTCCTCGTCGGCGTCGAACCCGTTGCCGCGCAGGAACTCGGCGGTGCGGATGACGATGCCGTCGCCACGCCGCTGGATCAGCGGGGCGTGGTGCTTGTACCGACCGGCGTTGTACGCCTCGCAGATGGCGAAGTACACCGGCGTGTCCAGCAGGAGCTGGTGTACCCCGATGTCCACGACCTTGCCGACACCCAAGTGCACCTCCGGGTGTTCCATGGCGGTGATCGTGTACGCGATGGCGTTGTCCAGGATCCGCTCCGCCATGTTGCGGACCATGGTGTTGTCACGGAGCAGGAGTGCGATCTCCCGGTCGTACAGGTCGCCGGTGCTACCGGGGCCCTCGAACACGTTGTACGTCAGCTCCTTGACGTACGGCCGAACCGCATTGAGGAGCGCGCGGGGGTCACGGAACTCGGTCTCCGCAGGCGCTTCCAGCGCAACGGTCATGGTTCGTCCCTCTCTCTTCGTCGGCGCACTGCCTTGCATGACCAGCCGAGGTGGCGGGTACGTGATAGACCGTAGAAACCCCCACGCAGTGGGCTCAATGAACTTGCGCCTTATTGCGGAGCATCACTCGATCGAGGCAATTGCTGCGGCGACCAACGCCCTGGCTTTCGCCCCGTACACGGCCATTTCGGACAGTCCGGCGAAGGCCCGCATGTAGTCCGTGATCTCTCTGGGCTGGAGCACGGTGACTTTCGCCGTCAGGGTCTCCACGACCACCCGTTGATCGTCGAACAGGTAGAAGGCTTCGAGCGGCCAGACGGCGCGGGGGCATCCGGCGGGGATGATCCCGATGGCGACGGACGGCAGCGACATCAAGGTGATCAGGTGGCGGAGCTGAGCGGCCATGTCCTCGGGGCTTCCGATCCTGGTGCGCAGCACCCACTCCTCGATCAGAACCACGAACCTGTGCGCCCCCGTGTACATGAGCTGTGCTCGCGCCAGACGCGCCGGTACAGCCGCCGCGACGTCGTTCGGAGTGCCCTGGAAGTCCGTGATGGACTGCATGAGCGCCGTCGCGTACTCGGCGGTTTGGAAGAAGCCGGGGAGCACGTTCGAGACGTAGATCCGGAAGAGCCTTGTGTGCTCGTAGTCACCGATGACCTTCTCTTGGGCGAGCCTCAAGCCGGAGCTGTTCCGGCGCCTCCATTCCTGGTACATCGAGTCGGCGGCCCGCGATGCCGCGATCAGGTCGGGGATCCGGTCGCTGGCCCCGCAGACAGTGCACCAGACCCTGATGTCGTCCTCCGACGCGGCGGACCTGCCTGACTGGATACGGGAGGTCTTGGCCGGGTGCCAATCACACAGGGCGGACAGCTCGGCCCCGCTGAGACCGGCGTCCTTGCGGATCTCGACCAGCCGGCCGGCGATAGCCTTCCGAACCGCGGCAACGCTTGACGAAGGCGACGATGGCATGTGTTGTCCCACTGACTGGCCGGGGCGTGACTCAGACCTTGAAGTCGCCGTGGGGTACCGCGCGTTCCCACACCGCCTCGAAAGCCTTTGCGCAGAGCTCCACGGTCGCCGGCTCCTCCGTCATCACGTTCCGGAGATCAGCCCACTCGCCATCGCCGGTGAACAGGTTGAACCGCACGATCCGGCTGTCGAACAACCAGAAGTCGGCCCCCGGCAGCGCGAGGTCCAGCGTCCGGCTCCGGGGAAGCCATCGGATCTGCTCACCGGCCGCGATGTTGGTGAAGGTGTGGGAGTGCTCGTAGCGGATGTACTCGGTGACGGGCTCCGACACGATGCGGGCGCGCCGGATGGTCACGCCACGGGCAATGGTCTCCACCACGAAATCATGGAACGGGTGCCACCACTCGGCCCGGTCGTCCATGGAGTACCGGTGCCCAGCCTTCCATGCGGCGAACTGGTCGGCCTCGTCGGTGACGCTGTACTGATCACGCATCTCCAGATGCACGGCCGACTCGGCCCCGGTGACGGTGTCGCCCTGGAACACCAGCCGACGCCGATCCACGTCCACCCAGACGGTGGGTGAGCCTTCCTCGTTGGTCTCAGGATCGATTCCGTGGAACTCCAGACCCATGGCACTCATCCTTCCGCACACTTCGCGCATTCATGTGCTCGGAGTTGACGCGACCACCAGCATCAGACGTCCAGGGCTGCTTTGTCAGGCGTTTCGTCCGTCGGCGACCCGCTGGCTCGGCGATCTGGGCCGCGTACGGGGTGTCGGTGGCGGCAGCCTTCCATGTCGATTCCGCCGTCCTGGTGCCGATCAACCATGTCCGCTGAGCGGCGCCCGTGCCGGCGGCACGGGCGGCGTACCGAAATCGTCCGGGGTCTACCGGTGGTGGGATTGAGGAGCCGGAGGCCCCTTCGTCGGAGGGACGAAAGGGCCCACCCGAGCCGGGTCAGCGGTGCTTGAACTCCGCCGGGCGCTTTTCGGCGAAGGCGGTCATGCCTTCCTTCTGGTCGGCGGTGGCGAAGGCGGCGTGGAAGAGGCGGCGTTCGAAGCGGACGCCCTCGGCGAGGGTGGTTTCGAAGGCGCGGTTGACCGCCTCCTTCAGCATGATGCTCGCCGGGGCGGACATCTCGGCGACCTTCTCGGCGGTGGCGAGAGCCTCGGCGAGGAGCTGGTCGGCCGGGACGATGCGGGACACCAGGCCGGCCCGCTCGGCCTCCTCGGCGCCCATCATCCGGCCGGTCAGGCACAGCTCCATCGCCTTGGCCTTGCCGACCGCGCGGGTGAGCCGCTGTGAGCCGCCGATGCCCGGGATCACGCCGAGCTTGATCTCCGGCTGGCCGAACTTCGCGGTGTCCGCCGCGAGGAGGATGTCGCAGAGCATCGCCAGCTCGCAGCCGCCGCCCAGCGCGAAGCCGGCCACCGCCGCGACGACCGGCTTGCGCAGCTCGCCGAGCCGGTCCCACGGGCCGAGCCAGTCGTCCAGGTAGACGTCCGGGAAGCGGTTGCCCTGCATCTCCTTGATGTCCGCGCCCGCCGCGAACGCCTTCTCCGAGCCGGTGATCACCAGACAGCCGATCTCCGGGTCCCGGTCGAACGCGGTGGCAGCGGCCACGACCTCGTTCATCAGCGTGGTGTTGAGCGCGTTGAGCGCCTTCGGCCGGTTGAGCGTGATCAGCCCGACCCGGCCCTTGCGCTCGACCAGGATCGTCTCGTACGTCTTGGTCTCGGTCTCGGTCATCGCCGTTGACTCCCATTCCACTGCTCGGCCCCGCTCGGGGCGCGAAAGGACCACCCAACGATCTCCGAACCGGCCCGCCTCGCGCCAGTCTCGATCCGCGAGACGGTCGTCACCCGATGATCGGGCCACCCGGTCACCCGATCCGCAGGTCGCCGTCGGCCGGCGGCTCGAAGAAGGCGGCCACCGTCCGCTCGTCCACCTCGGCGAGCGTCGCCGGCGACCAGCGCGGGTCGCGGTCCTTGTCGACCACCTGGGCGCGGATGCCCTCGACCAGGTCGTGATGGGCGAGCGCGGCGCAGGAGACCCGGTACTCCTGCTCCAGGCTCTGCGCGAGCGAGCCGTGCGCCCGGGCCCGGCGCAGCGCGCTCAGCGTCACCTTGAGCATCGTCGGCGAGCGCTCGGCGAGCTCCTCGGTGGCCTGCTTGGCCTCCGGGACGCCACTGGCCCGCAGCCGGGCCACGATCTCCTCCACGCTGTCGGCCGCGTAGCAGGCGTCGATCCACTCGCGCTGCTCGGCGAGCGGCGCGGCCGGGGCGGGCTCCGCGTACCGGGCGACCACCTCCGCCACCGGCGGGCCGTCGAGGTCGGCCAGCAGCTCCGGCAGCCTCGCCGAGGGCACGAAGTGGTCGGCGAACCCGCACAGCAGCGCGTCGCCAGGGGTCATCGAGGACGCGGTCAGCCCCAGGTGGGTGCCCAACTCGCCCGGCGCACGCGACAGCAGCCGGCTGCCGCCGACGTCCGGCACCAGGCCGATCCGGGTCTCCGGCAGGGCCACCACCGAACGCTCGGTGACGATCCGCACCGAACCGTGGGCGGAGACGCCGACGCCGCCGCCCATGGTGATGCCGTCCATCACCGCCACGTACGGCTTCGGGTAGCGCGAGATCAGCTCGTTCAGCCGGTACTCGTCGCGGAGGAACGCCCGCGTCCCGGCCCCGCCCGTCTTGGCGTCGTCGTGGAACGCCCGGATGTCGCCGCCCGCGCACAGCCCGCGCTCCCCGGCACCGGTCAGCACCACGACCCGCACCGCGTCGTCCCCGGCCCAGGCGTCCAGGGCCGCCCGGACGTCCAGGATCATGCCGTGCGTCAGCGAGTTGAGCGCCCGCGGCCGGTCGAGCACGATCCGCCCCACCCCGCCGTCCCGCCGGACCCGCACCTCGTCGCCCATCGTCCCCACTCCCGTCCGTCGGTCGACCGGCCCGTGCGGTCAAGATCCGTCCCGCCACCGTACCTTCGGGGCCGGGCCGTTCCGCAAGCACGGAGGGCGGCACCGGTCATCGCCGGTGCCGCCCTCCGTGGTGCCTGTAGCGCCGATGGGGCCCGGCGGGTCAGGGGGTGATGCGGCCGGTGACCTCGCCGAGGCCGATGACGGTGCCGTCCGGGCCGGGGGCGGTGGCGGTGATGGTGACCTCGTCGCCGTCCTCCAGGAAGGTGCGGGTCGAGCCGTCGGGGAGCTTGAGCGGGTTCTCGCCGTTCCAGGTCAGCTCGATCAGGGCGCCGCGGGTCTCCGGCTCCGGTCCGCTGACGGTGCCGGAGGCGAAGAGGTCGCCGGTGCGCAGCGAGGCGCCGTTGACCGTCATGTGGGCGAGCTGCTGGGCGGCCGTCCAGTACATCGAGGCGAACGGCGGGCGGGAGACCGGGTGGCCGTTCAGCCGGACCTCCAGGGCGAGGTCCAGGCCCCACGGCTCCTCGCCCGAGCGGTCGTCCAGGTAGGGGAGCGGCTCGACGTCGCGGGCCGGCGGGGCGACCCGGGCGTGCTCCAGGGCGTCCAGCGGCACGATCCACGGCGAGACGGAGGTGGCGAAGGACTTGCCCAGGAACGGGCCGAGCGGCACGTACTCCCAGGCCTGGATGTCCCGCGCGGACCAGTCGTTGACCAGGCAGACGCCGAAGACGTGCTCGCGGAAGCCGGCCAGGGTGACCGGCGTGCCCATCGTGCTGGGCGTGCCGACGACGAAGCCGACCTCGGCCTCGATGTCCAGCCGGCGGGTCGGCCCGAAGGACGGCGCGGCGTCGGTCGGCGCCTTGCGCTGCCCCTGCGGACGGCTCACCGGGGTGCCGGAGACCACCACGGTGCCGGAGCGGCCGTGGTAACCGATCGGCAGGTGCTTCCAGTTGGGCGTCAGCGGCTCCGTGCCGGGGCGGAACATCTTCCCCAGGTTGGTGGCGTGGTGCTCGGAGGCGTAGAAGTCGACGTAGTCGGCCACCTCGAACGGCAGGTGCAGCTCCACCTCGGCGAGCGGCAGCAGCAGCGGCGCGAGCGCGTCCCGGTAGGACTCCTCGGTCAGCCAGCGGGTGAGCGAGGCGCGGACCTCGGTCCACACCGGACGGCCCGCCGCCAGCAGGGGGTTGAGCGAGTCCGCGTCGAGCAGCACGGACGGCGCCCCGGCGGCCCGGGCGGCGGCGCCCGCGTCGAGGACGGAGTCGCCGATCCGCACGCCGATCCGCCGTCGCCCCGGCCGGTCGGCCGCCGTGAAGACGCCGTACGGCAGGTTGTGCACGCCGAACGGCGAGTCGTTCGCAGGGGCGAGCCAGCTGCGGGGGGTGGTCAACGGTCCTCCTGGGGCTTCGGATCGGGCGTCGGGTCGGGCGACAGATCGGGCGTCGGGTCGGGCGTCGGGTCGGGCGTCGGATCGGGGCTACAGCAGGCCGAGGGCGGCCAGGTCGTCCAGGGGTTCGGCGATGCTACAGGTGCCGAACGCGGTGAACGAGTTGCGGATCACCGTCACCTGACGATCCGTCAGCGCTCGGACGGCCTCGGCGAGCGCCGCGCCGGAACGCTCGGCCAGCACCTCGGCCGCCGCCTTCGGATCGGTCTCCGCAGCCGCCAGCAGGACGTTCAGGAAGCCGTGGTGCTCGAAGCCGGTCACCGGGTCGGTGTGCCGGACGGCGTGGTGCAGCCCGGCGGTGCACTTGTACGGCAGACCGCGCTGCGCGCACCCGGTGAGGAAGCCGGCCAGCTCCGCCTCGTCCGGGAAGGCGTCGGCGACCACGCCGCCGGTGCGGAACTTGGCCCGGTACGGGCTGTCGACCAGGGCGTCCAGCACCTCGTCCAGGCCGTCGCCGCGGAGCAGTTCGCGCGGCAGCTCGACGGCGGCGGGGACGTCCGGCGGCAGCAGCAGGTCGAGCGCGGCGACGGCCTCGCCGACGTCCCGGGTGGCCAGTTCGACACCGGCCACCTCGAACGGCGCGGCGGCGGTCAGGGCCGGGCCGAGTTCGGTGCTGCCCCCCGGCAGCACGAGCCCGACCCGGAGTCGAGGTCCGGTGGCCGCCTCCACCGCGGTCGCCAACTCGGCCAGCCGGCCCGCTCCGCAGAGGAGGGGGCCGACGGCGTCGGCGTACCAGGCGGCCCGGTGCGCGCGGTGTGCGGGCACGGCTTCGGCGACCGGCAGGTTCCCGGGCGGGAACACCGCCGCGTCGTCGAACAGGCCCCGGAACAGCTCGGGGACGGTTACCCGGGTCGAGGCGGGGGAGTCGGGTGTGGTGCTCACGACTGCGGCCCCCGGCCGGACCACGTCCAGGCGTAGTCGGAGTCCTCGCTCGCCCGGCCGCCCTCGCCCAGCTCCAGCGGACGGAAGGTGTCCACCATCACCGCGAGCTCGTCGAAGAACTCCGCGCCGATCGACCGCTCGTACGCGCCCGGCTGCGGGCCGTGGGTGTGGCCGCCCGGGTGCAGCGAGATCGAACCCTGGCCGATGCCCGAGCCCTTGCGCGCCGCGTAGTCGCCCCCGCAGTAGAACATGACCTCGTCGCTGTCCACGTTGGAGTGGTAGTAGGGCACCGGGATCGACAGCGGGTGGTAATCGACCTTGCGGGGTACGAAGTTGCAGATCACGAACCCGTTGCCCTCGAACACCTGGTGGGCCGGCGGCGGTTGGTGGATCCGCCCGGTGATCGGCTCGTAGTCCCGGACGTTGAACGCGTACGGGTACAGGCAGCCGTCCCAGCCGACCACGTCGAACGGGTGGTGCGGCACGGTGTACCGGGTGCCCGAAACACCGTTCGGGCCGCGGTGCTTGACCAGGATGTCGACGTCGCCGGCGTCGTCCACCAGCAGCGGGCCGACCGGGGCGCGCAGGTCCCGCTCGCAGTACGGCGCGTGCTCCAGCAGCTGCCCGTACTTGGAGAGGAAGCGCTTGACCGGGGTGATGTGGCTGTTCGCCTCGATGCAGTAGGCGCGCAGCGGCTCGTCGCCGGTCGGCACCCAGCGGTGGGTGGTCGCCCGGGGGATGATCACGTAGTCGCCCTGACCGACCTCCAGTGTGCCGAACACCGTCTCCAGGGTGCCGGTGCCGGACTCCACGTACACGCACTCGTCGCCGAGCCCGTTGCGGTACAGCTCGCTCGGGGCCCCGGCGGCGACGTAGGAGATCCGCACGTCGCCGTTGCCGAGGACGAGCCGGCGGCTGCTGACGACGTCCGCGGCCTTCCACTCCTGGCCCGCGAACAGCTCGTGCAGCTTGAGGTGGCGGGGGAGCAGGGGATGGTTGGCCACCGTCGACTGGTCGGGCAGCTCCCACGGCACCGCGTTCACGACGGCCGAGGGGATGCCCCGGTGGTAGAGCAGCGAGGAGTCCGAGGAGAACCCCTCCTCGCCCATCAACTCCTCGTAGTACAGCCCGCCTTCGGGTGTGCGGTGCTGCGTGTGACGCTTGGGCGGGATGCTGCCCAGCTGCCGGTAGTACGCCATCGTCCCTGCTCCTCCCGGGCCCTTTCCGAGGCCCAGACCTTCTGTACGGCTCCAGCCTCTCGTACGGCTCCAGCCTTCTCAGAGGTTGCCGCGGGCGTCCTGCTCGCGCTCGATGGCCTCGAAGAGCGCCTTGAAGTTGCCCTTCCCGAAGCCCAGCGAACCATGCCGCTCGATGAACTCGTAGAAGACGGTGGGGCGGTCGCCGATCGGCTTGGTGAAGATCTGCAGCAGGTAGCCGTCCTCGTCGCGGTCGACCAGGATGCCGCGCTTCTTCAGCTCCTCGATCGGCACCCGGACCTTGCCGATCCGCTCGCGCAGCTCGGGGTCGTCGTAGTACGAGTCGGGGGTGTTGAGGAACTCGACGCCGCGGGCCCGCAGCACGTCGACGGTGGTGAGGATGTCGTTGGTGGCCAGCGCCATGTGCTGGCAGCCCGGGCCGGTGTAGAACTCCAGGTACTCGTCGATCTGCGACTTCTTCTTGGCGATCGCCGGCTCGTTGAGCGGGAACTTCACCCGGTGGTTGCCGCTGGCGACCACCTTGGACATCAGCGCGGAGTAGTCGGTGGCGATGTCGTCGCCCACGAACTCGGCCATGTTCACGAAGCCCATGACCTTGTTGTAGAAGGTGACCCACTCGTCCATCTTGCCGAGCTCGACGTTGCCGACCGCGTGGTCCAGGGCCTGGAACAGCCGGCGCGGCGAACCCTCCGGGTGCTTCACCCGGCTCTCGGCGACGATGTAGCCCGGCAGGTACGGCCCGGTGTAGCGGGAGCGGTCGACCAGGGTGTGGCGCGTCTCGCCGTAGGTGGCGATCGCGGCCCGGCGGACGGTGCCGTGCTCGTCGGAGACGTCGTTCGGCTCCTCCAGGATGGTGGCACCCTGGGCGCGGGCGTGCTCGATGCACTTGTCGACGTCCGGCACCTCCATCGCCAGGTCGACGACGCCGTCGCCGTGGCGGCGGTGGTGGTCCAGCAGCGGGCTGTCCGGGGCGACGCCGCCCTTGATCACGAAGCGGCAGGAGCCGGAGCGCAGCACATAGGCCTTGCGGTCGCGGCGGCCGGTCTCCGGGCCGGAGTAGGCGACCAGCTCCATGCCGAAGACGACCTGGTAGAACTGGGCCGTCTGAGTGGCGTTGCCGACCACGAACACGACCGCGTCCTGCGCGGTGACCGGGAACGGGTCGCTGGCGGGGTCGTGCTCGACGAGGCCGACGAGGCGGCGCAGCTGCTCGGCGTCGAGACCGGCCTCGCGCTCCTCGGGGGTCAGCTCAAGGGCGGGGGACTGCGGGGTCATCGGTCGTTCCTCCACATTGAGGCCTCGGCGTCGAGGCATCCGCTGGTGGCATCCGCTGGTGGCGGCCGCGCCGCTGGGGGTGGGCGGACGTGCGTGCGGGCGGCTGAGCGCTGAGCTTGCTCCAGTCGGGGTGGTTGGGCAACAGGTCGGGTTTTCACTGTTCAATGTGTACAAGGTGATCAGGAAATCGCTGAGCGGGCTGGGCAGAATGCTCGGTCGGTGGGGGGTGTTGCGCGAGTTCTGCGTAACGGTCCTGGAGGGGCGGGTGTGGCGTCGGCGTCGTCGGTACCGCCGGTGGGCCGGTGCGCCGGTCAGGACGGTGGATCGCCGCTGGCCGGGGTAGGGCCGAGGTGGTCGCGGAACCAGTCCCGGGCCAGCTCGGTGACCCGGTCCAGCGTCCCGGGCTCCTCGAAGAGGTGGCCGGCGCGCGGGACCACCGCCAGCTCACTCTCGCAGCGCAGCTGCGCGCGCGCCTGCCGGTTCAGGTCGATCACCACGTCGTCCCGGCCGCCGACGATCAGCAGCGTCGGCGCGGTCACGGCGGCCAGCACCGCCGCCCCGGCGAGGTCCGGCCGCCCGCCCCGGGAGACCACGGCGGCCACGCCGTCGCCGAGCCGGGCGGCCGTCCACAGCGCGGCGGCGGCGCCGGTGCTCGCGCCGAACAGGGCCAGCGGCAGCGGCGGGGCCCCGGACGCCCGGGACTGCTCGGCGGGGAGGGCCCCGGCGACGTCGGTCAGCCGGGCGCCGAGCAGGGCGACGTCGAAGACGTTCCGCCGGTCCGGTTCCTCGTCCTCGGTGAGCAGGTCGAACAGGAAGGTGGCCAGGCCGGCGGCGTTCAGTCCGGTGGCGACGTGGCGGTTGCGCGGGCTGTGGCGGCTGCTGCCGCTGCCGTGCGCGAACACCACGAGGCCGCGGGCGCCGCCGGGGACGGTCAGCCGGCCGGTCAGGCGGACGCCGGCGGCGGGGAGCGTCAGCTCGCGGTCGGAGGCGGGGGTGGTGGCGGACGCGGTGGCGGCGTGGGCTGCGGCCGCGGCGAGGTGGCGCAGGACCTCGGCGTCCTCGGTCTGCGCGAAGTCGGCGTAGAACTCGCCGATCGCGAAGAACGGTGACGGCGTGCCGACGCAGACCAGCTCGTCGGCGACATCGCCGAGCCGCTCCGTCCAGTCCCGCGGCGCCACCGGAACGGCGAGCACCACCCGCCGCGCGCCGCGTGCCCGCACGATCAGGCAGGCGGCCCGCGCGGTCGAACCGGTGGCGACGCCGTCGTCCACCACGACCACCGTCCGCCCCCGCAGGTCGACCGGCGGCCGGCCGCCCCGGTAGCGGCGGGCCCGGCGCTCCAACTCCGTCCGCTCGTGGGCCTCCACGGCGGCCAACTGCTCCGGGGTGACCCCGGCGGGCCGCAGCACCTGGTTGTTGATCACCCGCACGCCGTCCTCCCCGATCGCCCCCATCCCGAGCTCCGGCTGGTAGGGGACGCCCAGCTTGCGGATCACGCAGATGTCCAGCGGCGCGCCGAGTGCGACCGCCACCTCGGCGGCCACCGGGACGCCGCCGCGCGGCAGTGCGACCACCACGGTGCCGGGGCCGCGCAGGTGGCCGAGCCGGTCGGCCAGTCGGCGTCCGGCGTCGGTGCGGTCGGTGAAGTGGGTACCGGTGGCGTGCATGGTTGCGGCCTCTCCGTTCCACCGTACGTCGCCGGGGCGGCTGTGCGGGGGCCGGTGCGGCGGGCTGTGCGTAGGGCTCTGGGGGTTCGGTGGCCCGTGGTCGGGACGGTCCCGGGCGCGGGCGGGACGCGGATGGGGCCGGCCGCCCGTGCGTCCGGGACGACGGGCGCATCAGCGTGGTGGACAGCGACCCGGCGGGCCTGTCCCTCGCCCGCCGGGCCGTCCACCTCCGTCCGCTTGAAGGAGAGCCGACCCGTGACGATCCCCCGTCCTCATCCCGAACCCCAGCCGCAGCCCCAGCCGCAGTCCCATTCCTTGCGCCGGCATGCCCCGGGCCTGTACGCCACCGGTGGTCCGGGCGGCGGCGACCCCGTCGGCGGCGACCAGGCGAACGGCGACCCGGTCAACGGGGCCCCGGCCACCGGTTGGACGGTGGCCACCGCCCTCCCCGTCAGCTACCGGGTCCGCTTCGCCCCCGGTGTCCTGGACCCGGGCAATCCGGCGCTCGCCCGGGCCGGCGGCCCGCCCGGACGCCGGCTCGTCGTGGTCGACGCCCGGGTGCACGAGCTGCACGGCCACCGCCTCCGCCGCTACCTGACCGCCCAGGGCGTCGAGTACGAGACGCTGGTCCTGCTCGCCCATGAACAGGTGAAGACCATGGACGCGGTGTTCCAGGTCGCCGACCGGATGGACTCCTTCGGGATCTCCCGGCGCGGCGAACCGGTGCTCGCGGTCGGCGGCGGCGTGCTCACCGACGTCGTCGGCCTCGCCTGCAGCCTCTACCGCCGCTCGACGCCGTTCGTGCGGGTCCCGACCACCCTGATCGGCCTGGTCGACGCGGGCGTCGGCGCCAAGACCGGGGTCAACCACGGCCGGCACAAGAACCGGCTCGGCACCTACCACCCCGCCGTCGAGACCCTGCTCGACCCGGCCTTCCTCGCCACCCTGGAGCGCCGCCACGTCGGCAACGGGCTCGCCGAGATCCTCAAGGTCGCGCTGATCAAGGACGCGGAGCTGTTCGTGCTGCTGGAGCGGCACGGCCGGGACCTGCTCGACACCCGCTTCCAGAGCCCCGGCGCGGGCGCCGCCGTCCTCGGCCGCGCCGTCCACGGCATGCTCCAGGAACTCCAGCCCAACCTCTGGGAGCACCGCCTGGAACGCCTGATGGACTACGGGCACTCGTTCAGCCCGACGGTGGAGATGCGCGCCCTGCCCGAACTCCTGCACGGCGAGGCGGTCTGCGTCGACATGGCGCTCACCACGGTCGTCGCCCGGCGGCGCGGCCTGCTCGACGGGGAGCAGGCCGAACGGGTCCTGCGGCTGATGCGCCGGCTCGAACTGCCGGTCTGGCACCCGCTGATGGAGCCGGTCACCCTCGCCGAGGCGCTCGCCGACACCGTCCGCCACCGCGACGGGCGGCAACGGCTGCCGCTGCCGTCCGGGATCGGCTCGGGGGTCTTCGTGGACGACCTGAGCGGGCGTGAACTCGCCGACGCGGCCGGGTGGTTGCGCGGCTGGTCGGCGGTGGATCGGTCGGGGTCGGTCGCGGTGGGGACGGCATGGGGAGCGGGGACGCAGGTCCGGGGGAGTGGGGAGCGTGCGTAGCGCGGTCGTGGTCGCGGACACCGGCGCGCCGGCGGACGTCCACGGGGTGCACGGCGCGGCCGGGGTCACCCAGTGGGCCTGCCTGGCCCGCCGCGCCGGGCTGGCCGGGGACTGGGAGGCCGTCGAGTGGGCGCGGATCCCGCCCGGCGGGGTCAGCGGCGAACACCTGCACACCCGCACCCGCGAGGTGTACGTGCTGCTGGCGGGGGAGGGGGAGGTCACCCTCGACGGCCGCCGGTACCCGATCCGGGCGGGCGACGCCGTGCTGACGGCGGTCGGCACCCGGCACGGGCTGCGCAACACCGGGTCCGGGCCGCTGGAGTGGCTGGTGATCGAACTGCCCGCCGACCCGGCGGATGGGGAGCCGGACGGCGCGGTCGGCAGCACGGTGGTCCGCGATCTGCGGCGGGCCGGCCCGCTGGACCCGTCCGCCGTGATCGGCGGTCCGCTGCGTGTGCTGCGGCACGTCGAACTCGCGTCGGGAGAACGGGAGTTCATGATGGCGGACGGTGTCGATCACACGGTGTTCGTCGTCGACGGGGGTGGCCGGGCGGCCATCGGGGACGTGCGGGTGCCGCTGCGCCCCGGGACGGCGCTCACCCTGCCGCTCGGGACTGCGGTCACCCTGACCGCCGGTCAGGGCGGGCTCGCGTGCGTGCACGCGGAACTCGCGGTGCGGGGCGGTGGGCGGCGATGATCGTCGCCGGTCCGGGCGGATCCCGGCTGCTGCTCGGCCCCGGCGCCCAACGGGTCCGCACCCGCTGCCTGGCCCGCCGGGGCATGCTGCACAGCGAGTGCGAGGCGTTTGAACATGTTCAACTTGGCCCGGGTGCCTGCTGCGACCTCACCGGGCGCGAGTCCACCGAGGCGGCCTGGTACGTGCTGCGCGGCCCGGTCGCGCTGCTCGACTGCCCCGCTCACCCGCTGCGCCTGCTCGACCGCGGCACCTTGTTGCTCGCCCCGCGCGGCGAGTCCGTGCACCTGCACGGCGGACCGCTCGGCGCGGAACTGCTCTGCCTGACCGTCCTGCCCGGGCAGGTGAGCGCGGCGCTCCCGGAGCGCCGGCCGGAGGCGAGCGCGCGCGTGCTGACACCTGACACCTGACGGCTGACAGATGACAACTGACAGATAACAGATTTCAGATATCAGATTCTGTCAGCTGTCATTCGTCAGTCGGTGATCGTCGACGGCCCGGCGCGCGCGGAGCGTCCCGGGCGGTGGGGCGGGGCGTGGACAGGCCCGGGGGCTCAGGCGTCCGGGGCGGCGGGCGGCGCAACGTGGAGCTCGAATCCGGACCCGGAGGAGGCTCCCCATGCGTCGCAGCGCCCAGCCGGTCCAACTGGACCGGCGGATCCAGATCGGTGCCGCGCACATCACGCTCGCCGTTCGCAGCGGCGAGCCGTCCTGGGGTGAACTCCGTGTCCGGCTGGCCGAATTCGCGGCCGAGCGGTTCCTGCTCGTGACCGACGGAACGGCGCCTGGCGACCACCTGGCCCGCGTGCGCGCACTCGCCGCCGCCCAGGCGCCCACCACCCTGCACGACCTGCGTGACGGGCCGCTCCCGAACGCCCCCGCGCTGCCCGGCGCCCCCGCTTCCACCGCCACCGCCGTCACCACAGTCATCGCCGTCGGAGGCGAGCGGGCCTGCGCCGTTCCGGCCGACGTCCGGGTGCCGACCGACCTCGCCGCGGCCTGCGGTCCCGCCCTGGCCCTGCGCCGTCCGGCACCCGCCGCGGCTCTTGTCTGGGTCCGGGCCGACCAACTCGCCGCCGGCCCCGCCGCACGGACCCGGGCCGGCCTCGTCGCCGTCGTCCGGCACGTCCTCGCCGTCTGTCCGGCCCACTACCGGACGGTCGCCCGCCTCCTCGCCGCCGAGGCGCGCCACGACGCGCGGACCGTCACCGCACTGCTCGCCCTGTGCGCCGACGCCCGCGCCGCCCTGGTCTGCTTCGACCCGGACGAGACCGGCCCCGCGCTCGCCCTCGGATACGGCCGGAGCCTCGCCGCCGCCGTGCGGTCCGTCGCCGGCCCGGCCCTCGCGCCGGGCGACGCGGACGCCCTGGGCCTGCTGCTCGCCGCCGAGGTGGCGGCCCGGCTCGGCCTGGCCGACCGTGCCACCGGCTGGGCCCACCGCGAACTGCTCGCCCTGAACGGCTCGGCGACCACGCTGCCCCGCGGAGTGGACGTCGAGAGGCTCGTAGCGGCGGCCGTCGTCGCCGCCCGGCCCGGTCTGCTGCTCCTCGCGGACCTGGGCCGCCCGTACTGCAGCGGCGGTCGGCTGCAGACCCCGGTGGACCGTGCCGTGCTGCGGGCCGCCGTGGAGGGGCTGGCCGGGCGGGCGGCCGTCCCGCACAGCCGGGCGGCGACCACCGCGCGCCCCTCCGTCCGGGACGCGGCGCCCGAGGCCGCACCGTCGCCGGAAACGGCACCGGCACTGGCACCGGCACTGGCGCCGGAACCGGCGTGAACCGGGCGTCCGGGCCCTGGGCCGCCGGTCACCGGGACCGGCCCGAGCGGCCCGCCGACCCGGGAGGGCGAGGGCCCGCCCGTCGGCCGGGAGCAGGACAGGACCGGGCTCCCGTGCGACCGGGACGGCAGGCGGCACACCGTGGAGAACAGAAGCGGCCCACACGGACCGCAGGACAGCAGAAGGAGTTCCCGTCATGACGGGCACCGTCATCACCGACCTCCGCCGACGCGGCGCCGTCGACCCCAGCCGGGTACTGACCGGACCGCTCCGCGCCGTCGGACTGCAGTGGCTCGATCCGGGCCGCAGCGTCGAGGTCGTCGCGGAGGGCGTCGAGCGCGCCCTCTACATCACGGCCGGTTCGGGCACCGCCACGGTGCCCGAGGCCGAGGCCGAGGCGTCGACGGTCCCCGACTCCGGAATCCCGCTGGTCGAGGGCACTGCCCTGACCCTGCCGCTCGGCGCACGCACCGTGCTCACCGCCGGCACCGCCGGTCTTGAGTACTTCCACGCGATCCTCGCCGTGGCCGGCCACCCGGGCGGCGCCATCGCCCATCCGGCGTCGGAACGCCCGACCGTCGAAGGCCCGCCCGCCGACCGCCAGCCCCGCGAGCTCCCCACCCAGGAGCGCCCGGCCGCCGACCGCCGCGCCGCCGAGCACCCGGACCACCCCGACACCCCTCCGAGCCCGAAGGGAGGCGAGCCGAAGTGATCGTCACCACCGCCTCGGCCTCGGCCGCCGTCATCATCGGCCCGAACGGCGAGCGCGTCCGCCTGCGTTGCCTGGCGCGCCGCTCCATGCTCGCCAGCGCCTGCGAGACCTTCGACCACCTGCGGCTCAGCCCCGGCGCCCACCACGCGCTGCCGGGGCGACCCGACGGCGAGACCGTGCTCTTCGTGGTGCGCGGCTCGCTGCTCGTCGGCCAAACCGCCGACGAGCCGGACCACTTGGCCGTCGACGGCGATCTGCTGCTGGCGACCCGGGGCCGTTCGCTGCGACTGGAGGCCGGTCCGCTCGGTGCCGAGGTGCTCTGCCTCGCCCTGGACGCGCCGCGCCGCACCGCCGCGACCAGGCAGTCCCTGGCCCGGCGGCGCGCCGAACGGCGGAGTCGGCCATGACAGGCCCCGCCGAGTCCGTCGCCCAGGCCCCCGCCACCCCGGCGGGGGCCGACCGGACGCCGCCGCGCGGCACGACGGTGGCTCACGACACGACTACCGCGCACGACACGATGACGGCGCTGCGCTTCGAGGCGCCGCACCGGATCGTCCTCGCCAGGGTGCCCCGGCCTGCGCCGCCCGGGCCGGACGAGGTCACCGTGCGCACGTCCCTGGTCGGCCTCTGCGGCACCGACCTGGAACTGCTCCACGGCACCGCCGCCTACCTGCGCGACGGACGGGCCGGCTACCCGCTCGTCCCGGGACACGAATGGTGCGGCACCGTCGTCGAAGTCGGCGGCGCAGTCACCGAGTTCACCGCAGGTGACCGGGTGGTGGGCCACACCATGGTCCACTGCGGCCTCTGCCGGATGTGCCGGCGTGGCCGCCGCCCGCTCTGCGAACGCCTCACCGAGGTCGGTCTCTACGGCCGGCCCGGCGCGGCCGCCCAGTATGTGGTGCTGCCGGAGCGCTCGTTGTCCCGGATCCCCGACCAAGTACCCGATCTCGCAGCGGTGTTGACCGAGCCGGCGGTCACCGTGGTGGCGGGGCTCGAACGGGCCCGCTGCCGGATCGGCGACCGGGTGGTCGTCCTCGGCACCGGCACGATCGGCCTGCTCGCCGTCCAACTCGCCGCCCGCATGGGCGCATCGGTGGACGCGGTGGGCATCGACCCGGCCGGGCGGCGGCTCGCCGTGCGGTGCGGCGCGCGGCGGGCGCTGAGCCCGGAACAGGCGCGGGCCACCCGGTCCGCCGCGTACTCCCTCGCGGTCGAGGCCGCAGGCGCGGCAGAGGCCTTCACGCTCGGCCTCGACCTGCTCGAACCGGGCGGACGGCTCGCCGTGATCGGGGTGGCCGGCCGCCCGTGCCCGGACTTCGTCCCTGGCCAACTCGCCCTGCGCGGGCTGGAGGTGATCGGCGTCCGGCACGGCCTGGACCACTACGACCGCGCGCTCCGGCTGTTCCGGGACGGGGTGCTGGCGGCCGAGTCGCTGATCGCCGCCGTCCTGCCGCCGTCCGCCGCGCCGGAGGCGTTCCGGATGCTGGCCGGAGGGCGCAGCGGTCCACCGAAGGTCCTCCTCGACTTCGGGCAGGCCGACGGCCCACCGGCTCCGCTAACCCCTCCGGCCCCACCGGCCCCGGGATCCTCCGTCCCCCAGGCCCCTGTCATTCCGAACCCCACCGCCGAAGGAGGCCTCGCGTGATCCTCGTACCCGCCGCCGTTCCCCGGACGGCCCCCGCGTTCCGCCGGCTGATCGACCCCCAGCACCTGCCGTCCGCGCACGGCGGGCTGACCGTCGAGACCCTGCCGCCCGGCGTACGCGTCGAACAACACCCGTCCCGGGTAGGCGAATCGGTGACCCTGGTGCTCTCCGGCGGCATCCGCTCGGCCGGGCGCGTGCTCGGTCCGGGCGAGGGTCTCTACCACCCGCCCGGCAGCTCCTGCGGACTCACCGCGCTGCCCGGTGCGCCCGCCGCCGTGCTGACCGTACGGCCCGTGGCGGTGCCCGGTGACCGGTCCGCGCTGAGCCCCTACCCCGTCCCGCTCGCCCCGCCGAGGTGGCCCGCCCGGTCCCACGGCGACGACGCTAAAGACCGTCCCGCCGCTGCCACGCCGCCGACCCACGGCCCGACCGTGCCCGCCGCGCGTGGCAGCGGCCCCGTCGGCGCGCCGCCCGACGTGCCGCTCGCCGGGTCGGTCGACATGGCGGTGCGCTGGCTGGCGACCGACGAGACGGTCGGCGCCCGCCGGCTCACCGTCGCCGCCTCGACCTTCGGCGCCGGCGGCGGTCACGAGCTGCACCGGCACCCGTACGCGGACGAGTTCTTCCTGGTCCTCTCGGGCGGTGGCACCCATCTCACGGCGACCACGGAGGTCCGACTCCTGGCCGGTGACCTGGTGTTCGTCCCGGCCGGTGAGTGGCACGGCTTCCGGACCGGTCCGGCCGGTCCGACCACCGCCCTCTACGGCTACCTCGGGGCGCCGAGCCTCGCCCGGGCCGGCTACCAAGTCCGCCCGGCGACCGTCCCGGAGGTGACCGGGTGACGACCGAGACCTCGAACCGCCAACAGCCCGCCAGGGAAGGGCAGTCGGCCTCGGTGGCGATCGTCACCGGGGCCAGTTCCGGCATCGGCAGGGCCACCGCCGTGGCCCTGGCCCGGGCCGGGCACGCGGTGGCCGTGGGCTACCGCACCGACCGCGCCGCCGCCCGTCGGACGGCCGCGCTGGCCGGCGGGCGGACGCTGCTGCTGCCGCTCGACCTGTCCGACCCGGCCGCCGCCGCGCGGGCCGTGCACGGGGCCGCCGAACAGCTCGGCGGACTCGACATCCTGGTCAACTGCGCCGGAATCAACCGGCGTTCACCGGTTCTCGACGAGACCCTGGACGACTGGCAGCGGATCCTGGCGGTGGACCTCACCGGGCCGTTCGCCTGCGCCCAGGCGGCCGCCCGCCGGATGGTGGCGCAGGGCCGCGGTGGGCGGATCGTCAACGTCACATCCGTCCACGAGTTCGTCCCGATCCCGGGCGGCGCCGCCTACTGCGCCGCCAAGGGCGGACTGGGCGAACTCACCAAGGTGATGGCCCTGGAGCTGGCGCCGTACGGCATCACCGTGAACGCCGTCAGCCCCGGCGAGACGGCCACCCGGATGAACGGCGTCCTCGACGACCGGGACCTCACCGGCCTCGCCCGGCCCGCCATCCCGGTGGGCCGGCCCGGCCGGGCGGCGGAGGTCGCCGCCGCGATCGTCCACCTCACCGGGCCGGACGCCGCCTACACCACCGGGGTGTCGCTCACCGTCGACGGCGGCCTCAGCCTGATGGGCGCCGTCGCCAACCAGCGCGACGCCGCCCACGAGGCCCACGCGTGGACGGTGGCCCCCGTGGCCCCTGCGGCGCCCGACGCCTCGGAGGCTTCCGGAAGGAGCGCACGATGACCGACGTCCCCCGCACCTCCCCCGTCCCCCGTGTCCCCGACCGGCCCGGGATCCCCGGTGCGCGCGCCGTCCACCACGTCGCCTACACCGTCCCCGACCTCGACCAGGCGGTGGCGTTCTTCACGAACGTCCTCGGCGCGCGACTGCTCTACCGCCTCGGGCCGGTCGCCGCGCCGCCCGGGGACGCGGCCTGGATGACCCGCCAACTCGGCGTCCACCGCGAGGCGGTGGCCCATATCGCGATGCTGCGGCTCGGGCCGGTCAGCAACCTGGAACTGTTCCAGTACACCGCCCCGGACCAGCGCCGCGAGCCGCCCGCCAACAGCGACTGGGGCGGCCACCATCTGGCGATCGCCGTCGACGACGTCGACCTCGCCGTCGCCTACCTGCGCCGACAGCCCGGCGTCGAGGTCCTGGGCGAACCGCAGACGATCGCCGACGGCGGACCGATCGACGGCGACCGCTGGGTGTACTTCCGCACGCCCTGGGGGCTCCAGTTGGAGGTGCTCGCGATGCCCGCCGGCATGCCCTACGAACGGGCCACCGCCGAGCGGCTGTTCGCGCCCTCCGGCCCGTGGACTGCCCGCAACGGCGCCGATGGGGACGCGGACATGTCGCGGCACGGGGCCGGTCCGACATGATCGAGACCACCGCCGCCGTGGTGCGGGAGACCGGCGGGCCGTTCCGGCCGGAGACCGTGCGGCTGGACGGACCGCGCGAGGACGAAGTCCTGGTCCGGATCAGGGCCGTGGGGATCTGCCACACCGACCTGAGCGTCCGGGCCGGCCGCACGCCCGCGCCGCTGCCTGCCGTCCTCGGCCACGAGGGCGCGGGCACCGTGACGGCGGTCGGCCGCGCCGTCACCCGGGTACGGCCCGGCGACACCGTCGTCCTGACCTTCGACTCCTGCGGCGCCTGCCCGTCCTGCCTGGCCGGCCGCCCGGTGCGCTGCGACCACTGGGCGGCCCTCAACCTGTTCGGCGGCCGAAGGCTGGACGGCAGCGCCACCCTGCGGGGGACCGGCCGCCATCGCGACACCGCCCTGCACGGGCACTTCTTCGGACAGTCCTCGTTCGCCGCCCACGCGTTGGCGGACGAGCGCAACGCCGTGCCCGTCCCCGGCCCGCCGGTGCCGTTCGAGCTGCTGGCCCCGTTCGGCTGCGGCGTGCAGACCGGCGCGGGCGCGGTCCTCAACGTGCTGCGGCCCCGGCCGGGCGACACGCTGGCCGTGTTCGGCGCCGGCGCGGTCGGCCTGGCCGCCGTCCTGGCGGCGCGGTTGACGCCCGTCGCGCGGATCGTCGCGGTCGACCTCCGCCCGGCCCGGCTCGCGCTGGCCCTGGAACTCGGCGCCACCGACGTCGTCGACGCGGGGAGCGAGGACCCGGTCGCGGCGGTCCGCGCGCTCACCGGCGGGCGCGGGGCGGAGCACACGCTGGAGACCAGCGGCAGCGTCCGCGCGCTGCGCCAGGCCGTGGAGGCGCTGGCCGTCGGGGGGACGTGCGGGGTGGTCGGCGCGCCGCCGGCGGGCAGCGAGGTGGGCCTGGACGTCCCCGGACTGCTCGCCCGGGCGCCCCGGATCGTCGGGGTGAACCAGGGGGCGAGCGTGCCGGGACGGTTCCTGCCGGCGCTGGTGGACCTCTTCCGCGCGGGACGGCTGCCGGTGGACCGGCTGGTGCGGACCTTCCCGTTCGCGGCGATCGAGGAGGCGGTCGCGGCGGCGGAGGCGGGGGAGGTCGTGAAGCCGGTGCTGGTCCTGCCCGATCCGCCCTGAGCCAACCTGACCTCTACCGATGGCCCGCCGTCGCGTTCGCCGTCCCGTTCGCCATCCCGTTCTGGGACCGGAACGGGACGGCGGGCCCATGCGCCCGGGGCGCTGCGCCGACCAGAGTGGAGGGCAGAGCGGTCGATCGCCTGGACCGCTCGGAAGACAGAGTCTGGAGCACCACCCATGGCAACGAACACGACATCGAAGACGCTCGGCGTCGCGTCCGTACTCGCCGGCGTCGCCGCAGCCACCGTGGTCATCAGGAGCGCCGTCGTCGGCGCGGTGGCCAAGGCGGCGCCCGCGAGCGAGACCGCGAACAACGAGCGCCGCTGCAAGCCGGGGGAGAAGGACTGCAAGGGCTGATCGTCCTCCGTGGCCCCCGCCCTCCCCAGGAACCCTCCCCGATCCCCCCGTCCCCTCATCCGGGCCCCGATGCCGCCGGCGGCATCGGGGCCCGGGCGGTGCGGGTGGGCGGCGGTTCTCCACCAGACCGGCTGACAAAGTGACAGCTGACGACTGACAGATAACAGATGACAGAATCTGAAATCTGTTATCTGTCAGCTGTTATCTGAAATCTGTCAGTTGTCAGTTGTCAGCCCGCGGCTCCTCAGCCGCTCGCTCCCCGCTCCTGCGAGGGGTGCCTGGGCAGGACGGCCAGCACCCGTGTCCCGTTCGTCTGCGGGAGACGGCCCACGGTACAGCGGCCGCCGATCTCGGCCGCCCGGTCCGACATCGACCGCAGCCCGACCCCGTCCGTCGAATCCGTGCCCTCCGGGCCGCCGTCCGGGACCTCGGCGGGTGTGAGGTCGCCGAGGCCGATCCCGTCGTCCTGGACGGTCAGCGTCAGGTTCGCCTCGTCCACCCGCAGCGCCACCTGGGCGTGGTTGGCGCGGGCGTGCCGGAGCACGTTGTTCAGCGCCTCGGCGGTGATCCGGTACGCGGCCACCTCGACGGCGGCGGGCAGCTCCGGCAGCGGGTCGGGCTGCAGCGCGGTGCTGACGGTGAGGCCGTCGCCGCTGAACGAGGCCGCCAGGTGCTGAACGGCCCGGGTGAGACCGAACTCGCCGAGCGGTGCGGGCCCGAGCCGGTCGGTGATCCGCCGCACCTCCTTGATCGTCATCGCCAGATCGCCGGAGATGCCCTGCAGGGTCTGCGCGAGCGCCTCGACCCGCCCACCGCCTCCCGGCGCCCCGGTGGGCGCGGAGGCCGGGAGCGCGGAGGCCGTCGAGGCCGCGTTGTCGACCCGCAGCCGGAGCCCGGCCAGCGCCGGTCCGAGCCCGTCGTGGATGTCCCGGCGCAGCCACCGCCGCTCCTCCTCGCGCGCCGCGACGATCTGTTCCCGGCTGGCCCGGAGGTCCTCCTGGAGCCGCAGTGAGGCGACGGCCGGCGAGGCCTGGTCGGCCAGCGAGCGGAGGATGTCGACGTCGCTCGGTTCCAGGAGGACCTCGCCCGGCCGCAGCCCGACCGTCAACACCCCGATCGCCGTGCCGTGGTGGACCAGCGGGAAGTCCTGGACCGGTCCGTCCAGCCGCCCCACCGCGGCCAGGGGCCGGCGCCCGGCCCGGGTGGTGACGGCCAGCGCCACGCCCGGCAGCCGCAGTTCCTTCGCGACCGTGCCGCAGAGCGCGGACGGCAGCAGCTCCGGATCGACGACCTGCCGGACCTGTCCGGCCAGCGTCCGCAGTACCTGATAGGGCTGGGCGCGTTCGCCGTAGTAGAGCCGGTCCACCAGGCCCACGGCCCAGCGGGCGGCCCGTGGCAGACCCGTGCCCAGCCCGAAGACCAGGGCGATCAGCAGGAGGGCGGCGGCGCCGCGACCGGGCACCAGCCACCCCGAGAGCACCGCCGCGCAGGCCACGAACGCCACGGTGAGCCCGGTGGCGAGCAGCAGTCCGGTGAGGACGGACCGGGCCGCCCGGTCGAGCCGCCACCCGCCGTCGCGCACCACCAGGAACGCCACCGCCACCGCCCACACCGCGCCCGCCGCCGTGAACAGCGAATAGCTCAGCCAGTACTCGTAGGAGAACCGCCGTGTGTAGTAGTCCTGCATCCCCGCCCAGAGCAGGTAGGCGCCGAGCATCCCGGCGAGGTGCGCGCGGTGCCGGGGCGCGCGGTGCTTGGGCGCGGTGCGGCGGAGCAGCCGGACCAGCAGCACGGTGGCCGCGACGCCGATCAGCAGGTAGTTGACCGGGTCGTAGAGGCGGTCGAGGTGGTCGGACACGGAGCCGAAGGCGTTCGCGACCGCGCTGTCGGCGAGGGGATTGGGGCGGCCGAACACGGTCGCGCGGTCCAGGAAGGACATGCAGTCCGGGAGCACCCAGAGGGTGACGGCGCCGATGTACCACCACCATCGGCGGGTGGTGAGCCGTGCGGCGGGCAGCCAGAGCGGCAGCACGTAGAACAGCGTCTGGCTGACGGTGTCGCACACCGCGCGCACCACGGCCGCGGTGCCCACGAGCCCGGGGTCGGTGACCTCCACCCAGACGGGTGCGGCGGCGGCGCTCGGCAGCATCGACGTCAGCGCGTAGACGAGCATCACCCAACCGAGTGGATTTCCCGGACGGTGGGCGTGCAGCAGCATCCCCGCTCCGGCGGTGGGCAGCGCGTAGAGCAGGATGGCGAGCTGGTCCCGGGGACCCTCGACGCCGGGCGCGCCGAGGTGGACCAGCACGTAGCAGACCCAGAGGGTGGCGACCGCCAGGCAGAGCACGGTGAGCGCCGCGGCGGCGGTGAGCCGGCGTTGGGCGGGCGTCCGGCGCGGCAGGGCCCCGGCCGGCGTGCGCGGCAGGGGGCGAGGAGGGATCACCGTGATCATGGCACCGCCTAGGGACGGGTGGGGATGGGGTCCACCGACGGCCGGTCGCCGGGCCGGGCGTGCTGCCACCAGTTTCGGCCGCCCGCCGTCCCGGGCGCATGGGGCAGCGGTCTCGTCCCCGCCGCACCTGTCACGGAAGGTCACCTTGGCATCGCTGGTAGTGTCGGCCAGGTGGATGAAGAGCAGCCCGCCGAAGACCCCCAGGCACGCGTACCGCAGCCGGACGAGGAGCCGGAGGCCGCGCCCGTCCGGGTCCTGATCGTCGACGACCACCCGCTGTTCCGGGAGGGGTTGAAGGCCGCCCTCGACAGCGCCGAGGGCATCGTCGTGGTCGCCGAGGCCGAGCGCGCGGGCGACGTACCGGAGGCCGTCGCCCGCCACCGCCCCGACATGGTCGTCATGGACCTCTCGTTGCCGGACGGCTCCGGGCTGGAGGCCACCCGCCGGCTCTCCGCCGACCAGCCGGCCCCGCCGGTGCTGATGCTCACCATGGCGGACGACGACGGCAGCCTGCTCGCCGCGCTCCAGGCGGGGGCCCGCGGCTACCTGGTGAAGGGCGCGGGCCGCGAGGAGGTGCTGCACGCGGTCCGGACGGTGGCGGCCGGGGGCGCGGTGTTCGGCGCGGACGTGGCCGAGCGGATCACCACCCTGCTGGCCGGTGCGCGGGTGCGGGAGGCCGGACAGCTCTTCCCGGCGCTCACCGCCCGCGAGGCGGAGGTCCTGGACCTGGTGGCCCGTGGGCTGGACAACCGCAGGATCGCCCGCGAGCTGGTGGTCGCGGAGAAGACGGTGCGCAACCACGTCACCCACATCTTCGAGAAGCTGCACGTCGCCACCCGGGCGGAGGCCGTGGCCCGGGCCAGGGACATGGGCCTCGGCGACAGCTGACCCGCGGACCCGCGGACCCGCCGACGCCCGCGCGCGCCCGGGCACCCGCCCGCATCCGCACCCGCCCCGGCCGGGGTATCCACCCGCATCCGCCCCGGTCCGGACACCCGCACCCGCCCGGGGCCGCGCCCCGACGACGCGGTCGCGCCGCACCCGGGTGGGCATCCCGGTGCACATTCGGGGCCGGGACCGGACCGCCGTCCCGCGCCTCCGGGACGCCAGGACACGGAGGATGCGGGGGAGGAGGCCCACATGAGCGAACCGGCCGCGACCCCGGCCACCACCACGACCCGGCAGGTCACCGCACCCCCGGAGGCCGTGCGCCCGCCGGCCCGGGCCAACCTGCCGGGACCCCCGGTCGCACCCGGGCGGACCGGTCTCACCCCGGCCGCCTGGGCCTGCGGAGCGACCCTGCTCAGCGGACTCGGCTGGGTGCTGCTCGCCGTCACCCACCAGGACGCCGCCTGGGCCACCCCGTTCTACCTCCACGACGGCGAGACCGTCCTCCTCGGCTTCGCCTTCGCGCTCTCCGGGCTGCTCATCCTCGCCCACCGCGCGGGACCGGGTTCCGACGACCCGCCTCCCGCCGCCGCGTCCGCCACCGCTGGCCCCGCTGGCCCCGCCGTCCCGGCCACCGCCGAGCCCCCGGTCGGCCGCAGCCTCGGCCGCTGCCTGCTGGCCGCCGGCCTCGGCGGCTGCCTCTCCCGCTTCGCCCTCCTCGCGGGCGCCGCCGCCGACGCCGGAGAGGCGGTGCAGGCCCTCGGAGCCGCGCTGCTGCTCGCCTCCGTCACCCTGTTCATCTTCGTCTCCCTCGCCCTCCCGCTCTGGCTGCCCGAGGGACGGCTGCCCGGCGGACCGGGCCGCGCGTTCGTCGTCGCCGTCGCCGTCTGGAGCGCCCTGCACGCCTGCGCCGTGCGCCTCGGCAGCCACCTGCCGTACTTCGGCGACGTTCTCGTCCCCCCGGAGAAGCTGCCGCTCGACGAGTGGCACGCGACCCGGGTCGCCTGGGCCATCGTCATCACCAGCCTGATCGTGGCCGCCGTCCGCTGGCGCCGCTCCGCGCGGCCCCACCGCAGCGTCACCGCCGTCCTGGTGCCCTACCTCGTCTGGCTGGTCACGACCAACATCGCGCTTCGGATGGGGAGTTCGGAGAGCGTCGCGGCGGTCGCCTACTTCGCCGGGTCGGCGCTCTGGATGCTCGGCGCGGTCGGCTACGCGTTCACCCGCGACCGCTCCCGCTACCTCGACCGGGCCACCCGCCGGATGCTCAGCGTCCTCGCCCTCACCGCCCTGCTGATCGCCGGCTACCTGGGCATCGCGCTGCTGCTGCGCCGCGCCCTGCCGGAGGCCAGCAGCGCGAGCGCGCAACTGCTGGCGGCCGGCGCCCTGGCCATCGGCGGACTGCTCGGACCCACCACCCGCTGGGTCGTGCGGGCCGTCGACCGCTTCTACTACGGTGAGAGGGCCCGCCCCTACCAGGTGGTGCGGGCCCTCGCCGAACGGCTGAGCCGCGCCGTCAGCCCGGCCGACGCGCCCCCGCTGCTGTGCGACACCGTGGTCACCGCCCTCGGCCTGCCCGGCGCCCGGGTCGTCCTGCACACCCGCACCGGACCGCACGAACTCGCCTCCGTCGGCGCGATCGGGCAGAACAGCCAGGTGTTCCCGCTCAGTTACGAGGGGGCGGTGATCGGCGACCTCTACGCGCCCCCGCGCGTCGGACAGCCGGAACTGGACGCGCAGGACCACGAGGTGCTCCGCTTCCTCGCCGACCAGGCCGCGCCCGCGATCGCCTCGCTGCGGATGTACGAGGAACTGCAGCGCGGGCGGCGGCAGATCGTGCTCGCCCGCGAGGAGGAGCGCCGCCGGCTGCGGCACGACCTGCACGACGGTCTTGGGCCCACGCTCTCGGGGCTGCGGCTGGGCGTCGACACCGCGCGGGCCGCCGTCCCGGAGGGCTCCCCGGCGGCCCGCTCGCTGCGGGCGGTGTCGGCCGGGATCGGGCAGGCGATCGACGAACTGCGGCGGATCACCGAAGGGCTGGCGCCCGCCGCACTCGCGGGGGAGGGGCTCGCGGTGGCGCTGCGGCGGCTGGTCGCGGAGTTGGACGGGCCGCGGGTGCGGATCGCGCTGGTGCTCGACCCGGACCCGCCGCCCGCGCTGCCGGCCGCGGTGGAGGTGGCGGCGCTGCGGATCAGCGGCGAGGCGCTGCACAACGTGCTGCGCCACTCGGCGGCCGGCCAGGCCCGGTTGACGCTGCGGGTGCGACCGGAGGCGGTGGTGGTCGAGGTCTGGGACGACGGCCGCGGGTTTCCGCCGGACGCGTCAGATGTGTCGGACGCCTCGGGCGCGGCGGGCGCGGCGGACCGGACCGGCCCGGTGGATCCGAGGGAGGGCGACGGGGCCGGTGACCGTCGGCGAGCCGGTTCGGGGCTTGGGCTCCGCTCGATGGCCGAGCGGGCCGAGGAACTGGGCGGCCGGTTCACGACGGGCAACCACGACGGCGGGGCGGTCGTCCGCGCGGTCCTGCCCCGGACTCCGGAGCAGTCGTCGGCCGACTGCTGACAACTAACAGATGACAGATATCAGATATCAGATAACAGATAACAGATTTTGAAATCTGTCAGCTGTCGGCCCACTCGGCGCCTCCGCCGCGCCCCCGCCGACCCCCCTCCCTCTTGACGGGATCGCAGGTTCGCTCAATCATCATGGTCGCGTCAACTTTACGGTGCGGTCGGCCCCACGCCCCCTCAGCACCCTTACGTCGTCCGTGAAGTGGCGCGCTTCCGTTCTGCCCCACCAGATACCGGAGCCTCCATTGACCGAGCGCGCCCCGCGGCGATCCCGCCTGCGCCGATCCGCCCTGTCCGCCGCTGCCGCCGTCACCCTCGCGGCCGCCTTCCTCGCCCCGGCCGCCGCCGCGGCTCCGACGGCGCCCGCCCCCGCGGCCCCCGCCGTCCAGGCTCCCTCGCCGGTCGCCGCCGCCCCCGACATCCCGGTGGCCAACGTCAAGGCGCACCTCGCCCAACTCCAGTCGATAGCCACCGCCAACGGCGGCAACCGCGCCCACGGCCGGGCCGGCTACAAGGCCTCGATCGACTACGTGAAGGCCAAGTTGGACGCCGCGGGCTACACCACGACGCTGCTGACCTTCAGCTACAACGGCTCGACCGGCTACAACCTCATCGCCGACTGGCCCGGCGGCGACACCTCGCACGTCGTCATGGCCGGCGCCCACCTGGACTCCGTCACCGGCGGGCCGGGCATCAACGACAACGGCTCCGGCTCCGCCGGCGTCCTGGAGACCGCGCTCGCCGTGTCCCGGGCCGGCCTCAAGCCCACCAAGCACCTGCGGTTCGGCTGGTGGGGCGCCGAGGAGTACGGCATGATCGGCTCCAAGAACTACGTCAACGGCCTTGGCGCCACCGGTCGTTCGAAGATCGACACCTACCTCAACTTCGACATGATCGGCTCGCCCAACCCCGGCTACTTCACGTACCGCTACGACAGCGCGCTCGACGCCCTGTTCCGCGACTACTTCGCGGGCCTCGGCATCACCACCGAGCAGGACTTCGAGGGCGACGGCCGCTCCGACCACGCCCCGTTCCAGAACGCCGGCATCCGGGTCGGCGGCCTGTTCAGCGGCGCCGACTACACCAAGACCAGTGCCCAGGCGGCGAAGTGGGGCGGAACGGCGGGCCAGCCGTTCGACCGCTGCTACCACTCCTCCTGCGACACCACCGCCAACATCAACGACACCGCGCTGGACCGGATGAGCGACGCCATCGCGTACGCGATCTGGACCCTCTCCGCCGGCAGCACCACCCCGCCCACCGGCACCGTCTTCGAGAGCACCGCCGATGTGCAGATCCCGGACGCCGGCTCGGCCGTGACCTCCGACCTCGCCGTCACCGGCCGCACCGGCAACGCCCCGTCCGCGCTCCAGGTCGGCGTGGACATCAAGCACACCTACCGCGGCGACCTCGTCATCGACCTGGTCGCGCCGAACGGCACCGCCTTCCGCCTGAAGGACGCCAGCGGCAACGACTCCGCGGCCAACGTGCAGACCACGTACACCGTGAACGCCTCCGCCGTGCCGGCCAACGGCACCTGGAAGCTCAAGGTCCAGGACACGGGACGCCAGGACACCGGCTACATCGACAGCTGGAAGCTCACCTTCTGACGCATCGTCAGTGAAACGACTCCGGGGGTGCCGGTCCCACGACCGGTACCCCCGGGTCCACTCCGGGTGCGGAGACTACGCCGGCATCTCGTACGCGCCCGAGAGCGCCTCGACCATGCCCCACACCTTCGCCGCCCGCGCGCCGTCCGCGACCGGGCGGCGGACGTGCGCCAGCGCCCACGCCGCCTGGGCCTCGGTGGTGGACGCCTTGCCGTGCAGCTCGGTGGCGTGCGCGGAGAAGTCCCGCACCAGCGCGTCGAAGACCTGGTCCAGCAGGTCCGCGTCCAGCCCGGTCAGCTCGGCCTGCTCCAGCACCAGCTGGCCGTAGACGATCAGCGCGAACAGCTGGCCGATCTCCAGCAGGAAGTCGAGGTCCGCCTGCTGCTCCGCGCTCGGCGCGTGCTCCAGCAGCAACGCGCAGAAGCCGTCGGCCTGCTCGCGGAACCGGGCGACGTTCGGGAGGTGCCCGTGCGCGGCGTAGGCGGCCCGCCAGTCGTGGAAGCGGATCGCGCCGAGGCCCCGGGCCGGGCCCTGCCGGAACAGGAACTCGTCGTCGGCGGCGTCCTGGCGGGTCGGCACCGGCGGGTACTCGGCCGGGGCGAACAGGTAGTTGGCCATGAACTTGAGGATCAGCGCCAGGTTGACGTGGACGGTGCCCTCCAGCTTCGGCAGGCCCCGGATGTCCTTGGCGGCCTTGTCGAAGTAGGTGTCCGCCTCGAAGCCCTTGGCCGCGATGACGTCCCACATGAGGTCGATGACCTTCTCGCCCTCCGTGGTGACCTTCATCTTGGTCATCGGGTTGAAGAGCAGGTAGCGGCGGTCCTCGGGGGAGGCGGTGCGGAAGTAGTCCACCGAGCGGGCGGCGAACAGCTTCATCGCCACCAGCCGCGCGTACGCGTCGGTCAACTCGCGGCGCACGTGCGGGAAGTCGGTGACCCGCTTGCCGTACAGCACCCGGTTGTGGGCGTGCGTCACGGCCTCGTACATCGCGTGCTCGCAGATGCCGACGGAGGCGGTGCACAGGTTGAACTTGCCGACGTTGACGGTGTTCAGGGCGGCGTCGAAGGCGGCCTTGCCGGTGTGCAGGACGTCCTCGGCGCGGACCGGGTACTCCTCCAGCCGGAACTCGCTGACGTACATCTGGGCGTTCACGACGTTCTTGACCAGGTGGTACGCCTCGTGGCGGCTGTCGGCGGCGAAGAAGACGTAGCCCTCCGGCCCCTCGACGTCCGAGCGGCGGCCGAACACGGAGACCAGGCCGGCGACGTTGCCGTTGCCGATGTAGTACTTGGAGCCGGTGGCGGTGAAGCCGCCCTCGCCGTCCGGGGTGAGGACCATGTCGGTCGAGTAGATGTCGGCACCGTGGCTGCGCTCGGAGAGCCCGAACGCCATGACGTGGCCCTCGGCCAGCAGCTTGGCGGCGCGGGCCCGGACGGCCTCGTTCTCGCTCTGCCAGACCGGGCCGAGGCCCAGGATGGTGACCTGCCAGGTGTACCAGTAGCCGAGGCCGTAGAAGCCGAGGATCTCGTTCAGCTCGGCGATCCGGGAGGTGTCCCAGCGCTTCTCCGGGTCGGCGGCGGACGGCGTCAGGAACTCGGCGAACAGGCCTTCCTTGGCGGCGAATTCGAGGAAGTCGGCGTACCAGGCGCGGTCGATGTAGGTGTCGATCAGCGCCTTCTTGCCGCGCGACTCGAACCAGTCCACGGTCGCGCGCAGCAGCCGGCGGGTCGGCTCGTCGAACTGCGCGGGGTCGTAGGTACGCGGGTTGAAGAGCATCGCGGGCTCCGGGGTGTCGAGGGTGGAGGGTGGAATGTCAGTGGGCGACATCGGGGCCCGAGGCGGGCCCGGGCGCGGGAGCAGCGGCGTCCGCGGCCAGCTCGCGCAGGGTGGCGAGCACCTCGTCGAGCCAGGCGAGCGTCATCCGCTCGTACTCGATCCCGCCGCGCAGCACCACGTGCTGGAGCCGCTGCTGGGCGTCGAGCGCGTCCGGCGCCGGGAAGTCGCGCCCTTCGCCGTGCAGGTAGCGGGCGAGCAGGGCGGCGTGGCCGTCCCGGTGCCGTTCGACCTCGGGGATCAGTGCGGCCGGGTCGTCGAAGGCCACCGCCCGGATCCGGACGGCGAGCTCGTGTCGGACGGTCTCCGGTTCGACGGGCTCGCGCAGCCAGGCGGCGAGCGCGGTCCGGCCGGGCGGGGCCGCCGAGTACACCTTCTTGTCCGGCCGCCCGTCCTGGGCGACCTCCTCGACGGAGATCCAGCCGTCCGCCTCCATCCGCCGCAGTACCCGGTAGATCTGCTGGTGGGTGGCGGTCCAGAAGCGGCCGATGGACCGGTCGAAGCGCCGGGCCAGTTCGTAGCCGGAGCCGGGCCGTTCCAGCAGCGAGACGAGGATCGCGTGCTCCAGTGCCATGACCGGCATCCTGCTATGCAACGAGTTGCATACGCAATGGCGGCGGACGGGGTTGAGACGGAGGTCACCCGTAGGCTGAAGTGGCTGAAGTGGACGGGGCGGGCGGGTGGCCGGGCGGACGGTCCGGCGGGCCGGGCAGGGTAGCTTCCCCGGCGAAAAGGTGCAAAACGGTCGATTGGCGCCAGAATGGTACTGGGCTAGCGCCTTCCATGTACCAACCCTAGGAGGTGGTATCGGTGTCTACCCAGATCCCGATGGGCATGGAGCACCATCCGGACATCGTCGAACTCCGGGAGCACTACGAGCGGGTCACCCTGACCCCGCGGGCGCAGGGCGTCGAGGCCCTGGCCATTGTGGCCGGTCTTTTCCTGGCGGCCTCGCCATGGATCGTCGGTTTCACCGCCTTCAACACGCTGACCGTCACCTGCCTGATCGTCGGTCTCGCCTACTGCGTGCTGATGGCCGGTTACGGCTCGGCGTACGAGCGCACCCACGCACGGGCCTGGGCGGCCACCCTGCTCGGCGCGTGGACCGTCATTTCCCCCTGGGTCGTCTCGGGTGAGGTGAACCGGGGCAAGAACATCGTCACCTGCATCATCGCGGGCGGCGTGATGTTCCTGCTGGGGCTCGCCGCCATCTCGATGGCCACCATGACGTCGAACGGAGCCGCGATGCGGCTCGGCCGGGCCGGCCGAGCCAAGGGCTGACGTCCGACGCAAGCCCGACACCCGGGGCGTGGAGCGGCGAGGTCGCCCTCCGCGCCCCGGGCGCGCGTCCGGTGCGGGCCCGGATCGGGACCGGCCCCCTACGGCCGGGTCATCCGCAGCACGTCCAGCGCCTCGTCCAGTTGGTCGACCGTGAGCCGCCCCTGCTCGACGTACCCGCGCTCCAGCACCACCTGGCGGATCGTCTTCCGCTCCGCGAGCGCCTGCTTGGCGACCTTGGCCGCCTCCTCGTACCCGATGTACCGGTTCAGCGGAGTGACCACCGACGGCGAGGACTCCGCGTACTCCCGGGCCCGCTCGACGTTGGCGGTGATGCCGTCCACGGCGCGGTCGGCGAGCAGCCGGGCGCTGTTGGCGAGCAGCCGGACCGACTCCAGCACGTTACGGGCGATCACCGGCAGCATCACATTGAGCTCGAAGTTCCCGCTCGCCCCGGCCACCGTCACGGTGGCGTCGTTGCCGATCACCTGGGCCGAGACCATCAGGACCACCTCGGGCAGCACCGGGTTCACCTTGCCCGGCATGATCGACGAACCGGGCTGGAGGTCCGGGAGGTTGAGCTCGCCGAGGCCGGTGCGCGGGCCCGAGCCCATCCACCGCAGGTCGTTCGCGATCTTCGTGAACCCGACGGCGACGGTGCGCAGTTGGCCGCTCAGCTCGACCAGGCCGTCCCGCGCGCCCTGCGCCTCGAAGTGGTCGCGGGCCTCGGTCAGCGGCAGCCCGGTGGTGCGCGCGACCTCCTCGATCACCGCCGCCGCGAACCCGGGCGGGGTGTTGATGCCGGTGCCCACCGCGGTGCCGCCGAGCGGCAGTTCGGCGACCCGGGGCAGGGTGGCCAGCAGCCGCTCCCGCCCGTGCCGGACCTGCGCCGCGTACCCGCCGAACTCCTGCCCCAGGGTGACCGGCGTGGCGTCCATCAGATGCGTCCGGCCGGCCTTGACGACCAGCGCGAACTCCGCGGACTTGCGCTCCAGCGCCTCGGCCAGGTGCTCCAGCGCGGGGATCAGGTCGTGGCTGACGGCGGCGGTGGCGGCGATGTGGATCGAGGACGGGAAGACGTCGTTGGACGACTGGCTGGCGTTGACGTGGTCGTTGGGGTGGACGGGCCGGCCGAGCCGCTCGCCGGCCAGGGTGGCGATCACCTCGTTGGTGTTCATGTTGGACGAGGTGCCCGAGCCGGTCTGGAACACGTCCACCGGGAACTCGGCGTCCCAGCGGCCCGCCGCGACCTCCTCGGCGGCCGAGACGATCGCGCCGGCGGTCTCCTCGTCCAGCACGCCCAGCCGGGCGTTCACCCGCGCCGCGGCGGCCTTGATCCGCGCCAGCGCGGTGATGTGCGCCCGCTCCAGGCGCTGGCCCGACACGGGGAAGTTCTCCACCGCCCGCTGCGTCTGCGCCTGCCACTTCGCCGCGGCCGGCACCCGCACCTCGCCCATCGAGTCGTGCTCGATCCGGTACTGCTCGTCACCCATCGTGCGCTGCACCTCCTGAACGGTCCCGGCCGGACCGGAGCCCCGCGGATCCAGGGTCCCCGCCCCGGCCGGGTACGGCTTCCGCTGACGACAGCCGCGCGCGGGCCCCGCGTATTTCCGCGCGGCCCCGGCGGCCCCGGAGGCCTCCGCCGGTACGGGACCGCCCGCCTCGTCGCGCGCGGTCCCGGCGGCCTCCCGACCAGCCTTTCCCGACTATCCCAGGACGGCGGTCAGCACCTCGCCCGCCACGGCGCCCGCCTCGGCGACCCGGGTGCCGTCCGGCGCCCAGACCCCGGAGCCGCCCGAGGTCGCGGCGTACGCGCCGGTCGGCCCGGCGAAGGTCGACAGGACCACCCAGAGACCGTTGTCCGCCGCGCGCGCCGGGTACCGCGCCTCCTTGGTCGCCACCGCCTCCGGGCCCGCCCCGTACAGGGTGGAGGCGACGTAGGCGTCGGCGCCGAGCGCGGCGAGCCGCTCGGCGTGCTCGGGGGCGGCCGCGTCCGCGCAGATCGCCAGGCCCAGCCGCCAGCCGTCCAGCTCCAGGACGGACGGCTGCTCGGCGGTGGCGAAGCGTTCGTGCTCCGCGCCGTGCAGGTGGGTCTTGCGGCAGGCCACCCGGGCGCCCGCCCCGGTGACGGCGAGCGTGGCGATGTACTCGCGGCCGTCGGGGTCGGTCACCGGCACGCCGACCAGGGCGGTGGCCCCGGTCTCGGCGCAGGCGGCGACCAGCGGCGCGAGGCGGGCGTCGGACGGGTCGACGGAGGCCGCGGCGAGGTCGTAGCCGGTGAGCGAGAGCTCCGGGAAGACCACCAGACGCACCGCCCCGGCCTCGCGCACGGCGGCGGCGTGCCGCTCGACGTTGATCTCCACGGTGTCGGGACGGCCCGACTCGGCGCAGACGGGCTGGGCGACGGCGACGGTCAGGGGCGCGTTCAGGGGCGCGGACACGGTGGGGCCTCCGGAGAAGATCGGGGAAGACGATCACGATCAACCTATGTGCCGACCGGGAAATCCGACAAGGTTCACTCCTTCGAGTGAAGATCATGAGTCGGCTCGCGGCGCTCGAACGGCTGCTTCGTACGCTCACCCGGAGTCGGGGGAGACACCGGACGAAAGTCCACCGGACACAGGGGCGGGCATGACGGCAGCACACCACCAGGACCGCGACGACCAGCACCACGACGACCATCACGACAGCCATCACGACAACCATCACGACAACCATGCGCAGGACCGGCCCCTCAGCCGGCGCCGCCTCCTCGGCTTCTCCGCCGCCCTCGGCGGTGCCGGCTGGCTGGTGCGCGGCACCGTCGGACCGGACAGCGCCCAGGCCGCCACCCCCGCCCCGCCCGAACTGCCCGCCGGCACCGAGCTGTTCCAGCGCGTCTACCAGAACTGGTCCGGCGAGGTCCGCACCGACCAGCTCTGGACCTGCGCCCCGCGCACCCCCGAGGAGATCCCGGCGCTCGCCGACTGGGCCCGCGCCCACGGCTGGCGCCTGCGGGCCCAGGGCCACCGGCACACCTGGGCGCCGCTCACCGTGGCCGACGGCACCCCCGGCGCGGCGCGCGTACTGCTGCTCGACACCACCCGCCACCTCACCGCGATCACCGCCGACTCCGCCACCACCGTCCGCGCCCAGACCGGCGTGAGCATGGAGGCGCTGCTCGCCCACCTGGCCGACCGCGGCCTCGGCCTCACCGCCGTCCCCGCCCCCGGCGAGCTCACCCTCGGCGGCGTGCTCGCGATCGGCGGCCACGGCACCGCCGTCCCCGCCGCCGGCGAACTGCGCCCGGACGGGCACGGCTACGGCTCGGTCAGCAACCAGGTCACCCGGCTGACCGCCGTCGTCCTCGACCCGGCCACCGACCGGTACACCCTGCGGACCTTCGACCGGTCCGAGGCGGACAGCGCCGCCTTCCTGGTCCACCTCGGCCGGGCGTTCGTCACCGAGGTGGTGCTCCGGGCCGGCGCCGACCGGCCGCTGCGCTGCGTCAGCCGGCTGGACATCCCGGCGACCGAACTCTTCGCCCGCCCCGGTACGTCCACCGGGCTCGGCGGCCTCTCCCGCCCGCGCACCTTCGCCGACTTCGTCGAACGGGACGGCCGGGCCGAGGCGATCTGGTTCGCCTACACCGACCGGCCGTGGCTGAAGACCTGGAGCGTCGCCCCGACCCGCCCGTTCGGCTCCCGCGCCGTCGACGAGCCCTACAACTACCCCTTCTCCGACTCGATTCCGCAACCGGTCGCCGCCCTGGCCGGCGAACTCGTCGCCGGCGCCTGGGGATCGGCCCCGCTGTTCGGCCAACTCCAGTACCTGATCGCCAAGGTGGGACTCACGGGCGACCTCACCGACGTCCTCCTCTCCGGCGGCCTGATCCGCGAGCTGCTCACCGGAGAGGTGCTCACCCACCTGCTCGCCGGCGGCCTGCGCTCCGACCTCTGGGGCCCCTCGCGCACCCTGCTCCAGTACGTCCGCCCCACCACCCTGCGGGTCACGGCCAACGGCTACGCGATCCTCACCCGGCGCGCCGACCTCCAGTGGGTGGTGGCCGAATTCGCCGACCAGTACCGGGGGTTGCTCGACACCTACCGCTCCCACGGGGAGTTCCCGGTGAACGGCGCGGTGGAGATCCGGGTCACCGGCGTCGACGACCCGGCCTGGTCCGGCGTGCCCGGTGCCCGGCCGCCGCTGCTCTCCGCGCTGCGCCCGCGCCCGGACCGGCCCGAATGGGACACCGCCGTCTGGGTCGACGTGCTCGGCTTCCCCGGTACGCCCGGGCTGCACCGTTTCGGCCGGGACCTCGAACAGGCCCTGCTGCGCTCCTTCGACGGCACCCGGGCGGGGCTGCGCGTCGAGTGGTCCAAGGGCTGGGCCTACACCGAGGACGCCGCCTGGGCCGACGCGGACATGCTGGACCGGGTCATCCCGGCCAGCCACCGCGCCGGCGGCGGAGCCGGTTGGGACGAGGCGATCGCCGTGCTGGACCGCCACGACCCGCACCGGGTGTTCGGCAACCCGTTCCTGGACCGGTTGTTGAAGCCCTGACCCGGTCGCGCCCCGCCCGGGGGGTACGGCCATCGGCGGTCCGTCAGATGTGCTCCATCACGATCACCGCGAGGGTGCCCGGCGCCAGGGCGCGGAACACGTGCGGGGCGTCGCCCGGGTAGCTCACGTAGTCGCCCGGGCCCAGTTCGACGGGCGCCCCGGTCGGTCCGGCCAGCGCCCGTCCGGCGCCCAGCAGTACGTGTTCGACGGTGCCGGGCATGTGCGGGTCGGAGGCCCGGGTCTCGCCCGGTTCGGCCTCGATGCGGTAGATGTCGCGGCGGGCGTTGGGCGGGCAGGAGGCCAGCAGGGTCGCGGCGTAGTCGGCCCGCTCCGAGTGGGTGACCGGCCCCTCGCCGGCCCGCACCACCCGGACCACCGGGCGCGGCGGGTCGACCAGCCGACTGAACGGCACGTCCAGCGCGACGCCGAGCGCCCAGAGCGTCTCGACGCTGGGATTGCCGGCGCCCGACTCCAGTTGGGAGAGCGTCGACTTGGCGATTCCGGCCCGGCGGGCCAGTTCGGCCATCGACAGTCCGGCCCGCTCGCGCTCACGCCGGATCGACGCCGAGATCAGCTCGATCAGCTCGCTCCCGGAGGCGCCGGCCCCGGGTCCGCTGTTGCTTCCACTCATCCGCGTTCGCTCCACAGGTCCAAGTGTTCGCCTTGACGAACGAAACCTCTCTGGTTCACTCTACTGGACATGCGTTCGCTCCTCCGAACCCTCGAACGTGCCACGCTCCGTGACATCGCCCTGGTCTGCCTCGCGGACGCCCTGGTGGGCATCTCGTTCGGGGCGATCTCCGTCTCCGGCGGCCTCCCACTCTGGGTGCCGGTCGCCATGTCCGTCCTCGTCTACGCCGGGGGCGCGCAGTTCGCCGCCGTCGGCATCGTGCTCTCCGGCGGCGGCGCGCTCGCCGCCGTCGTCACCGGCCTCGTCCTCAACGCCCGCCTGCTGCCCTTCGGCTTCACCGTCACCGACGTCCTGGACGGCCCTCGCTGGCGCCGGCTGCTCGGCGCGCAACTGCTCACCGACGAGTCCGTCGCGTTCACCCTGTTGGAGTCCGACCCGCGACGGCGCCGGGCGGCGTACTGGGTCTGCGGCTTCGTGCTGTTCGTGGTCTGGAACATCTCCGTCGTCGTCGGCGCGGCGGCAGGCGGTCTGATCGGTGACACCGACGCGCTCGGACTGGACGCCGCCTTCCCCGCCGTCCTGCTCGCCCTCGTCCTTCCCTCGCTCACCGACCGCCGCACCCGCGCCGCCGCCCTGACCGGCGCCGCGGTCGCCGTGGCCGCCACCCCGTTCGTCCCGGCCGGCCTGCCGGTGCTGCTCGCGCTGACCGGGCTGGTGTTCGCCGGGCGCCAGGCCGACACGGGCGAACCGGGCGACACGGGCGGTCAGGCCGAACCGGTCGGCGCCGACGGGCCCGAACGCCCCGCGCCCCTCGCCGAGGAGGTCCACTGATGTCCCTGCTCGCCGTCCTCCTGCTGGCCGCCGGCACCTACGCGTTCCGGCTCGCCGGACCGCTGCTCGGCGACCGGCTGACCGTCTCCGACCGGGTGCGCCGACTGCTCGCCGTCGCCGCGGCCGTGCTGCTCGTCGCCCTGATCGCGACCGGCGCGCTCACCCAGGGCCACGACTTCGCCGGATGGGCGCGCCCGGCCGGTGTCCTGGTCGGGGGCGTCCTCGCGCTGCGGCGCGCGCCGTTCCCGGCCGTGGTGGTCGCGGCCGCCGCGACCACGGCGGTGCTCCGCCTCTGCGGCGTCGCCTGAACCACGGCGGGACGGCGGTTGGGTCGGGGGCATGGCGAGGGCGTCAGCCGGCGCCCCGGCCCTCGGCCGCCGCGAGCCGTTCCTGCTGCACCTCGGGGCGCTTGCTGTCCCAGAGCAGTTCCCACACCTTGAAGACGCAGTGGTAGTCCCGCATGCTCCCCTGGAGGATCAGCAGGTAGCTGTCGCCGTCCCGCAGCAGCCTGCGCCGCCGGGCGTTGAACGGGTGCTGCGGGGTGTACGTCGGGACGATCCGCTTCAGTTCGGCGACCGCGTCCTCCCGGCCGCCCTCGATCTCGGCGAGCACCTTTGTGCCCCAGATCCGGTCGTCGCCGACGCCCTCGGTCTCCTGAACGACCACGGCCCAACGTGCCACGGTTCCACCCCTCACGCCTCGTCCGTGTGCAAAGGCGGTCATCGTAGCGACGCGACCGGCTCGTCCCCCAGGGCGGCCCTGGCCTCGGCCCCGCTACCGTCTTGGGCCCTGACCTCACCGGGTACCGGCAGCGCCTTGTAGAAGATGGTGGTCGCGCACGGCGCCCCCGCCGGGTCGGTCGCGAAGTCCGGCACCGTGCCGACCCGCGTCCAGCCCGCCGCCGCGTACATCCGCTCGGCGGGACTGCCCGTCTCGGTGTCGAGCACCAGCGTCCGGATGCCGCGGCCGACGGCCGCCGACTCCAGGGCCGCGAGCAGCCGGCCGGCCAGGCCGTTGCCCCGGTCCGCCCGGTGGACCATCAACTTGGCGACGTCCGCACGGTGCCGGCCGTTGGCGGTCGTCGCCGGACGCAGCTGCACCGTCCCGGCGATCCGGACGCCGCCTGCGGTGATGCCGGGTTCGGTGCCCGCGCCGGGCTCGGCGCCTTCCCCGGCGTACGCGACCCAGAGCAACAGCCGGCCCGCCGCCACGTCCGGCGCCAGCGCCCGCCACCAGTCGGCCGCCGCACCGCGGTCGAGCGGAGCGAGGAACCCGACCGAGGAGCCCCCGTCGACGGTGTCCGCGAGCAACTCGCCCAGGCGGACCGCCGCGTCGCGCAGTTCCTCCGCGGTCACCGGCCGAATTGTGTACATGCTCACTCCCTCGTCTCCGGCGGTCCGGGGACGGGTCCCGTGCGGAATACTCGCCGGTACCCAACGCCGCGACCGGTTCGCGTCCGCCGAGAGTACAAGGAGCTTCAATGGCGAAGCCGCCCAGGATCGACCCCGCCGACCTGCTCGCCGTCGGCGACCTGCTCACCGACGAGGAGCGGCTCGTCCGCGACACCGTGCGGAAGTTCGCCGACGACCGGATCCGCCCGCACATCGGCGAATGGTTCGAGCGCGGGGTCTTCCCCGCCCGCGAACTCGCCCCCGAACTCGGCGCCCTCGGCGTGCTCGGCATGCACCTCGACGGTTACGGCTGCACCGGCTCGACCGCCGTCGCCTACGGGGTCGCCTGCATGGAACTGGAAGCCGCCGACTCGGGCCTGCGCAGCTTCGTCTCCGTCCAGGGCTCGCTGGCCATGCGCGCCATCCACGCGTTCGGCTCCGAGGAGCAGAAGCAGCGCTGGCTGCCCGGCCTCGCCGCCGGCGAACTGATCGGCTGCTTCGCCCTCACCGAACCGGACTTCGGCTCCGACCCCGCCAACATGCGCACCCGGGCCCGCCGCAAGGGCGCCGGCGAGGGCGCGGACTGGGTGCTCTCCGGCTCCAAGATGTGGATCACCAACGGCTCCATCTCCGATGTCGCGGTCGTCTGGGCGCAGACCGACGACGGCGTCCGCGGCTTCCTGGTCGAACCCGGCATGCCCGGCTTCACCACCACCGACGTGCACGGCAAACTGTCGCTGCGCGCCTCGGTGACCAGCGAACTCGCCTTCGACGAGCTCGTGTTGCCCGCCGACGCCGTCCTCCCGGGCGTCACCGGCCTGCGCGGACCGCTCTCCTCCCTGAACGAGGCCCGCTACGGCATCCTCTGGGGCACCGTCGGCGCCGCCCGCGACTGCTACACCGCCGCCCTCGACTACGCGAAGACCCGCGTCCAGTTCGACCGCCCGATCGCCGGGTTCCAGCTCACCCAGCAGAAGCTCGTCGAGATGATGCTGGAGGTGGAGAAGGCCTACCTGGTCGCGCTGCGGATCGGCCGGCTCAAGGACGAGGGCGCGGCGCGCCCGGCGCACATCAGCTTCGGCAAGCTCAACAACGTCCGGGCCGCCCTGGAGATCGCCCGCAGCGCCCGCACCGTGCTCGGCGCCAACGGCATCACCACCGAGTACCCGGTCCTGCGGCACGCCAACAACCTGGAGTCGGTGCTCACTTACGAGGGCACCAGCGAGATCCACACCCTCGTCCTCGGCGAGGCGATCACCGGCGAGTCCGCCTACCGCTGACCGGCTGCCGCTGCTCCGCGCTCCGTGCTCCGTCCGCCTCGGCTGCCGGTGCCTGTATGAAAATCGGTTCCGGTTCGGGCCGTTCATGGCTAGCTTCGTGCTCATGAACGGCCCGACGAACCAGCTCACGAGCACCTCCACCGCGTCCACCGCGTCCGCCGTGGCCACCACGACGCTCTGGCGCCCCACCGGGCCCGAGGAACTGGCCCTGGTGGAGGTGGCCGACTGGCGGGCATGGCCGCCGCGCCTGCCCGACCAGCCGATCTTCTACCCCGTGCTGAACGAGGACTACGCGATCCGCATCGCGCGCGACTGGAACGTCCCCGCCTCCGGAGTCGGCTACGTCACCCGCTTCGAGGTGGAGACCGCCTTCCTCGACCGCTACCCCGTCCGCCAGGTCGGCGGCCGCACCATCGTCGAACTCTGGGTTCCTGCCGAGGAGCTGGAGGAGTTCAACCGGCACATCGTCGGGCGCGTCGAAGTGGTGCACGAGTTCCGCCCGCAGCCGTGAGCCCCGGTGGGCCGGCCCCCGGCCCGCCGACCGGGGCCGACTGACAGCTGACAACTGACAGATAACAGATGACAGATTTCAATATCTGTCATCTGTCATCTGTCAGTTGTCAGTCGCCGCCCGACCCCACCCCCGGTGGCCGTCGGACGCTGCCAGGACATCCGGCGTTCCCCGGCAGGAAACCTCGCGGTTCGACCGGCGGTGGAGCATGGCGCGGTCGCCGACGCCCGCCCCGCTGCGGGTGCGGTCGGCACCCGCACCGTGAAAGGAACCGCCACGCCATGTCCATACCGCCGCTGCCGCGCCCCCGGGTTCTCGTCGTCGGGATCGACGGCGTCCGGTACGACCTGCTGGACCAGGTCCCGATGCCGAGGCTCGCGGAGGTCGCCGAGGCCGGCTTCCTGGCGCCCGTGACGGTGGCGGACGCCACGCCCACCATGTCCGGCCCGTGCTGGACCACCATCGTCACCGGCGTCGAGCCCGCCAAGCACGGCGTCTGGGGCAACCACTTCGGCGGCAACCGGCTCGACGTCTTCCCCGACTTCACCACCCGGCTGGCCCGGGGCGACCACCGCCGCACCTTCGTCGCGGCCGGCTGGGACCCGCTGGTGATCAGCGAGTCCGGCGGACCGCTCTTCCGCGCGCCCGGCCGCCTCTGCTACGTCGCCCCCGCCGAGGACACCCCCGAGGCCTGGGAGGCCGTCGACGAGGAGATCACCCGGGAGGCCGTGGACGTACTGCGCGACGCCGACCCCGAGGCCTCCTTCGTCTACCTCGGCGCCGTCGACGAGACCGCCCACTTCCTCGGCTGCGGCGAGGAGTACCGCGCCTCGATGCGCACCGCCGACGAGCGGCTCGGTCGGCTCCTCGACGCGGTCCGGGCCCGGCCCGGCTACGCCGACGAGGCCTGGACGATCATCGTCGTCACCGACCACGGCCACGTGGACGCCGGCGGCCACGGCGGGCGCACGGTCGAGGAGCGCACCGCCTGGGTCGCCTGCGCCGGCCCCGGCATCCCCGCCGCCCCGCCCACCGGGGAGATCCGCCACCCCGACGTCGCGGCCCAGGTCTTCGCCGCCCTCGGCCGGCCGATCGACCCGCACTGGACCCTGGACGGACGCCCCTTCCCGGTCGCCGTGCCCGCGACGACCGCGGCCTGACGCCCACGCACAGACCGGTCACGGCGCCGGCGGGGGCAGGCCAGGACCGTGTCCGGCAACCGGGTGGCCGACGCGCCGCACCGGCACCCGGGCGGCCCCGGCCGGGCTGCGCGCCCCACGGGTCTGGGCCAGGCTCGACCGGGGTGAACCCCGAGACCCGCCGGACACGTGTACGTCTCAAGGTGGAGGGCGTACCCCCCAAGGACGGCGGAAGACCACGACCTCCTGGTGACGTCCGGGGCCCCCGGCGCGCCCCAGGATGGAAGACAACGGGGAGCCGGTCCCGGTCCCGACGGGGCGAACGGGTCGGCCGGACGCACAGCAGCACGACGCAGGAGAGGACACGCGGGGATGAACGGCATCGCGAGCAAGGTCGCAATCGGAGTGGTGGGTACGGGCATGGCCGTCGCCGTCGCGGCCGTGGCGGTCGGGCCGAGGGTCGCCGAGTGGTACGACGGCCGGCACCAGGAGCAGTCCACCTACGCGAGTGGCAGCGACGCCAAGGCCGACCGCCGCTCGGTGCCGACCTGGCTGCCCGACAACGCCACGTCAATCCGCTACCTGATGTCCACCACCGGCGACGACCGCCTGCTGCGCGCCACCCTCCCGGAGGGCCGGCTGCCCGCGGGCTGCACCGCCGGCGAGCCCACCAAGGGCAACCACCTGGCGCCGGTCTCCCTGAAGGCGGGCTGGTTCCCGGACGGGATCACGTCGAAGGCCACCGGCTCCTGCGGCCACTACAAGGTCACCCTGACGGGCAACCAGCTCTACGCGTGGCAGGACGGTGCCGCCGTCCAGGCCGCCCTCCGGGCCGAGCGGCTTCCGCGCTGACGCTCCGCGCCCACAGTCCCGTGCCCACGGCCCCGCTCCCACAGCCCCGTGCTGACGCTCCCGAGCCGGGGCTCCCGGGCGGGCCCGGAATGGGCCGGGTGGCGGGCCCCGACTGTCGGTGGCCCCGGCCGCTGGGGTAGGACGGAGCGAGCACGATCGCCGTGCTCGTTCCGAGAGGAGCCCCATGCCTGGTCCGACCGCCGGCTCTGCCGGTGACACGTCGACCGCCCCCTCCACCCCCACCGCGAACGAGACCGAGGCCGAGACCGGCGCCGCCGCCACCGCCTCGGCCGCCGATTCGTCCGTCGCAGACCCGTCGGCTGACCCGTCCGCCGGCGACCCGTCCCTCGCCGATGCGTCCGCCACCGCCCCCTCCGGTGGCACGACCGCCCGCGCCACCATCGGCGTCCTCGGCGGCCTGGTCGCCCTCGGCCCGCTCACCACCGACCTCTACCTGCCCGGACTGCCCGCGATCGCCGATGACTTCGTCGCCGAACCGGCCGCCGTCCAGCTCACCCTCACCTTCTCGATGTTCGGCGTCGCCGCAGGACAGCTGATCTTCGGACCGCTCAGCGACCGCTTCGGGCGCCGGCCACCCCTGCTCGCCGGCCTCGTCCTCTACACCCTCGCCAGCCTCGTCTGCGTGATCGCGCCCAACCTGACCGTGCTGATCGCCGCACGCTTCGTCCAGGGCGCCGCGGGCGCCGCCGGACTGGTTATCGGCCGGGCCGTCGCCCGGGACCGCTTCGAGGGCGTCGCGATGATCCGCTTCCTCGCCTCGATCACCCTGATATCCGGCCTCGCCCCGATCCTCGCGCCGCTCGTCGGCGCGCAGATGATGCGCTTCACCTCCTGGCGCGGCACCTTCGGCGCGCTGGCCGCCCTCGGCCTCCTGCTCACCCTGCTGGCCTTCGGCGCCCTGCGCGAAACCCTCCCCGCCGCCGCCCGGCGCGGCGGCGGCCTGAGCACCACCCTGCGCACGATGGGCGGACTGCTGCGCAACGTGCCGTTCCTGGGCCTGCTGCTGACCAGCACCTTCGCCTTCGGCACGCTGTTCGGCTACATCAGCGGCTCCTCGGTGGTGCTCCAGCACGTCTACCACGTGTCGCCGCAGACCTACAGCCTGCTCTTCGGGCTCAACTCGGTGGGGCTCGTCGGTGCCACCCAGCTCAATGCGCGCGTCCTGGCACCCCGGTTCCCCGCCGCCGCGCTGATGCGGACGGGGCTGGCGACGATGATCGCCGCAGGGGTGGCCCTGGTCCTGGTCACCGCCGTCTGGGACCTCGGACTGGTCGCCGTCTGCGCCTCGCTGTTCGTGATGATGACCAGCCTCGGCATGGTCCTGCCGAACTCGGGCGCCCGGGCACTCAGCCTGGTGGACCCGCAGGCCGCCGGCTCCGCCTCCGCGCTCCTCGGGACCGGCACCTTCCTCTGCGGTGCGGTCGTCGCTCCGCTCAGCAGCCTGGGCGGCAGTCCGTCGGCCGTACTGCTCGCGGTCGTCGTGCTCGGCTGCTCGCTGCTCTCCGCCGCGTCCTACCTGCTGCTCATGCGGCCCGCGAAGACCACCCCGGCCGACGCCCCGGAGCCGGCCGCCGCGTGAGCGGAGCCCGGACCGGGCAGGCCGCCGACGCGTCCCGCCGGGGTGCCACGACAGGTGGTCGTGGCACCCCGGCGGGGGAGTGGGGCGGGGCGGGATGACTGACGAATGACAGTTGACAAAATCTGTTAGCTGATATCTGTCATCTGAAATCTGTCAGTTGTCAGCTGTCAGCCGTTGTTCGTCAGCCGTCAGCCGTCAGCCGTCGGTCAGGCGATCGAGAAGTCGTCGCCGTAGACGCTGCCCTGGCTGTACCAGCCGTGCAGGTAGACCGTCACGGTGCCGGAGGCGCCGGTGGTGAACGGGACGGTGAGCTTGGTCCAGCCGGAGGCGCTCGTCCAGGTGGAGCCGGTGGCGCCGCCGCTCACGCCGACGTAGGCGTAGTTGCCCTGGACCCAACCGGTCAGCGTGTACGCCTTGTTGGGCGCCAGGGTGACGGTCTGGGCGCACTGGCCGGTCTGGGCCGGGCCGGCCGCCGCCTGCAGCGCGTACGAGCCCGAGTGGACCGGGGTGCTCACCACGCTGCCGCCGGCCTGGCAGGTCCACGGGCCGAGGCTGCCGGTCTCCAGGCCGCCGTTCACCAGGCCGTCGGGCGGCGTGACGCCGGTGACGGTCAGCGTGTAGGTGCTGGTGTGGCTGCCGGAGGCGGCGGTGCCGGTGAGGGTGAGCGGATAGGTGCCGGGGGTGGTGGTGGCCGCGGTGGCGATGGTGAGGGTGGCGGGGGAGCCGGCGGTGACGCTGCCGGGGTTGACGGTGGCGGTGACGCCGGCCGGGGCGCCGGTCACAGTGAGGTTGACGCTCTGCGCCGAGCCGGAGGTGACGGCGGTGCCGACGGTCGCGGTCGCCGACGAACCGGCGGCCACGGTGGAGGAGTTGGGGCTCACGCCGACCGAGAAGTCGTTGCCCGGCTGGGTGTTGCTGGTGAACGGGGCGAAGATCCTGGTGAAGTCCCAGATGTTCTGGGCGATTCCGGAGCAGTCGTCGCGGGCGTTGGAGCCGGGGCAGCCGCCGTTGTCGCGCTGGAGTGCCCAGAAGGACAGGGTGTTGATCCCCTTCGACACCGCCCAGTTGTAGACGGTGGTGGCGTTGGCGAGCGTGAAGGTCTCCGCCGGACCGAAGTCGTCGACGCCGACCATCTCGGTGATGCCGATCGAACTCCACAGCTGGGCGGGGGTCTTGGCCGGGTAGAGCTTGGCCAGCTGGTTGTACAGGCCGGTGGCCGCGGTCTGGGTGTCGGCCGCCATGTCGTGCGCGGCGTTGTCGTAGTAGTCGAACGTCATCATGTTGACGACGTCGATGCGGGCGTTGTTGCTGACGGCGTTCCGCAGCACCGCGAGGCCGTTGGAGGCGAGGCCGCCGGTGGTGGTCGGCAGTGTGTAGGAGAACTGGATCTGCCGGCCGTTGGCGGCCGCCCAGTCCTGGACCAGCTTGATCGCCTTGTTGCGGCGGTCGATGCCGCCGGTGTTGGTCAGCGAGTTGTCCTCGATGTCCAGGTCGATCCGGCTGATGTCGTAGGTGGTGATGAGGTTCTCGAACGCGGCGGCGATCTGGTTGACGTCGGTGCAGCTGTCGGCCAGTTCGGTGCCGGTGTTGTCGGCGGTGTAGCCGCCGAAGGACGGGATGACGTCGCCGCCGTTGGCGCGGATCTTGGCGAAGTCGGCGCCGAAGGACGACTGCGCGACGGGCAGCGAGGTGTCGCCGTTCCAGTACGGCGTGCACGAGCCCTTGGTGGCGGTCTGGAGGAACGCCATCGTCAGGTGCTTGGCGCCGGACTGCGCGGCCAGCGCGGCGGGGCTCTCGCCGGTCCAGGCCTCGAAGTAGGGGGCGAACACCCGGGTGGGCAGCGGGGTCGCCGCGGCGACCTCGGCGGTGGCCGGGCTCGCGGGCGCCGCGCCCGCCGGTACCGCGCCGGCGACCAGGCCGGCGGACGCGACGAGGGTGGCACAGGCCGTCAGGGCGGCCCGGAGTGTCCTGGGTAGACGCATGGTTTCTCCAACAGACTTGGTGGGGCAGGACGTTGGTGAAGCGTGCGGAACCGCACCGCGGACGTGCGCGGTGGACGTGCAGGGAGACGAGCAGGGAGACGTGCGAGGCCGGGCGGGGAGCCTTTCGGCCGTACGGCGGAACGGTGCGCGGGGGCATGCGAACCCCGTGGACCCGCGGCACGGACGGACCGCGTGGGCGGGGCGTGCGGGTGCGCCGTGACGGGGCCTGGGGGCGGAGCGGAGCAGGGCAGGGCGATGCCTCAGCCGCCGGTGGTCACACCCCCACAGTGCATCCCGGTCGGATCGACATGCCTATGGTTGGACTAGACCACTCCTCTGTCAAGAGTCCTAACAGTTCGCCAGAGAAGCGCTGAGGTTGGCCGAGGAGCGGTCAACCGCCGAACAATCCGGTTGTGACCGGTGCGGCCGTTCGGACATCATCGGAGTCATGCGAGACCTCGACTGGAAGCTCGACAGAGAGGGCGGCTGCCGCCCGCACGAGTGAGCCGCCGGCTCCCGGGTCCCCGCCCGCCGCCTCCGGTGGCCGGCGGCCGGACCGTGTCCGTTCGCCTCGCGCTCGTCCGCCCTGTCCGTCGGCGGGCCCGAACGCCTTCACACCTCGCGGCCCGACTTTCCGCCCGTTCCCACGTTCCCACGTTCCCCCGTCCGCCCGTTCGCTCGTCCGCCGGAGCGCCGGACGGCGCGGGCGCGCCCACCGTCCCGCAGTTCGTTCCACCTGTGCGCGTCCGCGTGCCGAACGCCGAACGTCGGCGCCTGCACGCGTGCTCACACGCGTACGTCGATCCCCCGGAGAGGAGGGACCCATGAACTTCGTCTCGTCCGACGACAAGGACACCGCCTGGAGCCTCGTCTGAGCCGGTGGTGAGGGTGCCGTGGCCGCGCGGTGGTCGTCGCGCGCGGCCACGGCGGGCCCGGCGCTCAGGACACCGGGCCAATCGGGAGCCCACCGGAACGGACTCAGGCCGGCGGGCAGAGGGTGGTGCGCAGCGCGTCGAGGATTTTCTCCGCCTTCTCGGCTCCGAAACCCTGGGGGTGGGCGGGATCCGTGAAGCGCTGGTTGGCCAGGTCGATCAACTTGGCCCTGTCCTTCGGGAACTGGTACATCGCCTGGCACTGGTTGCGGGCCCGGTCGACGGCCTGCTCGGGCTTGCCGCCGACGATCGCCGGGTCGATCGCCTCCAGGGCGGCGACCACCTGTGCGGTGACGTCCGCGGCGGGCTTGGCGGGCAGTCCCGCGTCGGTGGGCGGCGCCGGCTTCGGCGCGGCCGGAGGGTTGCCGGGGTCGGCGGCGGCCGGTGAGTCGGCGGGGGAGCCGGTGACCGGCGCGGAAGCGGTGGACGCCGGGGTGGGCGGGTTCGCGGTCGCGGGCCCGGTCGCCCCGGCGGACGTTCCGGCCGTGCTGCCGGCCGTGGGTCCGGTCGTGGACCCGGCCGTGGAGCCGGATGTCGCGCCGGACCCGGAAGCGTCGGTGGCCCCCGGTGCCGGGCCGGAGGCGGTCGCGGCGGCCGACGTGGTGGGGGTGCCCGATGCCGTGGTGCCGGCGGCGGTGGTGCCGGAGTCCGAGCCGGAGCTGGAGCACGCGGCGAGGCTCACCGCGGCGAACGCCGTGAGGGTGGCGGCGAGAAGGCGTGTGCGCATGCCGTCACCCTGTCATGTCCGCGCCGCTCAAGGGAAGATCTGCCGCACGCCCAGGCACCCGGCGCCCGGCACCCGGCACCCAGGCACCCCGGACCGGCACCGCCGCCGGGCCGGGCCGGCCGGGCCGGTCGGGGCCGTCCTCCCGACCGACCCCGCCCGGCGGCGGTGCCCCTCCCGCCCACCGAGGGTCAGGACAGCCCGTTGCTCTTCAGCCACTCCTTGGCCACCGCCGACGGGTCCTCCTTGTCCACCGCGACCTTCTGCATCAGCGCCAGCAGCCCCGTCGTGTCCAGCTTGGCCGACACCGCGTTGAGCGCACCGATCGCCGTCGCGTCCACCTTGGCCTTGTTGACCAGCGGCGTGACGTTCTGGGCACCGAACAGGTTCTTCGGGTCGGCGAGCGGGACGAGCTTCAGCTGGGTGATCTTCGGGTCGGTGGAGAAGACGTTGCCGACCTGCAGCGAGCCGTCCTTGAGCGCGTTGGCCGTGGTCTCGCCGGTCGACTTCCACTCCTTGAAGGTCAGACCGTAGATGTCCTTGAGCGGCTGCTCCTGGCGGGACTTGAACTCCGGCGGGCCGCCGATGGTGAACTCGCCCGCCTTGGCGGCCAGGTCGCCGATGGTCTTGAGCCCGTACTTGTCGGCGGACTCCTGGCTGACGCTCAGGGTGTCCTTGTCCTCGGCGGGGGAGGAGTCGAGGATCCCGAGCGAGGCGGGCAGCGTCTTCGCCAGCTCGGCGTTGACGGCGTCCTTGGTCGGCTCGGCCGCCTTGCCGCCCAGGTAGGCGAGCAGCGCGCCGTTGTACTCGGGCAGCACGGACAGGTTGCCGCTCTGCAACTGCCCGTAGAGCACCTCGCGGCTGCCGATGTTGAACTTCTCCTCGACCTTGACGCCCTTGGCCCGCAGCGCCTGCGAGTAGATCGAGCCGAGCAGCACGTTCTCGGGGAAGTTGGCCGAGCCGACCACGACCGTCCCGCCGGAGGCCGCACCCGCGGAGGCGCTGCCGCCGGCGGCCGAGGCCGACGCGCCACCGCCCAGCGGGTCGCCGCCGGAGGAGGAGCAGGCGGTCGCGGTGAGGGTGAGCGCGGCGAGAACGGCCAGCCCGGCGGCCCGGCGAACCGAGACCTTCCCGGTGGCTGAGGTGAATGTCGACATGGTGATACGTGTCCTCTCGGGGTGAACAACTAGGGAAGGAAAGATCGAACGGGCAGGACCGAAAGCGGCCAGGAACGGGTACGGGAACGGGAACGGGAAGCGCGGAGACAAGGGGACAGGGACGCCGCCCCCGCGGTCACGACGACCGGCGGCCTGCAGCCCGCTGCTGCGCCCGCAGCCCGGGCGGGATCGCGTACCGGGCCAGCAGCGCGAAGAACACCTGGGCCGCGACCGCGAGCAGCACGACCAGCAGCGCGCCGCCGATCGTCACCGCGTAGTCCCGGGTGGCCAGCCCGTCGACGACGTACCGGCCGAGACCGCCGAGCCCGACGTACGCGGCCACCGTCGCGGTCGCGATGACCTGCACGGTCGCGGTCCGGAAGCCGGCCAGCAGGGTCGGCAGCGCCGACGGCAGACAGACCTGCCACAGCACCTGCGGGTGCGTCAGCCCGACGCCGCGCGCCGCGTCCCGCACGTCCGGGTCGGTGCCGCGCACCCCCTCGACGGCGGCGACCAGCAGCGGCGGGGCGGCCAGCGCGACCAGCGGCACCAGGACGGCGGTGTCGCCGACGCCCGCGAGCAGGACCGCCAGCGTCACCAGCCCGAGCGTCGGCAGGGCGCGGGTGGCGCCGGCCATGGCGGTCACCGCGGTGACGCCGCGTCCGGTGTAGCCGATCAGCAGCCCGAGCGGGACGGCGAGCAGCGCGGCGTAGAGCAGCGCCTCGCCGGAGAGCAGCAGGTGCTCGGCGATCCGGTGGACGATGGCGTTCGAGCCGTCGCGGCGGTCCGGGTCGGAGAAGAAGTCTCCCAGCCAGGTGAACCAGTTCACTGGCCCGCTCCCTTCTCGCGGACGGCCCAGGGCGCGAGCAGCCGGCGGGCGCCGACCAGCAGCAGGTCCACGGCCAGGGCGAGTGCGGCGATCAGTACGATCCCCGCCACGATCGGGGTCGGGAAGGTGCGCTGGAAGCCGTCGATGAACAGGTAGCCGAGACCGCCCCGGCCGACCAGCGCGCCGACCGAGGCCAGCGAGATGCTGGAGACGGCCGCCACCCGCAGGCCGGCCACCAGATAGGGGACGGCGGCGGGCAGTTCGACGGCGGCGAGCCGGTGCCACGGGCCGTAGCCCATGGCGGTCGCGGCCTGCCGGACCGGATCGGGGACGGCACGCAGCCCGTCCACCGTCGTCGGCAGCAGCACCGCGAGCGCGTAGAAGGTGAGCGGGACCATCACGGTCGCCTGGGTGGCCAGCCCGGTGTACGGGATGAGCACCACGAAGACGGCCAGCGAGGGCAGGGCGTAGACGACGTTGAAGACGGCGGCGAGCGGCTGGTAGAGGCGCGGGAACCGGGTGCACGCCAGGCCGAGCGGGATCGCCAGCAGCAGGCCGATCAGCACCGGGAGCAGCGCGATGACGGCGTGGTCGGCGAGCAGGTCGCCGAGGTAGCCGAGGTGGTCGCCGATCCAGTACCACCGGATGATCGGTTCATCGTCCACCGCCGGCTCCGTCCGTCTCGACGGCACCCGACGCGGTCGCGCGGGAGGTGACGGTGGTCGTCGCGGCCGCGCTGGGGCCGGTCTCGCTCGCGCCGACCGCGCTCGTGTCGGCGGCGCCGACTCCGCTCGGGTGCCCCGGAGCCGCGATGTCGACGGGGGAGGGACGGGCCAGCGCGGCCAGGACCGCCTCGCGGTCGGCCGTGCCGATCGCGCGGCCGTCGGCGTCCAGGGCGACCGCGATCCCGGCGGGGGAGAGCACGGCGGCGTCCAGGGCGCCGCGCAGGGTGTCGGCGTCGGGCCGGAATCCCGGCGCGGGCTCCAGGGCGGCGCCCGGCGCCTCCCGGTCGATCCAGCCGATGGGGCGCCGCTGGTCGTCCAGCGTCAGCTCCCATCCGCCGAACCGTACGCCGAACCGCACGCCGTGCGGCGACCGCTGAGCCGGCCCGTCGCCCGGGCCGCCGGGTATCGGGCGGACGGCGACGGCGGCGGCCGGCCGCAGACCGAGCCCGCGCAGGCCCCGGTCACGTCCGAGGAAGGCGGCGACGTCCGCGTCGGCGGGCGCCGTGAGCAGCGTGTGCGGGTCCGCGAGCTGGGCGATCCGGCCGCGCTCGCGCAGCACCACGACCTGGTCGCCGAGCCGGACGGCCTCCTCGATGTCGTGCGTGACGAACAGCACCGTCTTGTGCAACTCGGACTGGAGGCGCAGCAACTCCTCCTGGAGCCCGGCGCGGACCACCGGGTCGACGGCGCTGAACGGTTCGTCCATCAGCAGCACCGGCGGGTCGGCGGCCAGCGCCCGCGCGACACCCACCCGCTGCTGCTGGCCTCCGGAGAGCTGGAAGGGGTACCGCCGGGCGGTCTCGGGCGCGAGCCCGACCAGGTCGAGCAGTTCGGCCGCCCGGGCGCGGGCCTTCTTCCGGTCCCAGCCGAGTAGATAGGGAACGGTCGCGATGTTGTCGATCACCCGCCGGTGCGGGAACAGCCCGGCCTGCTGGATCACGTAGCCGATGCCCCGCCGCAGCTTGGCGGGGTCCAGCTCGCTCACGTCGGTGCCGTCCAGCAGGACCCGGCCCGAGGTCGGTTCGACCATGCGGTTGACCATCCGCAGCAGGGTCGTCTTCCCACAGCCGGACGGGCCCACCAGGACGGTCGTCCGACCGGTGGGGATGTCGAGGTCGAGGCCCTCGACGGCGACCGTGCCGTCGGGGTGGCGCTTGCCCGCGCCGTCGAATCTGATCACGGGGAGTGTCCTCGTCTCGGCGGCTCCCGGCCGGTGGCGCCGATGGTGGTGTCGGTCTGTCTGTGGGTCTGTGGGTCTGTCGGTCTGTCTGGCAATCGCTCTGTCGGTCGCTCTGTCTTGGTCTGCGGGGGCTCTGCGAGGGGCTCTGCGGAGGGCTCTGCGGGTGTGCCTGTCGGTCGCGTGGTTGCCCGCCATCGAACCGGCGGAAACTCTGATCAGCCTATGTTCTGGTGAACCCGGTGTCCCTGATTTACCGAGCGTGGTCGGATTCACCGGGAGCGGCCGACCCGGCCACCGCCTCAGCCCCTCTGACGGGTCGGCAGCCCGGCGGCGGCCCAGCCGACGAATCCCCCGTCCAGGTCGGTCGCGCGGTGCAGGCCCAGCTCGCGCAGCGAGGCGGCCGCCAGGCTCGACGCGTACCCCTCCGAGCAGACCACGATCACCTCCAGGTCGTAGCCGGTCGCCTCCGGGATCCGGTGGCTGCCCGTCGGATCGAGCCGCCACTCCAGCACGTTGCGCTCGATGATCAGCGTGTCGGGGATCTCCCCCTCGGCCGCGCGCTGCGCCGCCGGGCGGATGTCCACCAACAGGGCGCCGGAGCGCTGCGCGCGGTACGCCTCCTCGGCGTCGGGGCGGTGAACCCCTTCGCGGGAGCGGGCCACCAGGTCGTCGATCGTGGTCACCACTGTTCGGGTCCTTCCTCGGAGGTGCGGACCAGGCCGCCGGCCCGCAGGTCGTAGTGCGCCATGTAGCTGAGCGGCGGGGAGTAGGCGTGCAGGGTCACGGCCGGGCCCGACGCGATGTTGCGGACGTCGTGCACGTAGTCGGGGCCGAAGGCGCGGGTGGTGCCGGACGCGATCCGCCGGATCAGCAGGCCCTGCTCGGGACCGCCCAGCGACAGTTCCTCCAACTCGCCCAGCGCGACGGTGAACGCGCCGCGCGAGCCGCCGTGGTCGTGGAACCCGGTGGACTGCCCGGGCAGCCAGCTGATCAGCCAGACCTCGTGGTCGTCGTCGGCGGCCAGCCGCCGGTACCAGCGCTCCTCGGTGGAGAGCCGGACGTGGTGGATCCACTGCTCGGGCTGCTCGGCCAGCTCGCGGACGATCTCCCGCAGCGCGCTCGGGGTGAGCGGCACGCGGCCCTCGCCGGGCGGGGCCGACGCGGCGGTGAACGCGCCGGCGTCGGCGCCGACGCCGGTGGAGTCGGCAGCGCCGGTGGAGTCGGCGGCATCGGCGGAGTCGGCCGCGGCGGCGGTGCGGGTGTCGGGTACGAGGTCCAGGCTCATGTGGGTGTCCTCGGGAAAGGCGGGGCGGTGGTCGTGGAGCGGTTCGCCGTACGGCCCGCGCGCCGCCCTGGGACCTGGGCGACGGGAGAGGGGTGGGGCGGAACTGCTGCGGTGCCGTACGACGCGGTGCGGTGGCGTGCGATCCGTGCCGGGCCGGTAGCGGGGGAGCGCCGTACCGGGCGAACCGGCCGGTACGGCACGGTCACACCAAGCGGTGGCGGGTCAGGAGAGCGGGTGCGCGGCCTGGGTCCTGGCGGAGGTCACAGGGTGGGGCCGGCGAGAAAGGACAAGGTCAACAGGCACAGATGGAACTCGCCTGGCGTCGGAGGTCGACGTGCAGGCGGCAAACCAGAGTGGTGCCGGTGTCCATGCGCCGGATCCTCCCCGACGGAGCGGGCGCGAGTCAAGCGGATGCGGCCACGGTCGCCCCTCACGCCCCTGCCCTGGCCTCCCGGTCTTTCACGCGTCCCACCCCTTGGACACCCCCGCGCCGTCGACGGGCTCCTCCGGCGGCGGAACCGGAGGAGCGTCACCGGGCTTCCTGCCCCGCCGCACGCCGTCCCGCACATGGATTCACCCGAACGAGGAAGGAGAACGCTTCCGGGGCAGATGACCGTTTCATCCCACCTACGAGACCCCGCGTGTCCGTCCACCAAGGTCGCCCCGGCCGCGCCGCGTCCGACGTATTGTCAGGCGACCCAGGCCGGGCCTACGGTCGACGCACCCCCTTTCTACGCACGTAGACATCCACCGTAGACATCCACCGCAGGCAACACCGCCCGCCAACCCTCGGACCGCGGGCCCGCCCCCGGACGGGCCGCGGAGTTGCGGAGGTACCCATGTCGCAGATCGTCCGTGCCGCCCTCGTCCAGACCCGCTGGACCGGCGACCAGGAGAGCATGCTCGCCCTCCACGAGCGGTACGCCCGCGAGGCGGCCGCCGGGGGTGCGAAGATCCTCGGCTTCCAGGAGGTCTTCAACTCCCCGTACTTCTGCCAGGTGCAGGATCCCGAGCACTACCGCTGGGCCGAGCCCGTCCCCGACGGGCCCACCGTGCGCCGGATGCAGGACCTCGCCCGCGAGCTCGGCCTCGTCCTGGTCGTCCCGGTCTACGAGGAGGAGCAGCCCGGCGTGTACTACAACACCGCCGCCGTGATCGACGCCGACGGCAGCTACCTCGGCAAGTACCGCAAGCACCACATCCCGCAGGTCAAGGGCTTCTGGGAGAAGTACTACTTCAAGCCCGGCAACCTCGGCTGGCCGGTCTTCGACACCGCGGTCGGCAAGGTCGGCGTCTACATCTGCTACGACCGGCACTTCCCCGAGGGCTGGCGCGCCCTGGGCCTGGGCGGGGCGCAGATCGTCTACAACCCCTCCGCCACCAGCCGCAGCCTCTCCTCCTACCTCTGGCAGCTCGAACAGCCGGCCGCCGCCGTCGCCAACGCCTACTACGTGGCCGCGATCAACCGCGTCGGCATCGAGGAGTACGGCGACAACGACTTCTACGGCACCTCGTACTTCGTCGACCCGCGCGGCCAGTTCGTCGGTGACGTGGCGTCGGACAAGGAGGAGGAGCTGATCGTCCGTGACCTCGACCTCGACCTCATCGAACAGGTCCGCCAGCAGTGGGCGTTCTACCGCGACCGCCGTCCGGAGGCGTACGGACCGCTGACCGAGGCGTGACGGAGAGGGACGCGAGGACACCATGACCACCACCCCGAGCAACACCCCTACCCCCACCACCCCGGCCACCGCCCGGACCGGTCGCACCGCGATCCGCGGCGGTCTCGTCGTCACCGCCACCGAGGAGTTGCGCGCCGACGTCCTCATCGAGGGCGAACGGATCGCCGCCCTCGCCGCCACCGGCAGCGAGGCCGCCCTCTCCTGGACCGCCGACACCGTCATCGACGCCACCGGCCACTACGTGATCCCGGGCGGTGTCGACGCCCACACCCACATGGAACTGCCGTTCGGCGGCACCCACGCCTCCGACACCTTCGAGACCGGTACCCGCGCCGCCGCCTGGGGCGGCACCACCACCATCGTCGACTTCGCCGTCCAGCCGGTCGGCGGCAGCCTGCGCCAGGGTCTGGACGCGTGGCACGCCAAGGCCGAGGGCAACTGCGCGATCGACTACGCCTTCCACACCATCGTCTCCGACGTCACCGACGCCGTCCTCAAGGAGATGGACGCCCTCGTCGACTCCGGCGAGTCCACCTCGTTCAAGCTGTTCATGGCCTACCCCGGCGTCTTCTACAGCGACGACGGCCGCATCCTGCGCGCCATGCAGCGCGGCGCCGCCAACGGCGGGCTGATCATGATGCACGCCGAGAACGGCATCGCCATCGACGTCCTCGTCGAACAGGCCCTCGCGGCCGGGCGCACCGCGCCCCGCCACCACGGCGAGGTCCGCCGCGAGCTGCTGGAGGCGGAGGCGACCCACCGCGCCATCAAGCTCGCCCAGGTCGCCGGCAGCCCCCTGTACGTGGTGCACGTCTCCGCCGCGTCCGCGCTCGCCGAACTCGCCCGGGCCCGCGACGACGGCCACCCCGTGTTCGGCGAGACCTGTCCGCAGTACCTCTTCCTCTCCACCGACAACCTCGCCGAGGAGGGCGCGGACGGCTTCGAGGGCGCCAAGTACGTGTGCAGCACGCCGTTGCGGCCCCGCGAGCACCAGGAGGCGCTCTGGCGGGGGCTGCGCACCAACGACCTCCAGGTGGTCTCCACCGACCACTGCCCGTTCTGCTACACCGGGCAGAAGGAGCTCGGCCGCGGCGACTTCTCGAAGATCCCCAACGGCCTGCCGGGCGTGGAGAACCGGATGGACCTCCTCCACCAGGCCGTGGTCGACGGGCGGATCAGCCGCCGCCGCTGGATCGAGATCGCCTGCACCACCCCGGCCCGGATGTTCGGCCTGCACCCGCGCAAGGGCACCCTCGCCCCCGGCACCGACGCCGACGTGGTCGTCTACGACCCCGACGCCGTCCAGACCGTCTCCGCCGCCACCCACCACATGAACGTCGACTACTCGGCGTACGAGGGCCGCACGCTCACCGGCCGCGCCCGCACCGTGCTCTCGCGGGGCACCGTCGTGCTCGACCGCGGCACCTGGCTCGGCCGGGCCGGCCACGGCGCCTTCCTGCGCCGGGACACCTGCCAGTACCTCGGCTGAGGCGGCCGCCTTTCCCGCTACCGCCGTCCTCCCCGCTACCGCCGCCCCGCCCGGGGGCCGACGTCCCCGGGCGGTACCTCCCCTTCCCTCCCGCGCATCCGCCCAACTCCCGGAGCCCGCCTTGGACATCGGCCTCGTCCTGCAGACCGACCCGCCCGCCCGCCTGCTCATCGACCGCATGATCCGCGCCGAGCGGGCCGGCTTCAGCCACGGCTGGACCTTCGACTCCTGTGTCCTGTGGCAGGAGCCCTTCGTCATCTACAGCCGGATCCTCGCCGAGACCAGCACGCTCACCGTCGGCCCGATGGTCACCAACCCCTCCACCCGCACCTGGGAGGTCACCGCCTCCCTCTTCGCCACGCTCAACGACATGTACGGCAACCGCACCGTCTGTGGCATCGGCCGGGGCGACTCCGCCATGCGGGTCGCCGGACGCCCGCCCGCCACCCTCGAACGGCTCTCCCACGCCATCCACGCCGTCAAGGAGTTGGCCGAGGGGCGGTCCGTCGAGGTCGACGGCACCGAGATGCACCTGCCCTGGGTCGGCGAGGGCGCGAGCCTGCCGATCTGGATGGGCGCGTACGGGCCCAAGGCCCTCGCTCTGACTGGGCGTCAGGCCGACGGCTTCATCCTCCAACTCGCCGACCCCTTCCTCACCGAGTACATGGTCAAGGCCGTCCGCCGGGCCGCCGCCGAGGCCGGACGCGACCCCGACGCGCTCACCGTCTGCGTCGCCGCCCCCGCCTACGTGACCGCCGACGACTCCCCGGCCGCCCTCGCCCACGCCCGCGAACAGTGCCGCTGGTTCGGCGGCATGGTCGGCAACCACGTCGCCGAGCTGGTCCGGCACTACGGCGAGCACTCCGACCTCGTCCCCGAGGCCCTCACCACCTACATCAAGGACCGCCAGGGCTACGACTACAGCCACCACGGCCGCGCCGGGAACCCCGACACCGCCTTCGTCCCCGACGAGATCGTCGACCGCTTCTGCGTCATCGGCCCGGTCGAGACCCACCTCGCCCGTCTCGAACAGCTCCGCGGCCTCGGTGTCGACCAGTTCGCGATCTACGCCATGCACGACGCCGTCGAGAGCACCATCGACGCCTACGGCACCGACATCGTCCCCGTACTGGCCTGACCCCTTGGAGTGCCCCCGAGGCAGGGCCGACAGCCCTTCGACGGCTCAGCGCCCGCCGAACCGACGGCGTTTGGAAGCCTTGCTCCACCCGCTCGCGGCCCCGTCCGCCGTCGGCGGCCCGCCTCGGGGCGCCGGCACCGGGCGGTCCGACGGCCGGTGGATCAACGTGAGCCCCTCGTGGTCCACCGGATGCCACCGGTGCTCGTGCGTCGCGAACGCGAACCCCTGCTCGGTGTCCGCGCTGTACGTGAGGACGGCCCGCCCCCGGCCCCGGTACGTCCGCACCTCCTCCCACAGCACCTCCCGGATCCGTGCCGAGGGGTCGCCGACGAAGACCCCCGGCGAGATCTCGGTGAGCCACCTGGTCAGCAGCCCCCGCAACCCGGCCGGGCAGTCCGCGAGCACCAGCGTGATCACCAATCCACCTCGCCGGCGTAGTTGCGCCCGCCCGCCACCGTGCCGCCCCCGTCGGTCTGCAACCGGACGACGTCGGAGTCATCGGCGTCATCGGCGTCATCGGTGTCGCCGGCGTGCTCGGCCGCGTCCGACTGCCGGTACGGCGCCAGCAGGCGCTGGATGTCCGCGACCGCCCGCTCCAGCAGCCCGCCCGCGCGGATCCGCTCGCGCAGCGCCCGCCTGGTCCGCCCGGCCACGTCCTCCGGTCCCTCCGCGGCCGCGTCGAACGCCGCCGGGATCCCGAACTCAACCTTGTAGAGGTCCGCCACGTCCAGCACGAACGACCGCTCGTGGCCCGAGTGCACGAACCCGAGCGAGGGCGAGCACCCCAGCGCGACCACCACCGAGTGCGCGACCCCGTACAGGCACTGCGCGGCCGCCGTCACCGCCTGGTTCGGCGCGTCGCCCGCCGCGAAGTCGCCCTGGTCGTACGTGCGCCGCACCCAGCGCACCCCCGTCCGGGCGGCTTCCGCGCGGTACACGTCCTTGACCCGTCGGCCCTCGCCGCCGAGCAGCTCCCGCCTGGTCATCCCCGCCGGATCCGCGTCCGGGAACCGCAGCCGGTACATCTCCCGCGCCACGTCCAGCCGGTGGCGCCGGTTCGCCCACGCGGTGGCCTGCGCCTCCACCAGCCCGGCCGAACGGGTCAGCGCGCGCCCGCCCGCGTAGTACCGCACGCCGTGCTCGCCCACCCAGGCCACGCCCGCGCCGGACTCGCCGAGCACGCTCATCGCCTGGTGGGTCACCCGGGTGCCCGGGCCGAGCAGCAGCACCCCGATCGTCGCGGAGGGGATGTACCGGACGCCGGAATCGTCCGTGGCGGTGATCGCGTTCTCCTCGCGGTGGATCGCGCAGCGCTCCAGGTACAGGAACGAGACCCGGTCGCCGACCCGGGTCAGCTCGCGGGGAGAGGAGACCGGCCGGCGCGCCGGCGTCGCGGACGTCCCCGTCATTCCCCTCACCCCCGCGCCGGCGAGAGCGTCATCAGCCCGCACCCGTACGCCTTCGCCTTGCCCAGCCCGGCGGTGAGGGTGCGGCGCAGCGCGTCCGGGTCGGTCACCCGCAGTCGGCCGTCGTAGGTCGCGGTCACCAGGGTGACCTTGTGGCGGCCGGCCCGCACCCGGTCGTTCTTGCCGAACGACACCGATCGCTGCCGGTGGACCACCAGCTCGTGCTCGTCCCCCTCCGACAGCAGTCGGCGCTCCGGCGCCTTCTCCACGACGGTGAAGCCGGACCGCTCCTGCTGCTTCAACAGCCAGGCCGCCTGGTGCCGTTGGGTGAGGTGCGCGGTCCGCTTGGTCGGCTCGTCCGGGGTGCGGCGGATGCTGTGGACCGGATTGGCGGTCAGCCGGAACGTCCACGTCGAACCGGCGGCCAGGCCGTCCAGGAAGGCGCCGTAGTCGAAGGTCTGCCAGCCTCCGGTGGTCGGCCAGCCGGCCTCCTCGACCAGATGGGTGAGGTCCGGGCGCTGCGGGCTCACCAGGTAGAGGAGCACCTCGGAGCGGGAGTTGTGGTCGATCCGCCAGAGCACGCGGGCCGCCGCGTCGCCCGCCGTCGGAGCGCCGGGCGGGAGTGGTTCGGCGAACGACGCCATCACGGCGCCGTGCAGCAGCTGCGGCGAGGAGAGCAGCCGCCGGGCCCCGGCGCGGGCGGTGTTGACGCGAAAGCGGGTGAGGAACATGTCAGTCCGATTCCGGTTCCAGGAGGTTCAGGTGGGCCGTCGGATCGTGATCGGAGGCGAGCGTCGGCGCGTTGACCACGAAGGAGACCACCCCGCGCAGCGCGTACCGGCGGTGCCGGGGGTCGAAGCTCAGCGGCAGGTCGCGCAGCAGGTCCGCCCGCGGCTGCTCCGCCGGTTCGGCGTCGGCCTGGACGGGCAGCGCCACGGACGCCGCGTGGTGGCGCCTCCGGTACCAGGGCGCCGCCTGCCACGGCTCCCGCTCCAGCGCCGCCCGCAGCCCCGCCTCCGACCGGACACCCAGGTCGACCGGCCCGCTCGGCGGGCACGAGCGACGGCCCAGGTACGGCAGGTGGACCGGCGCGCGCAACGCCGCCGCCAGCTCGTCGACCGTCCCGTCCGGCCCCTCCACCGCCGCCACGAACACCGCGTCCGCGAGGTAGAAGCGCTCGGACAGCGGCATCGCCTTGTCCGTGTCGCCGTGGTGGGCCGTCTGGAGGTCGCGGATCCGGGTGCCGGGCTGGTCGGTCCGGACGGCGAACCGCAGCGCGGCCAGGTCCGCCAGGTCGTCACCCCGGTCCCGCCCCAGCGCGCCGGCGAGCATCCCCAGCACCCCGCTCTTGGTCGGCGCCGGCTCGGTGGTGCGCCGGGCGAACCGCGCGGAGGCCCCCCAGGACTGGAGCGGCCCGGCCAGCCGCAGCAGCAGCACGCTCACCCGGCCGACCCCGTCAGCCGCTTCGCCACGGCCTCGCCGACCGCCGTGACCAGCTCGCCGATCCCGACCTCGGTGCCGAGCCCGGAGAGCGCGGAGGTCCGCTCGCCGACCCGGAGCACCCAGCTGTCCCCGGTCACGGCGTCGAAGGCCTTCTCCACCTGCGGCACATAGGCGGCCAACTGCGCGCAGGCGCCCGCCACATGGCCTCCGGTGAGACCGTCGCCGCCCGCCTGCACCGCCTCCTCGAACGCCCCGGCGAAGCTGATCGGCCGGGCCGAACGGAGCTTGACGATCACCGCGTCCGGGAGCGTCTGGTTGGCGAAGGTGTTCATCTTCCCGGTCGGGATCGACAGCACGAACGCCTCGACGAACGCCTCCACCGCCCGCCGGACCGGCTCCGCCGCCGACTCCTCCGCGCGCAGCCCGTCCCCGAGGTTCTCCCGCAGCCGGTCCACGTCCACCGCCGCGTAGCGGTACAGCGTCGCGGAGTTGAAGTCGACCGTGCCGATCATGCCGGCGCCGGGCTGGTCCTCGTTCCGCTGATCATCCACGGCCGTGTAGTAGTCCGACTCGATCTCCACCGCGTGCACACTGATCGCGTGGGCCACCTGCGCGGCGGCGTCCACATTGATGTCCGAGGCGTCCGCGACCATCCGGCCGAACAGCGCGATGTCCACCGAATGGCGGGTGTTCGCCGCCTCGCGAGCCCGCGCCCGGTTCTCCTTGCCCTTGAAGAACTCCTTCAACCCGCCGGCGTCCTTCAGCCCCTCGGCGGCCAGCGCGGCCAGGGCGTCCAGCTGCCGACTGCTGAGGAACATCAGGTACGGCGACTCGGGCGCGGGGTCGTCGGCGGCCTCGGTCTTCGCCTTCCGCTTCGGCGGCTCCACCTTCGCCCCGGTCGCCGCGGTGATCGTGTCGGCCGCCGCCTGCCAGGCCTCCGGCTCCTTGAGCTCCACACCCAGGGCGGTGATCCGCGCCGCGAGCAGCTCCGCCACCTTCTTGGTGCGCACCCCCAGCTCCGCCGGATCCAGCAGCCCGTCGAAGGCCTTGCGGGTCGCCCGCTTCCAGGCCTGACTGGACACCCGCGCCCGCCGAACCCCGCCGTACACCGCCGACTTGGGCGAGCCCGTGTCGTCCCGGTTGAGGTTGCTCGGCGGCACGGTCTGCAGGATGTGGACGTCCAGGATGGTACGGCTGCTCACGATTGGTCCTTGTCGGTGTCGGTGTCGGTGCCCGGAAGGTCGCTGTCGGTCTGATCGGCGGCGGCCCCGTCCGCCGTGCTCTTCGGACGCCGGTACGCGTGGAAGCTGCGCCCCCAGGACCTGTTCACCTCGCCCCGGCCGTCGGGCAGTTGCCACCGGTACAGCTGGTCGGCGAGCAGTCCGTAATCCAGTGGGACGGCCTCCCGGCGCAGCAGCACGACGATCTCCCGCAGGCGCTGCGCGAGGATGTCGAAGGTGGGCGCGGCGCCGGCCCGGACGAACCGCTTCCGCAGGGGCTCGTCGATGTCGTCCGAAGGCATCAACTGCCTGACTGCACCACCTAATTGGGGACCGCTGGTGCGGTGCATCCCGGCGTCGCGGTGCGACTGCTGGTGCAGCGACCAGAGGGTGACCGCCGTGTGCATCGCATTCTCGGCCAGGGAGTCCGAGGGCCCAGTCCGACCCTGCGGATACAGCCGCTCCAGGCCGGTCAGGCCCCACAGCTCGGGCAGCGCGTCGATCGGCCGGCCCGCGCCACGCCGGATCTGCGCGACCCGGGCGACGGCGGCAGCCTCGTCGGCGCGGTAGCCGCGCTGCAACGGTGCCAGGTAGTTGTGCGTTGCCGTACCGACCCGGCCGAGGTCGGTACGACGGGGTGGAGCGACGGGATTGGTGGTCATCGGTCGTCATTCTCCGGGTAGTCATGGTCCACGCCGGGCGCCTTCGGCGGATCCGGGACAGGGAGGGCATCGGCCAGCGCGAAGACGAACCGTCTGTGTGCCAGAGCGTCATTGAGCCAAATCCGTCCCCCGGTCCGCTTGGCTACTACTCGCCCTTCCCGGGCCGCCTGCGGGGCGGCGTCCATGAGTTCGGCGCCCAGCGTGAGGAGGATCCGGCGGGCCCGTCGCTGCCAGTCCGCCAAGGCCTGATCAGGGTCGATTTGCGGGCCCAATTCCTGCAGCCAGATGCGGAAGGCACCATCGAGGTTGGCGTATCCGCGTTCGGCGGCCTCCGCTTTGGGGCCGTCGGCCGCCGCACCGGCGGCATCGGCGAGGTCGGCAGCCAGGTGGACGAGCGCCTGAACTCCCTCGTCCGAGACCGCCACCGCGGTCACGGCCGCCTCTCCGTAGCGCGTGTCGTTCTCGTGCAGCAGGACGACCGCGAGCGTGACTCCGTCGTCCACCACTTCGTCGATCACTGACTGCTGAGTCCCGTAGGCAGCGCTGATCGTCCGCGCGCGGATCAGCTGCGCGGCCTCCAGCATCCCCTCGTTGGCCAGCCGGGCCACCCACTCCAGTACCAACGGGCTCTGAGTCTCGTCCAGTCCATCGGAGTTCCCAGCCTTCCTGCCGGGCTGTGACTGCAGCAGCGCGGGCAGACCGCGCCACGCCGAACGCGCCGGATCATGCTGTAGGGGCAGGTACACCGGCACTCGGCCGAGCTTCTTCTCCTGGGGCCGGCTGCGCCGCCAGCCGGTGAGCGGCTCGGTGAACCGGAGATCGTGGGCCGCGAGCGGATCCCCGTAAGAGAGCACCGCCCCGGTCACCGCGCGCCCGTCGTGGTGCAGCCGGATCCGTCGGGACTGCCAGGTGTACAGGTCGCGTGGCCCGGACGGGCGCTGTGAGGGGTCCGCCGCCTCCCGGTCAGGCTCCGGGCCGTACGGGCCGCGCCGCCAGGCCGGTCGGTCGCCGGGGCGGAAACGGGCTCCGGCGGTGTCCGCGGCCACCAGGTTGAGGAGGAGCGTCTCCCGCAGGTCGTCCCCTTCGGCGAGGACGCCACCGAGACCGCCCGCCCACCCCGTGCCCAGCGGGTACACTTTCCCGCCCTTCGCCCGACTGTCGCCCGCCGCAGCCGACTTGATTCCCGAGGTGTCGAAGGCGTGCGCGTGCACCAGCCAGCGCGCCGCCTCGGCGAAGGTGAGCCGGTCGACGGACGGCATCCGCATGGAGAAGAACGGGTCGCCGTTCGGTACGTCGGCGACCAGCCGGTTCAGCGAGGCGACTTCGTCCTTCTCGGTGCGTAGCTCCGGGGCCTGGAAGAACGGGGTCCCCGGGTGCAGCAGGTCGAAGTGCTCACGGTGCCGGTCGAGGTAGCGGCCGACGGCGGCGAAGGCGTCGGGGTCCTCCCGCAGTTCCTCCCAGTCCTCCAGCCCGGCGGGCCCGTCCACCGCGTCGTGCAGGATCGCCAGCAACAGCCGCATCAGCGCGAACTCCTGTGTCGGCAAGTCCCCGACCAGCCGGCGGAGCGTCGCCGCTTCGGCGAACACCTGGTGCAGCGACAGTTCGGCGGTCGTTCCGTCCAATCGCTGCACCGGCAGCCAAGGTCGAGACACCAGGTCGAACGAGGGAGCGCTCTTCACGGATTTCACGTCACGGGTTCCGGCCGGGTACACCGCCAGTCCATCGTCCGTGCGGTATTCCATTTCGAATCCCGCCAGTTCGGCCCGGCCCTGCTCGTCGAGCAGCAGCACCAGCTCGCCGTCGAGCTGCGGACACTCCTTGACTTGCCAGGCGGGGATGAACAGCTGCTCCAGCTCCCCGATCACCCGGTCGATCACCCAGGGCTTGGAGAAGTGGTAGGGCAGCCGCAGGCTGCTGGCCGCCAGGGCCTGGGCGGCGTTCCAGGTGGGCACGGTCTCGGTCGGCAGCGGCAGCCCGCCCCGACCCCGGTCGAGCCAGGGGAGCGTGGTGATGCTGCCGTCCGCGCGGCGCATCGCCACCATCACCTCCAGGCTCTCCTCGCTGTCCCGCACCTGTGCCTGACCGGGCCGTTGGTCGTCCACGTCCCCGACCCCGGCGTCCAGCCAGCCCACCAATGACCGTCCTGGTTTCCGGACCTCGTCCAGTCGGTACACCTCGGCACGGGCGATCTGTGCGCTGTCCGCGAGCCGTTGTTCCTCCGCCGCTTCGGCCATCGCGTCGTCCCAGCCGGCCAGGTCCAGAGGCTTGTCGCTGTAGGCGTGCTGGACGAGTGGGTTGATGTCGTCCGGAAGTGTCAGCGGGGCCCTTTCCGTGAGATGTGGCCACAGCACGGCTGCCGACCGCAGGAGATGATGCCTGCCGTAGACCGACACCGAGCCCTCTACTGGGGAGGGCTGTGACTGTCCGGCCCAGTGGACGCCGGTGATCAGGCAGCGCGCCGTCCGCAGCCTCACCGGCCGGGCGCTCTGCCCTTCGCCGCGCCGGTGGCGGTGCAGGCGGCCCATACGCTGGAACATGAGGTCGACCGGGCAGAGATCGGTGACCAGGAGATCGAAGTCGACGTCGAGCGACTGCTCGGCCACCTGGCTGGCGACGACGATGTGCGGCCCGCGTGGCCGGTCCCCGTCGGGGCCGAAGCGGGCCAGCAGGTCGGCGTCCTTCCGGGCCCGGTCAAGGTCGACGAATCGGGAGTGGGCGACCGTGACCGCCTCGTCCCCGAAATGCTCCCGCAGGTGCTCGGCGGCCCCCACGACACGGTCGACAGTATTGCGAATGACCAGCACACAGCCGCCGTCGATGAGTTCTGCCGCCAGTCGTTGGGTGAGTGCTGCGAGGTCGTCGTCGAGCTGCTCCAAGAGGACGGTTGTACGGCGGGTGGCGTCGGCGTCGGGTTGGCGCGTCAATGGCAGGTGTCCCGGGGCGACGGCGGTCAAAAGGGGATAGCCAGTCCCGCTGGGTTCCCCACGTCCTTCATCCCCAGTCCCGCAGTACGCCCGTACCAGAGCGCTCCGGGTGGCGGCGGGCAGGGTGGCTGACAGCATCACCACCGGCACCCGGTACGCGCCGAGCCAGGAGAGCACGCGTTCCAGGTACGTATTCATATAGGCGTCGTTGGCGTGCACCTCGTCGATGATGACGACCTTGCCGGCGAGGGCGAGGTGGCGCAGGGCGAGGTGCCGGTTCTTGAGGCCGGCGAACAGTACCTGGTCGATCGTTCCTACCGCGAAGGAGGCGAGCATGCCCTTCTTGCGTCCGCGCAACCACTGATGGGCGATCAGACCGGAGTCCTTCCGCCGTGCCCGATGCCCCGATCCCTGCGGCCCGTCCGGGTCCACTGCTTCGATCCGGCGCCGGTCGGCGGACATCATGCCTGCGTACTCGTCGTTCAGTGCTGCCTTGGCGTGTGCGAGGTACACCGACCGGTCATCGTCGGCGGGCAAGTTGTTCAGCCACGCGGTGAGGCGGGGGAACATGGCGTTGGCGGTCGCGCGTGTCGGCAGCGCGACATAGCATCCCCCGGCGCCGGTTCGGGCGGCGAAGATCTCGGCGACGGCGAGCGCGGCCTCCGTCTTCCCCTCGCCCATCGGCGCCTCGATCACCAGCAGTCCCGGCGCGGGCAACTCGCGAGCCAACCGAATGGCCTCCTCCTGGACGGGCCGAGGCGCGGCTCCGGGGGGTAGGTCGAACCGCGCCCGCAGCAACTCCGGCGCGTCAAGGTGGGACTCTCCCGCCGCCCAAGCAGGCGGCAACTGCAACCCGGCCCACGCTGAGTCGATACGTTCCTCCTCGGAGCGCGGGCGATCCTCCGGGAAGTACGGGAAGAGCTCCGGGTTGCTGGCGATCCAGTCGGCCATGATGGTGATTCCGGTCAGGAGTACCTGCACCGGTTGGGGCAGCTTGACGTCCTTGATGGCAGCAATCAGACAGTCGGCACCGAGTGCTGCTGTGCACGCGTCGAGGAGTTCGAACTGCACATCACGCCAGAGCTTTTCGCTGGCTCCGGGAGTGCGGAGCAGATCCCCGCGAAGTCCGAGGGCGTGCAGTTGTCCGTGCCCTGGCGGTACCCCGTGGTGTCCACCGGCCACCACGGCCCACTGACCCGCGGCCCGGTGCGTCCAGTTCTGCTCTTCAACAAGCCATTCCTGGAGGAGCAACTGCCCGGCGAGTCCATGCGGCGCCAGCTTCCGGTCGTCGCCGTATTGTCGCTTGTCGCGCATCGCCAGCCCGTTCTCGCGCATGACTGACATACAATCGGATTGGCATGAAAATGCCGGTGTGGCCTTTCCGATGTCGTGCGTGGCTGCCAGCCACATGACAAGGATCTGGGCACGTCCGCCGTCCCCGCCCACCGCTTCGGTGATCAGCTTCCTCACGTTCTCCGGAAGCCATTTCTCCCACAGTCGTCCCGCAACGGCGGCGCTGTCAGCCATATGCCGCCAGAGCGGCAGCCACCCGTTGGTGAGCTGGTCGGACTTGGCCCACACGGAACGAGCGGCGCCCGAAAGTCGAGCGAATGGCCCCGGATCAGTAGGCGTTTCAGTCACGCCGTCATTCAACATGGGCCGTCTGCGCGTAGCGATCGGAAGGCTTGGAATGATCAAATTTGATTGAAAGTGAATTATTGTGCCAATATTTGGCCAACCTTAGGTGTCCTCGGGCGCAGCACTATTGGCCCGTGCCTCTGTATTCCACACTCCAGGATCCAGGCCCCCAGAGGGTCCGGCACGGAGGGCATCCCGGAAGGCATGGGGCTCGCAACCGGGCCGGGCCCGATGGCCGAATGATCGTCCAGGGTCCGGAAACTGACGCGCCAGCCTGTGGTGGCGCCCTGCGTCCCAGCGTCGAGCCGGTAGGGCATCGGATTCCCTGTGCTCTGGCGGGTCCGCCCGGGCTGGTGACCCCCGGCACCCTTTGCCTCAACTGCAAGGTCGCTGCGAGGCGCGGTCCGGTGATGATCGATGATCGCGCGAATGGGGCCTGTGCAGAAGTCGCACAGACCCCATTCGCGGCCCTCCTACGGGCAGTATCCCTAAGCGGCCGGGGCTGCCTTGCCACCACGCGTCGGCTGTCCTGCGGCAGCGGTGACCATTGCGGCAACAAGGGTGACGGCAAGGAGGCGCACGCCGATGTCTACCCGGGCAGTCGACCCCGCACCCGCCGCCACGCAAGCCGCGAGCAGCCCGAGGAGGCTTGCCGTGCCTTGCCTGCTGAGCGTGAACGACGCGGTTCTGATTGTCATGGAAGTGCTCCATCTGGGGAGTTGGGAATCACGTCGCGGCCTTGGTGGTGGCGCACTGTGCGAGCCAGACGCACGTCAAGGAGTACCCGCTTGGTTGCTCAGCGTAGGCGGCTGAGGCTTCGAGGCTCGAGATTGAGCTCTCGGGAGTGTCGTCGCCTTGAGGTGCAGAAGCTTCGCCACACAGTTGCCTCATGCGAGTGTGGGTGCAGGCCGCTAAGGATCCGCCTTCAGTTGAGAGCCCCGCAGGCGCGGGGAGCAGGGCGGTGCCGAAGCGTGCGCCACACAGGGACCACCCCCACATCTGGGGGAGGGCATTGCTGCTGGCTTAACGAGGTACTCGTTCGAGGGTTCTTCAAGAGCCGTGGGGCCCTTGTGGCAGGTCTGGCATCTGCGTTCGTGGCTCGGTTCCTGGGCTGGGGGCACCCGTTCCCGGCAGCCTGGGCGTGCTCAGGCGGCGGGCCAGTTGTGGAGCGCCATCCCGCCGGGCGCGGCGCGGGCACTGTGGATGCCGGCGGCCGGATACGGATCCGCTTCGAGGCAGGCAGAGTCGCCCCCGGCCCCCGGTTACGGCACCGTCTTCCAGGAGCAACCCCGCACACGCGGGGAGCAGCGCCCACTCGCCGAGCGGGACCATAAGTTGCTGGGATTAACCCCGCATGCGGGGGGAGCAGTTCCAGGCTTACGCCACCACCGTCACCCACCAGGGACCAACCCCGCACGCGTGGGGAGCAGCACCCGGTCTCCGCGTCCAGGACGCGCTCGCCGGGACCAACCCCGCAGACGCGGGGAGCAGCAGCCGGCCCGACAGGTGAGCCGAACGACCTGGGGACCAACCCCGCACACGCGGGGAGCAGATCCACGTCATCGGGTTCGCCAGCAACGCCGAGGGACCAACCCCGCACGCGCGGGGAGCAGGTGGCGATCCCGCCCGTCCGGGTGCCCGCTCCGGGACCAACCCCGCACGCGCGGGGAGCAGTGGAGCGCAAGCAGCGGCCCATCGCGCAGATCAGGACCAACCCCGCACGCGCGGGGAGCAGTACTGGCAGGACCTCACCGACCTCGTCGCCGCGGGACCAACCCCGCACGCGCGGGGAGCAGGCTCCGGGGTCCAGCGACCACTCCCGTCCGCAGGGATCAACCCCGCACGCGCGGGGAGCAGCTCCATCGAGGCCGGTGTGCCGCCGCTGCACTGGACCAACCCCGCACGCGCGGGGAGCAGACGTCGTTCCGCCGTGCCTGGGAGTAGATCTCGGGACCAACCCCGCACGCGCGGGGAGCAGAGGGGACAGCGCCACCCTTGGGGGGTGGACCGGGGACCAACCCCGCACGCGCGGGGAGCAGGCGGCGTCCTACCGCCTGGTGGGCAGACGCGGGGGACCAACCCCGCACGCGCGGGGAGCAGGATCGGGATCCCGTGCCGCTGGTGGACCCACAGGGACCAACCCCGCACGCGCGGGGAGCAGGCACCGTCGCGCACGAGCGCCTGGTCCGGCCTGGGACCAACCCCGCACGCGCGGGGAGCAGCCACGCCGGCAGGCTCCGCGCGAGCACTTGGGCGGGACCAACCCCGCACGCGCGGGGAGCAGTCGGCGCGGGCCCTCGGGATGATGGATCAGAAGGGACCAACCCCGCACGCGCGGGGAGCAGCCCAGCGGCACCCTGCTGGGGCATCGGCGTTCGGGACCAACCCCGCACGCGCGGGGAGCAGAAGCCCTCGTGGCTCGCGGCGAAGCACGCGCCGGGACCAACCCCGCACGCGCGGGGAGCAGAGCCGTGTGCGGCGCTGATCATTTCGGCGGGGTTGGACCAACCCCGCACGCGCGGGGAGCAGCACGAGGCCGGCCCCGGAACCGATTGGTTCGGAGGACCAACCCCGCACGCGCGGGGAGCAGTCCTTGCAGTACTTCGGCTTCGGGCCGCGCTTGGGACCAACCCCGCACGCGCGGGGAGCAGACTTCGTGAGCTGGGACTCTGCCGCGAGTGTCAGGCGGCGTTTGCAACTTCCTTCGAATCGGGCATTTTCCACATTCTGGCGATGCTGCGGGCTAAGGTCAGGCTACTGGGGTGACAAGGGTCATGCTGGCGAGGGCATCTCTGTTGGTCGTTGCAGGTAGTGAATGCGAGGTTGGAGGCGAGCACTCGGCCAGTGCCGGTGGTGCCTGGCTGTGCTTCTTCTGGCCGGAGCCGGTTGTGCATGCCGTAGGTATGCGGTGGCCCATGAGCGGCTCATCCTTCCCCGAGTCGTTGCACTGCTTGTGTGGCGCCCGGGTGACCCAACATGCCGAGTGGTGTAGGCGGTCTCACCAAGCCTTATTTTGCGAGAGGTTGACATTAGGTCACCGCGTCGGCGATCAGCCTCGCAGCCTCGGTGATCAGTGGTTCGTCGGCCGGCGCGGCGGGATCGTTTTTGGTGGAGAGCACCGCAACGGCGATGGGGCCTCCGTCGACAGGCCAGGTGATGCCGACGTCGTTGGTGGTGCCGTAACCGCCGGTGCCGGTCTTCTCTGCGGTGGTCCAGTCCGTCGGGAGTCCGGCCCGCAAGCGGTTGGCGCCGGTGGTGTTGCTCAGCAGCCATCGGGTCAGCCGCTGCCTGTCAGGTGCGTCGAGGGCGTTCCCGATGGTGAGCCGGGCGTAGGCATGGCCGATAGCGCGCGGACTCGAGGTGTCGGTGGTCCGGCCCGGTTCTGCGGAGTTCAGGGCGGGCTCCCAGCGGTCGAGCTGGGTTACCCGGTCTCCGATGGATCGGCAGAAGCGGGTGACTGCTTCGGGGCCTCCCAGTTCGCGAAGGAGGAGGTTGGCGGCGGCGTTGTCGCTGTACCGGATGGCTGCCGTGCACAACTCCTCGACGGCCATGCCGGCTTCGAGGTTGGCGGGCAGGCCCGTGATCGGTGCGTGGCCCGATTCCGTGACGTCCGTTGCCGTGTAGTGCAGGCGCTTGGCGAGGAACGTGCCGTCCCGGTCAAGGTCCCGCAACACCGCGGCGACGGCGATCGTCTTGAACGTCGAGCACATGGGGAACAGTTCGTCCGCGCGGTACGTCACCGTCCGTCCGGTGGCCGTGTCACGCGCGAAGACCCCCAACCGTGCCCCGTGCGCCCGTTCAAGCGCGCGAAGCTGACTGGCGAGTTCGCCTTCGCGAGGTTCCTGCGCGAAGGCCCGCCCTCCACCAGGAAGAATTGTGGCCATAGCAGTCGCCGCAACTCCGCCAAGAACCTGACGGCGACCGGGGCGCAAATCCATGGTGCATCCTCCTAATGCTGCGTTGGGCAGGAATCCCGCACCCGCGGGCCGACCCTGAGCGTGCCACGTTCTCTACCGAGTGAACACTGGTGCCAAACGGACAACGAGCAGGCTGCAGTCGACATCACCCGATGGACGCCTCTTCCCGACAATGCGTAGCCGTGCTCGGGCGCTGTCCACGTACTCCCACTGCGAGGGAGGATCCGCTGGCTGGCAATAGTCAGACGTTGGGGCCGTCGTGTTCCGGGGGCTATTCCCGCATGTGGGGAACAGCGTGATGAAGGCGGACGAGCTCCCCTGGCCGGGAGCAGCCTCGTACGCGCGGGGAACAGAGCTCGGCATCGACCTGAACGACCTCGGCAACTGGATCAGCCCCGCACGCGCGGGGAGCAGGCCGAGACCGTGGCCGTGAGCGACGGCGTGGCGGGATCAGCCCCCCGCGCGCGGGGAGCAGCACATCACCCCGAACTGGACCCTGGTCGGAGGAGGATCAGCCCCGCACGCGCGGGGAGCAGCATGGCCTCGGCGGTGACGGTGAGGTGCCGCAGGGATCAGCCCCGCACGCGCGGGGAGCAGCGCCCGCTCCCTCGCCGGGTGGCTGACGTTCCGGGACCAGCCCTGCACGCGCGGGGAGCAGCTCATCGCCCACGCGCTGACGCGGCCGATGATGGGATCAGCCCCGCACGCGCGGGGAGCAGTTCTGGAGCACGGCCGACCGCCGGCCGCCCTGGGGATCAGCCCCGCACGCGCGGGGAGCAGGAGATCTGGACGTTGACGTTGCCGAGGGTGCCGGGATCAGCCCCGCACGCGCGGGGAGCAGCGCACGATGCACCCCAACTACATGGGTGCCCTGGGATCAGCTCCGCACGCGCGGGGAGCAGTTTGCACGGAATCGAAGCGGCGTGCGGAATTGGGGATCAGCCCCGCACGCGCGGGGAGCAGACGGAGCCGCCGCCCAGCGCGAACTTCCCCATGGGATCAGCCCCGCACGCGCGGGGAGCAGGGGAGTTTCGCCACGGGAGCCCGCCACGGGGAGGGATCAGCCCCGCACGCGCGGGGAGCAGGACCGCGGCAGCGTGCAGACGGCGGAGGCCATGGGATCAGCCCCGCACGCGCAGGGAGCAGGCACTGTACGCCCACAAACTTCCCTCGAAGGGGGGATCAGCCCCGCACGCGCGGGGAGCAGGGGTCGGCTGTGTCATCGGTCCACCCCTCCGCGGGATCAGCCCCGCACGCGCGGGGAGCAGCGGCCCGGCGCCCCTCCCCGGCCGCGCGGGTCGGAATCAGCCCCGCACGCGCGGGGAGCAGCGTGGTGGACCTGATCGTCTGGCACCGCCCCGAGGAATCAGCCCCGCACGCGCGGGGAGCAGAAATAGAGCATGGGTTCGCTGATGTGGGAGCGGGAATCAGCCCCGCACGCGCGGGGAGCAGCCCGGCCCCGGGGTGGGGTCGGGCGCCGTGCCGGAATCAGCCCCGCACGCGCGGGGAGCAGTCGCCCACTCGTTCCGGAGGATCACGAGCATGGGAATCAGCCCCGCACGCGCGGGGAGCAGAAATAGAGCATGGGTTCGCTGATGTGGGAGCGGGAATCAGCCCCGCACGCGCGGGGAGCAGCCCGGCCCCGGGGTGGGGTCGGGCGCCGTGCCGGAATCAGCCCCGCACGCGCGGGGAGCAGGTCAGGGTCGCCATGATCCGTCTACGGCCCTGGGAATCAGCCCCGCACGCGCGGGGAGCAGTGGGGACAGCGGTGGGGACAGCGGCGGGGACGGGAATCAGCCCCGCACGCGCGGGGAGCAGAGTTCGTGACCTGCGGGTTTGTCACGGGCTTGTGCTGGTGCATGCAACCTTTGTTGATTCGGGCATATTGCGCATTCTGGCGGATCGGTCTGCTGGTGTCAGGCTACCGGGCCGCGTGGGACACGGTATGGCGGACCAAGGAGAGGGCCTGTCCTTGGCGGTTGGGACACGGAAGGGGCAGTGCCGCGCACATCAGGGCGGCCCGGGTGTCAGGTCGATGAGTTCCCTGTACCCGTGCGCGTGGTGGGACGGGGGATGCCGTGGCCAGCTGAGCAGGCGATGCGGTCAGTTTGTTGGTAGACCCAGATGGCGATTGGTATGCGGTGGTTGTTCTGCCCGCGGGCCGATCGGGATGGCGCCTGTGTGTCGTTGGTGCGGAAGAACTCGCCCGCTGCGTCGAGGTGTCCGCTTGCACCGGGCCACGCCCGCGGCGAAGCCGGCGGTGCGGGTGCCAGGGGTCGCCGCCCAGCGAGGCGGAACGGGCAGCCATGCTTCCGCATGGCCACTCCATCGCCGACGCGGTGGTTGGTGAGCCCGTGTTTCAAGGGTTGGGCCCGCTCTTCATCGTCCAGCGGGACGTGAGTCGGGGGCGGCCGCGTGGTGCGTGCGGTGACTCCGTTCAGGCGGGGGCACGGTTGGCGCCTCCGGTGCGCGGGGGCTATCGGGCCAGGCGGTCGATCGCGGTGAGGACGTTCGCCGGGCCGTCCTCGGTGGTGAGGGTGGTGGCGACGGTTCGGGCGTGGGTGCGGTGGTGGGGGTTGTCGAGGGTGTGGCGGATGGCGGTGGCGAGGCGGGCCGCGGTGAGGTGGGGGAGGGGGATCGGGCCGGGGGAGGTGCCGAGGTGGGTGAGGCGGGCGGACCAGAAGGGGGCGTCGAGTTGGGCGGGGACGGGGATGGTGGGGGTGCCGGCGCGGAGGGTGGCGGCGGTGGTGCCGGCGCCGGCGTGGTGGACGGTGGCGGCCATGCGCGGGAAGAGCCAGTCGTGCGGGGTGTCGCCGATGGTGAGGACGTCGTCGTGGTCGTCGGGCGGGGTGAGGCCGCTCCAGCCGGACTGGACGACGGCGCGGACGCGGGCCGCGCGGACGGCGGCGAGGACGGTGGTGGTGAGCCGTTCGGGGTCGGGGACGACGAGGCTGCCGAAGCCGATGTAGACGGGTGGCGGTCCGGCGGCGAGGAAGTCGAGGAGGCGGCTCGGGGGTTTCCAGGCGGGATCGGCCGGTGGCCACCAGTAGCCGGTGACCTCGTGGGTCGGGTGCCAGTCGGCGGGGCGCGGGACGACGCGTGGCGAGAACCCGTGCAGCACGGTCCGGTTGCGACGCCCGTCTGCCACGGACCTCTGGGGCAGGCCCAGTTGGCGGCGCAGCCCGCGGACGGCGGGAGCGAAGAGGCGGTCGACGGCGGCTTGTACGGCGTGGCCGGCGAGCAGGTTGCCGGGCCCTGAGAGGGAGCGGGTGCCGGTGACGGCCGGGGCGAACTCGCGGGTGGGGGAGAGGGGTTGGAGGTGCAGGGCGATGTTCGGGATGCCGGCGGCCTCGGCGACGACCTGGCCGAGGTCGGCGGTGGTGCTGGTGGTGAGGAGGAGGTCGGCGCCGGGTTCCGCCGCGTTGGCGATGCCCGTTCCGAGGGCGGGCATGAACGACCTTGCGAGGCGTACCAGGTGGAGGAGTCCACGTGGTCCGGAACCCGCGCGCAGGAGCTGTTGGCCCCGGGCGGAGGCGAGTTCGGCCCGTGGGTCGACGGGCAGGGGGCGGAACTCCAGTCCGGCGGAGCGGACGGAGTCGGCGAAGGAGGTGTGGGTGGCGAGGGCCACCTGATGGCCGGCCGCGTGGAGGCGGGCGCCGAGCCCGGTGAAGGGGGCGACGTCGCCCCGCGAGCCGGCGGTGGCGATCAGGATGCGCATGGCCGCAGTATTCCGGGGCAGTCGGGACCCGGGAAGGGCGCCACGCCAGGTGCGGCCCGCCCCGGCCGGGTATGCGCCGGACGCGGAGCCGTCGGGCGCGGACGGGTCGGCGAGCGGAACCGTCCGGTGGTGGTGTGGCGTCCCTGCAGGTAGTACGGCGTGCACGGGGCCGCCGTACGGCTCGCGAAGGGCGGGAGGACGCATGAGCTTCGTTGCATGGATCGTGCTGGGCCTGGTGGCCGGGGCCCTGGCCAAGCTGCTGCTGCCGGGGCGGGACCCGGGCGGCCTGGTGGTGACGACGCTGATCGGCGTCGCCGGCTCCTTCGTCGGCGGATGGATCTCCGCGAAGTTCCTGAACCGGCCGGTGACGGCCCAGTTCTTCGACCTGGCGACGTGGGCGTCCGCGATCGGTGGCGCCCTGGTGCTGCTGATCCTCTACCGGATCGTCTTCGGGAACTCCCGCGACTGACGGCGGGGCGGAACCGGCGGTACGGACCGGCCGCGCGGGATCGCGGGGCCGGTCCGTTGTGCTCGGTGGCGTCCGAGGCCCGGTCGCCGGGCGCCGCGGAGAGCGGTCAGGCCTTGGCGGCCAGGCCGCCGAGGATGAGCTTCCAGAGGGCCTCGAACCGCTCGTCCGCCGCCGGGTCGGACCAACTCGCCGCGTGGGCGGGGTTGTGGAAGTGGGCGGTCGCCTCGAACACCGCGCGGGCGGTCGAGTTGATGTGGGCGAGTCGGAACTCTTTGGTCTCCATGCCGTCCTGGACGATCTGGGCGATCTGGTCGATCAGCGTCCCGATGTGGGCGTCGACGGTGTGGCTGTTCTCGCCGACCAGAGTCATGTAGGTCGCGAAGAGCTGCGGGTCGTCGAAGGCCTTCTTGCGCTTGGCGGCGAACAGGACGGTCAGCCAGCGGTGCAGGCGCTCCGTGGCGGGACCGGCCTCGATGGCGATGAAGCGCAGCTCGTCGTGGGCCTGGGCGAGCCAGCGTTCGGTGACGGCCTCGCGCAGGGCCGCCTTGCTCGGGAAGAAGCGGTAGACGCTGCCGTGGCTGACGCCGAGCGTGCGAGCGACGTCGACGACGGTGGCCTTCGCCGGGCCGAACTGCCTGAGAACGTCCTCCGCCGCGCTCAGGATCTGTTCGGAGGTGAGTGCGCTGTCCGTGGTCACGGGGAGGTACGTCCTTACGGGTGAGGCGTCCGGTCCGCCGGGGTGCGGCGGGGCGGACGGCCGGCTGGCGGCTGGCTGTTGGGCGGCTGGCTGTCGGGCGGGTCGCCGGGTGACCGGCGGTTGGTGCGGGTGCGGACGGCCCCGCTCGGGGCGGGTCGCCGGCGCGGCCGGGGCCGCGGCTCAGCGCTCGCTGTCGAGATGGGCCATCTGAGCGGCAGCGTACCGGTCGCCGGCCGCGGACCCGGCGGGGACCGCCGCCTCGATGGCGGCGAGGTCGGCCTCGGTGAGGGTCACGTCGAGCGCGCCGAGCGCCTCGGCGAGGCGCTCGCGGCGCCGGGCACCGACCAGCGGAACGATGTCCTCGCCGCGCGAGACGACCCAGGCGATCGCGATCTGCGCGACGGTGGCCTTGCGTTCGGCGGCGACCGCGCGCAGGGCGTCGACGAGCCGGAGGTTGTGGGTGAGGTTGTCGCCCTGGAAGCGAGGGCTGTGGCCGCGGAAGTCGGTGCCGGACAGTTCCCGGTCGTTCTGCCAGTGGCCGCTGAGCAGGCCGCGCGAGAGCACGCCGTACGCGGTGACGCCGATGCCGAGCTCGCGGGCGGTGGGCAGGATCTCGGTCTCGACGGAACGCGAGATGAGCGAGTACTCGATCTGGAGGTCGCTGATCGGGTGGACGGCGGCGGCGCGGCGCAGGGTGTCGGCGCCGACCTCGGAGAGGCCGATGTGGCGGACGTATCCGGCCTGGACCAGCTCGGCGATCGCGCCGACGGTCTCCTCGATCGGTACGGCCGGGTCGAGCCGGGCCGGGCGGTAGATGTCGATGTGGTCGGTGCGCAGGCGGCGCAGGGCGTAGGCGAGGGAGGTCTTGACGGCGGCCGGGCGGGCGTCGTAGCCGAGCCACTGGCCGTCCGGGCTGCGCTGGGCGCCGAACTTCACGCTGATCCGGACGTCCTCGCGGTCGCGGCCGCGCAGCGCCTCGTGGATCAGCAGCTCGTTGTGGCCCATGCCGTAGAAGTCGCCGGTGTCGAGCAGGGTGACGCCCGCGTCGAGGGCGGCGTGGATGGTCGCGATGCTCTCGGCCTCGTCGGCGGGGCCGTAGAGGTCTGACATGCCCATGCAGCCGAGGCTGAGGGCGGAGACGGTCGGGCCGGTGGTGCCGAGCGCGCGCTGGGGGAGGCGGGTGAGGTGCGGCGTGGTGGACATGCTTCAACGATGACATGGGCGCTGACAGATTTCAAAATCTGTTATCTGTCATCTGAAATCTGTCAGTTGTCATTTGTCAGTCGTCAGGGCGATGGGGTGCCGACCGTCGCGTGATGTCAGGAGTTAGTTACTGTTCGTGCTGGCCGCACGCCCCGCTGCGGTCGCAGTACGGGGGCTCGGCACTCCGGCCGCAGCCGCACAGCATCGCCCTCGGCGTCTCGCGGACGTCGCCCGCCGCGTCCGTCACCCGCAGTTCGCCACGGACGAGCAACCGCCCGTCGGCGGTCCGGCGCACCGTGGTCGGACGGTCCGGCGCCTCGGCCGTGCCGTCCGCCAGCCGGTAGGCCAGCGCCCCCGTCGGACAGCGGCGCACCACCTCGGCGATCACCTCCGGTTCGGCGGCGTCCGGCATGATCCACGGCCGCCGCGCCGCGTCGAACACCGTCGGCAACCCGTGCACGCACTCCGCGGCATGTCGGCACACCCGGGCGTCGAAGGTCACCGTGATCCCTTCCCCCTGGTACGCCCGGGCGCCCCGACCCCGCCCGCCCGACCCCGCGCTGCCGGTCTGCCCGGCGTGGTCACCCGACCCGGCGCGGTCACCCGCGCCCCCGACGTCCCTGCGGCCGCCGGCCATCAGTCGCTCACCCGGCTCCGGCTCTCGTACGCCAGATCGATGTACTCGGGGTGCCGGAGCATCCACCCCTTGATGAACGGGCACGTCGCCAGCACCGCCAGCCCCCGCGCCCGTGCGTCGTCCAGGGCTGCCCGCGCCAGCGCTCCGCCGATGCCCTGTCCTTCGTGCGCGGGCTCGACGATCGTGTGCGGGTACACCACCAGCTCGTCGCTGCGCAGGTACTCCGCGAACCCGGCCAGGTCGCCGTCCACCCACGCCTCGAACCGGCCGGCGCCCTCGGCGTCACGGATCGTGACCGTCATGGCGGACTCCTCACTGCTCGAAATCACCGCCCGACGTACCGGCCTGGCTGGCCGGGCCGCCGGTTGCCGCCACTGCTCGGCGACGACCGCATCGCGCCTGCTCGACTCGCGACCCACACCGACCCGGGCCCCGCCCCGTCTCCCATCATCGAGCGGCCGCCGTCACCCCGCCCGCCGGGCCGTCGGCGCCTGCGTCGGTGCTCGGGAGCGCGCCGCGCGGCCTGGCCGCCGCCACGTCCGACAGGCTCGCGGCCGTCGCGGGCCGAGCCCCGCCCGGCGCGCGCAGCAGGTGCGCTCGCGCCGGGGGAACGTTCCGCCACACCACCCGGCTCCCCAGTCCGTACTCCTCCTCGAACCGCCGTAGCAACCGCACCACCGCCCGGTGCCGCGCACCCCGCCGCGGCCCGGACGTCAGCAGCCGCGCCGCCGACGTCCCCAGGTACCCGAAGTACGTCAACTCTCCGCCCGGCACCAGTAACCGCAAATAGAGGTCGAGGATGCGCCGGACCTCCGCCGGCTCGAAGTTGGTGAACGGCAGCCCCGACACAATCACGTCGTACTGCTCGACGGCGGGCCCGGCCCCGTCGTCGAATCCATGGACGCCGTCGCGCTCGGCGCCGCCGCGAGTCCCGCCGTGATGGTCGGACGTGCGGTGCTCCGGAAGGTCCTGCACTCGGCACGCCGACACGCGTAAGGCCAGCTCGGGCGCTCGCCGCACCAACTCCGCGTCCGACCGCAGCCGTTGGGCGAACCGGGGATTGGGCTCCACCACGTGCAGCTGGTCTCCCGCCCGCAGTACCTGGACCAGCCGCCGCGTCACCGGACCCGTCCCGGCCCCCACCTCCAGCACCGAGATGGGCCGGTCCGGGCGGCTCGTCGCCGGGACCACCAGCGCGTCCACCAGGCCCGCCCCGCTCGGCGCCACCGCGCCCGTCAGCCGGAACGTGCGCAGAGCCTCGGAGGCGAAGAACCACCCGTCACCGCTGCTCGACCGGCACCCGGCGGGAACGAGCAGGGCCTCCGGGGCGCCGGGGCGGGAAGCCGCAGCTGCGGGATCGGGGTCGAGCTGATCTGTCGTCATGACACCGAAGGTAGGAGCGGTCCGAACTCCGCGACACTGTCGACCGGCACCCCGCACCCCCGACGAAAGTCGGTGGTGCCGATGGCCGATCGTCAGGGGCGACGCCCGTCGAGGCGTCGTAGCATCAGGGCCCTGGACGGCAGTAGCGGGAGGAGGACCGATGACCGCGAAGTACCTGGCACACCCGGCAGTTCCGCCGCGCCCACCCCGCGCGCCACGCCTGCCGCGCCGTCCGCGAACCGGTCCGCTCGGCTGGTACGCCCCCGACCGGCCCCGCCTGACCGAGACGCTCCTCATCCTGACCGTCCTCGCGCTCGCCGTCGAGGAGACCGTCGTCCAATGGCACGGCCATGACCTCCCGTTGCGCCCACTGCGCATGGCCGGCGCCGTCCTCGCCTCGCTCTCCCTGCTCCTCGCCCGCCGCCACCCGGTCGCCGCCGCCGTGCTGCCCGTGCTCGTCAGCGGACTGTTGAACCGCGCCTTTCCCGGCCTGTTCAGCGTCTTCCGCCTGGCCTCGACGGGCCACTTCGGCCCGGCCGTCGCCGCCGCGGCCGTGCTCGCGGGGCTCGGCGCGGTCCGCGCCGAATCCCTTGCCGACTGGGCCGAAACCGCCGGGTCCCAATTCCTGGTCGAGGCCGCCGTCCTCTCCCTCGGACTGTGGCTGCACGGCCGTCGCGTGCTGATCCGGACCCTGCACGCCAAGGTCGACGCACTGAGCCGGGAGCGCGAACTCCGCGCCGAGCAGGCCCGCTCCGCCGAACGCGCCCGGATCGCCCGCGAGATGCACGACGTCCTCGCCCACCGCCTCAGCCTCCTCGTCCTGCACGCCGGCGTGCTCCGCGACCAAGCCCGGGCCGGCACGGTGGCCGACGACCCCGAGCGCCTCGCGCACCGTCTGGAACTGCTCCGGACGACGGCCGCCCGCTCCCTCGACGACCTGCGCGACGTCCTCGGCGCCCTCCGGGCCGACACGACGGAGTCGGCCGTCCCACCCGACCGCGCCGCACCGCCCGACCCGCCCGGAGCACCCGACCCGCCCAGGGCGCCCGACGTCGCCCGCCCCCTCGCCGCCACCGGCGTGACGCCGCCGGGCAGCCCTGCGGCGGCTGCGCCCGGACCCCGGCCGGTGACGGCGGTCGGTGACACGGCGCTCCCCGGACTCACCGGCTCCCGGCCCGTCACGGGTACGCCGCCCATCGCCGCGCCCGCCCTGCGCGACCTCGCCGACCTCGCCGCCGAGGCCACCGACGCGGGCCAGCGCGTCGAACTCGCCCTCGCCGGAGACTCGGAGGACATTCCGACGACCCACCGGCTGGCCGTGCACCGGGTCGTCCAGGAGGCGTTGACCAACGCGCGCAAATACGCGCACACCGCGCCGGTCACCGTCCACGTCCGGTACGGCGCGCCCGCGACGACCGTCGAGGTGCACAACGGCGCGGGCGACCCGGCTCCGTCCGGTGCCTGCACCGGGGGCGGCTACGGCCTGGTCGGGCTCGGCGAACGGGTCCGCGCGCTCGGCGGGCACCTCGACGCGGGGCCCGACGGCCGGGGCGGCTTCCGTCTCGCCGCCCGCCTCCCGGCGCCGCACCGGCCAGCGGTCCGATCACCTGCCCAGCCGCCCGCACCGCCCGCCGTCCTACCCACCGTCCCGCCGACCCACCGGCGTCCCGCTCCGGCGACCCCCGCGCCGAGGACCCGCCCGAACCCACCGGGCGGGGCGACGTGATCCGCACCATGGTCGTCGACGACGATGCGCTGGTCCGGCTCGGACTCGTCGACCTGCTCGCCCAGGACCCCGAGCTCACCGTGGTCGCCGAGGCCGCCGACGGCCTGGAGGCCGTCGAACTCGCCAAGCTGCACCGCGTCGACGTCGCCCTGATGGACATCCGGATGCCCCGGCTCGACGGCATCGCCGCGACCCGGCGGCTGCGCGCGCTGCCCGACGGCCCGCGCGTCATCGCGCTCACCACGTTCGACCTCGACGAGTACGTCTACCGGGCACTCGCGGCCGGCGCCGACGGCTTCCTGCTCAAGGACACCCCACCCGCGGAGATCGCCCGCGCCGTCCATGTGGTCGCCGGCGGACAGGGCATGCTCCACCCGGTCGCCGCGCGCCGGCTCATCGACCGCTACCACCGCACCGGCGAGCCGCGCGCGGTCGCCGCCCGGGCTCGACTGGCCGGGCTCACACCGCGCGAGAGCGACGTACTGCGCGAACTCGCGGTCGGCCGTTCCAACGCCGAGATCGCGACCGTCCTCGGGATGCGCGAGAGCACGGTCAAGGCTCATGTCAGCCGGATCCTCACCGGGCTGGGCGTCGGCAACCGCGTCCAGGCGGCGTTGCTTGCCCGGGATGCGGGGGTGGTCGACGGCGCCGTCTGACCGACCGTCGACGGTCGCGACCGCCGAGCACGCCCGCGGTCGTGATCGGCGCTGCGTCCTCCCCGGCCCGCCGTGCCCTCCGGGCCACGCGGCCTTCTGTCCGCACTCCTCCGCCTTCATGTCAGAGCATGGTGATTTGCCCCGATTCGACTCCCTCGAATCAGCGCCACGCGGTACTCGCCGCCGACCCGCCGTCACCCATCTGGCTTGGAAAAGGCGCGCCTTGGCGTCCTGCGCTGCCGAACCCCGGCCCCGGGTCCATGGTGGAGGTGGGTGCGATCCGGCGACCGCGCCCGCGCGCCGAGCCAGGCCCGCACGCCCGTGCGCCGGCCGCCGTTCCGCGGTCCCGCACAGGGGCGGATTCCGGCCCCGGCGCGCTGGGAGCAGGGCCACCTCGCAGGAAACCGAACGGTTCTTCTAGGCTCACATCTCGGCTTCCCTGCGGTGGTGCGCCGTTCTGCGCCCGCCGCAAAGGGAATCCGCCGTCCACGGAGGCTCCGGGATGATCGGGGCCACCGGATCGAGCGAGGAGGACGCACATGCCACACACGCCGACCAACCGTTCCAGCGCACTTGGACCGGACGGACCGTCTCGGTGTCCCGCCGTTGCGGTCGGGCCCGTGATCCCGGCGACCTGGTCGGGGCAGCCCGGCCACCCCGGCCGACCCGCGCGGCCGCTGTATACCGGCGGCGGCCGCGGAGGCAAGCGTTGAGTCCTCACGCCGTCCGCCCCGCCGCCGCCGCGGCAAGCCCCGCGCCCGCCGCCGCCCCTGCCGCCCCCACGGCCGACCCCACCGCAGGCCCCGCGACCGCCACCACCGAGGTCACCCCCGAGCCGACCAGGACCGCAGACGCCGAACCCGGCGCGGCCACCTCCGGCACGACCAGGGCCGGCACCGCCCGAACCGCCCTCGCCCCAGCTGCCCCAGCCCCCGCACCCGCGACCACCGCCGAGCCACCCGTCGCAGCGGCCCCCCACACCCCGGCCGCCCCCGACTGCGAGGGCCAACCCGGCCCCACCGCCGCGCTCCCCGGTCTGCCCCAGGCCCTCACCACTCGCGCCCGGACCCTCGCCGGAGCCGTTCGGCGACGCTGCGCCGACCTGGCCCGGATCGAGTCACCGAGCGGCGACGCACCGCGACTCGACGCCCTCGCCGAGGAGTTGGCATCCGGCTTCCGGGCCACCGGCGCCACTGTCCACCGCGAACCCGGTCCGGCCGGCGACCACCTGGTCCTCCAGTGGGAGGGCCGGGACGAGAGCCTGCCGCACCTCCTCGTCGTCGGTCACCACGACACCGTCTGGCCCGCCGGCATCCTCACCGACTGGCCGGTCACCGAACAGGACGGCACCCTGAGCGGACCCGGCGTGGTCGACATGAAGGGCGGACTCGCCATTCTGGAAGGCGCGTTCGCCCTGCTCGCCGACCTCGGCCAGCGCCCGCACCGCACCGTCCGCCTGGTCGTGGTCTCCGACGAGGAGGTCGGCAGCCCGGACGGCCGCCGCCTCGTCGAACGCCAACTACGGGGCGCCGCTGCCGTACTGGGCCTCGAACCGCCGCACCCGGACGGTCGGCTCAAGACCGCCCGCCGCGGCTCCACCCGGGTGCGGCTCACCGTCACTGGCCGCGAGGCGCACGCCGGCAACGACGCCGCCGACGGGGTCTCGGCGGTGGACGAGCTCGTCGACCAGCTCGTCGCCGTGCGCGGCCTGGTCAGCCTCCCCGGCACCGAACTCAACGCGGGCCGGATCAGCGGCGGCAGCCGCGCCAACGTCATCGCCGGCCGGGCCGAGGCCGAGCTCGGCCTGCGCTTCGCCACGACCGAGGCGCAGCGCCGGACCCTGGACAACCTCGCCCGGCTGACCGCACAGCGGCCGGGCGCGCGGGTGCGGACCGAGGTGCTGTCCAGCCGTCCCGCCTGGCCCGAGCGCTCCGCCAACCCGCTGCTGCGCCACGTCCGTTCGCTCGCGGCGGTGCTCGGGCAGCAGTTGGACGGTGGTCCGGCGGGTGGCGCCGGTGACACCAACCTGCCGGGTTCGCGCGGGCTCCCCACGCTCGACGGCTTCGGCGCCGTCGGTGCGGGTGCGCATGCCCGGCACGAGCACATTCGGATCGACCAGCTGGCGCCGCGGATCGCTCTGCTGGCGGCGCTGCTCGCCGTTCCGCTCCCGCGGTTGCGCGATCGCTCGGAGGGGTGACGGCGCCGAGGGCGTCGTCCCTGGATGACGCCTGACTGCTGACGCCTGGCGAGTGACAAATGACAACTGGCAGATTTCAGAATCTGTCAGTTGTCATTTGTCACTCGCCAGCGCGGCTCCGCCTCCCCTTCGGTGTCCGCGAGCAGCGGGAAGAGCCGGGTGACCGCCGCCACAGGGCGCGTTCCCGCACGTGGTTCACGCTGTCGATAGGGGGCGAGCAGGGCGCGGACGGCGGCGCCGAGGTCGGCGAGTTCGTCGGCGGTGAGGTGCAGGATGTCGCTGGAGGTCTGGTCCCGCTGCCATTCGGCGGGTGCGGCGGACCGGTTGGCGAGCCAGTGCCGGTAGCTGCCGTCCTCCAACTCGCTCGCCAGCTCGGAGGTCGGATGGCGCCCGACCCGGCCGGCCGGCTCTTCGGCCGTGCCTGGCGGCATGAGGGATCCCTCCCAGCGCAGCCGCCACGGCCGCGATCGGCCGTCCCCGGTCGGCGCCTCCTCGATCAGCCCGTACCGGGCCAGCTGGCGCAGATGGAAGGAGCACGTCCCGGAACTCTGGCGGATCATCTGGGCGGCCTGGTTCGCGGTGATGCTGCCCCACTCGGCGATGAGGTCGAGCAGCGCGGCGCGCACCGCGTGGTGCGGCAGTGGCCGGGCGGGCGCGCCTGTCGGGAGCGTGGCAGGTTCGGCGGGCTTGTTGTAGGTGGTCACTTTGCAAAGCCTCCACTTTGCAAAGTGCTTTGGCAAGTGCGGAGTCGCGTGACTGTGGGCGTAAACAGGTGTCTAGCTGGTGATATGCGGGAGTTCGCGGCGCTGCTCGGCGCCGTCAGCAGCCCCTCTCCGACACTTTGCAAAGTGCGGACTTTGCAAAGTGTGGGAGGGTGGGAGCGACGCCGGCCGCACCGGATGCGGTGCGGCTCGGCGCACTGTGGCGCACTCCGGTGCAGTGCGCCGCGGCGAGGCGGTATGAGGCGGTACGAGGCGCAGGGGAGAGGGATCGTGGCGCGAGGCGAGTCGATGGAGCGGGCGATGCGGGTCCGGGGGCAGGTGCGGGTGCAGGGCGAGGTGGTTGGCGGGTATCCGGAGGTGCCGCCGGAGGCGTTGCGGGGCGAGGCGCGGCGGATCACCGTCGTCGGGGAGGACGTCCTGCACCGGCGGTGTCGGGACGTCGCGGAGCACGAGTTCGGCACCGCCGGGCTGGCGCGACTGGTCGACGACATGTTCGCCGCCATGTGGGTCGCCGAGGGCGCCGGACTGGCGGCCAACCAGATCGGCGTCGACCTTCGGGTCTTCGTCTGGGACTGCTTCGACGAGGACGGCGTCCGCCACGTGGGCCACGTCCTCAACCCGGTGCTCGACGAGCTCCCCGCCGGGGCGCGCCGTCTCGTCGAGGCCGAGGAGGGCTGCCTCTCCGTCCCCGGTCCGTACGCGGCACTGGCCCGCCCGGACGTCGCGGTCGTCCGCGGCCGGGGCCTCGACGGTCGGCCGCTGGTCGTCGAGGGCCGCGGCTACTTCGCGCGCTGCCTCCAGCACGAGACCGACCACCTCGACGGCGGTCTCTACATCGACCGTCTCGCCGCCCGGGGCCGGCGGGCGGCGCTGCGTCGCATGGAGGAGCGCAAGGCGGAGATGTTCGCCAAGCGGGCGGCCCGTACGGAGGAACTGGCCGCCCTGCGCTGAACCCGCCCGGACCGGGGCCGTCCCCGTCGGCCCCGCCCCCGCCCCCCGCCCGCCATCGGCGGTGCTCCCTTGTCAGCCGGCCGTCCCACCGCGCAGAATGGTACCGACCGAACGGTCAGTCGGTTGCCCCAGCGGGCGGCCGGGAGAGCCGCCGACCGCCCCCGGGCGGGACGGCCGGGCAGACAGCGAAAGGGGACCGTGGTGACAGCAGAGGTGGTCGAGAGGCCCGAGCGGTCGCCGGAGGACCTGTTCGAGGCCGTCGTCGCCGCGGAGCAGCGCATCGAGCCGCGCGACTGGATGCCCGACGCCTACCGGGCGACCCTCGTCCGCCAGATCGCCCAGCACGCCCACTCCGAGATCATCGGCATGCAGCCCGAGGGCAACTGGCTCACCCGCGCCCCGTCCCTGCGCCGCAAGGCGATCCTGCTCGCGAAGGCCCAGGACGAGGCCGGCCACGGCCTGTACCTCTACGCCGCCGCCGAGACCCTCGGGGTGGACCGCGCCGAGCTCACCGAGAAGCTGATCTCCGGCCGCCAGAAGTACTCCTCGATCTTCAACTACCCGACCCTCACCTTCGCCGACGTGGGCGTGATCGGCTGGCTGGTCGACGGCGCCGCGATCTGCAACCAGGTCCCGCTCTGCCGCTGCAGCTACGGCCCGTACGCGCGCGCCATGGTCCGGATCTGCAAGGAGGAGTCGTTCCACCAGCGCCAGGGCTACGAGCTGCTGATGACGCTGATGCGCGGCACCGAGGCCCAGCGCCGGATGGTCCAGGACGCGGTGGACCGCTGGTGGTGGCCGTCGCTGATGATGTTCGGCCCCTCGGACGACGCCTCGCCGAACACCGCCCGTTCGATGGCCTGGCGGATCAAGCGGCACACCAACGACGAGCTGCGGCAGCGTTTCGTCGACATGACCGTGCCGCAGGCCGAGCACCTCGGCGTCACCCTCCCCGACCCCGAGCTGAGCTGGAACGAGGAGCGCGGCAGCTGGGACTTCGGCGAGCCGGACTGGTCGGAGCTGACCCGGGTCATCCAGGGCCAGGGCCCGTGCAACGCCCAGCGCCTGGACCGCCGACGGGCCGCCCACGAGGACGGCGCGTGGGTCCGCGAGGCGGCCACGGCGTACGCGGAGAAGCGCCGCGCGGAAGCCGGCACCCCCGGCACCCCCGGCACCGCCGGCACCGCCGGCACCGCCGGCACCGCCGGCACCGCCGGCACCGCCGGCACCGC
>NZ_JBHSOF010000003.1:0-10564 GCF_042656005.1 Kitasatospora misakiensis | reverse complement strand
CCGGCACCCCCGGCACCCCCGGCACCGCCGTCCCGGGCACGGCACAACACACGACCCAGCACCCGACCCGGCACCCGACCCAGCACACGACCCGACACACGGAACCGAACCCGGAACACCAGGTGGAACAGGAGAACGGAAAGTGACCGAGTCCAAGGCCGGCTGGCCGCTCTACGAGGTGTTCGTGCGCCCCCGGCGCGGTCTGAACCACGTGCACGTCGGCTCGCTCCACGCGCCCGACGACCGGATGGCGCTGCTCGCCGCCCGCGACCTCTACACCCGCCGCAACGAGGGCGTCAGCCTCTGGGTGGTCCGCTCCGACGCGATCACCGCCTCGACCCCGGACGAGCGCGACCCGTTCTTCGAGCCCAGCGGCGACAAGGTCTACCGCCACCCGACCTTCTACGACATCCCCGAGGATGTCCCGCACATCTGACCGGGAGCAGCCGAACCATGACCGACGACCACGTGTACCTGAGCCTCGCCGAGGCGTCCCCCGAGCCCGAGGGCGAGGGCCGCTGGGCGTACGGGACGGGCTTCGCCGACCCGCTGCTCGGGGTGGACACCGCCGTGCCGCCCGGGCTGGACGGCGCCGACCTCGCGGCCTACTGCCTGATGCTGGGCGACGACGCGCTCGTCCTCGCCCAGCGGCTGATCGAGTGGTGCACCCGCGCACCGGAGCTGGAGGAGGAGGTCGCGCTCGCCAACCTCGGTCTCGACCTGCTCGGTCAGGCCCGCCAGCTGCTCACCCGGGCCGGGCAGGCGGACGGTTCCGGGCGTACCGAGGACGACCTGGCGTACTGGCGCGAGGAGCAGGAGTTCCGCAACGTCCGCCTCGTCGAGGCGCCGAACGGGGACTTCGCGTACTCGATCGCCCGACTGCTGCTGTTCTCGACCGCCCGTGGCGCGCTGTACGAGGCGCTGGCCGGGCACGCCGACCCGGTGCTGGCGGCGGTCGCGGGGCGCGGGGTGAAGGAGCTGGCGTACCACCGCGAGTACGCCACCGCGTGGACCCTGCGGCTCGGCGACGGCACGCCGTACTCGACCGCGCGGATGCAGGCCGGGGTGGACGCGGTCTGGCCGTTGCTGGAGGAACTGTTCACGGCGCATCCGGTCGAGCTGCGGGTCGGGGTGGACCCGGCGACGCTGCGCGAGCCGGTGCTGCGGTCGCTGGCGGCGGTGCTCGCGGAGGCCGGGCTGACCGTGCCGGACGTGCCGGGGCTGGCGGCCGTGGGCGGCCGGGCCGGCCGGGACGGGGTGCACACCGAGGCGCTGGGGCTGCTGCTCGCGGAGCTGCAGGTGCTGGCCCGCGCGCATCCGGGCGCGACGTGGTGACGGCCGTGGCCGGGGAGCGCGCGTCGAGCGGGGCGGCCTGGGCGGTGGCGGCCGCCGTGCCGGACCCGGAACTGCCGATGCTGACCCTGGCGGACCTGGGTGTGCTGGCCGACGTCGAGGTGGCCGGGGGCCCGGAGGAGCCGGTGGTGACGGCCTGGATCACCCCGACGTACTCGGGCTGCCCCGCCGTCGCCGAGATGGCCGCCGACGTGGACCGGCGGCTGCGCGCGGCCGGCTTCGCGGACGTCCGGGTCCGGCTGCGGCTGGACCCGCCCTGGTCGACCGACCTGATCACGCCCGAGGGACGGCGCAAGCTCGCCGAGGCCGGCATCGCCCCGCCCCGGCCCGGGGCCGCGGCCGGGACCGCGGCGGGCACCGGCGGCGCCACCCTGCTGAGCCTCGGCCCGACCCGGCTCGCGACCGCCGGCGCGACCGCCGGCGCGACCGCCGGCGCTGCCGCCGGTGCTGTCGCCGGTGCTGCCGCCGCCGTGCCCGTCCCCTGCCCGCTCTGCGGCTGCACCGACACCGAGGAGCTGTCCCGCTTCGGCTCCACCGCGTGCAAGGCGCTGTGGCGCTGCCGCGAGTGCCGCGAGCCTTTCGAACGCGTCAAGGAGATCTGAATGGCCGCCGTTCCGCCAGCCGTCCCGCCGCTCGCGCCGTCCGCGGAGGCGTCCGAGACGTCCGTAGCATCCGTGACGCCCACGGCGACGCCCGCGACGCCCGCCGCCGCCCCCACCGTACGGCCGGCCCGCCGGCCGACCTTCCACGCGCTGCGGATCGCCGCCGTGGAGCGGCTCTGCGACGACGCCGTCGCCGTGACCTTCGCGGTGCCCGACGGGCTCACCGAGGCGTTCGCGTTCCGGCCGGGCCAGACGCTGACGCTGCGTCGGGTGGTGGACGGGGTCGACGAGCGCCGCTCGTACTCGATCTGCGCCCCCGTCGGAGGCCCGCTGCGCATCGCCGTGCGCGAGGTGCCGGGCGGACTGTTCTCCCGCTGGCTGGTGAGCGACGCCCGGCCGGGGGAGGAGGTCGAGGTGCTGACGCCGTCCGGGCTGTTCACCCCGGACCTCGGCGAGCCCGCCGACCACGTCCTGCTGGCGGCCGGCTCCGGCGTCACGCCGATGCTGTCGATCGCCGCCTCCGTGCTGGCCGCCGACCGCACCTCGACCGTGACCCTGCTCTACGGCAACCGGCGCAGCGACACCGTGATGTTCGCCGACGAGCTGGCCGACCTGAAGGACCGCTACCTGGGCCGCTTCCAGCTGGTCCACGTGCTCTCCCGGGAGACCCGGGACGCCGAACTGCTCAGCGGCCGGCTGGACCCGGAGCGGGTCGAGGCCCTGCTGTCGGCGCTGGTGGACGTGGCGGCGGTCGGCCACTGGTGGCTCTGCGGGCCGTTCGGGATGGTCGCCGGGGCGAAGGAGCTGCTCGCCGGGCTGGGCGTGCCGGCGGAGCGGGTGCACCAGGAGCTGTTCCACGCCGAGGACGAGCCGATCGCCGAACGCGCCGACGACGCACCGGGCGGCGCGGCGGACGGCGCCGAGGGTGCCGAACGCAGCGAGGTCACGGTCGTCCTGGACGGGCGGGGCAGCACGCTCACCCTCCCGCGCGACCGCTCCATCCTGGACGGCGCGCAGCGGTCCCGGCCGGACCTGCCGTTCGCCTGCAAGGGCGGGGTGTGCGGGACCTGCCGCGCGCTGGTCACCGAGGGCGAGGTGACGATGCGGCGCAACTTCGCCCTGGAGGAGAAGGAACTGGCGGCCGGATACGTCCTCACCTGCCAGGCCCGCCCGGTGACGGACAGGGTGACGGTCGACTACGACCGCTGACCCCGCGCGTCCACCCGGTCGGCTACCGGGCCGGCACCGGCACCCCGGCCTCGGCCGGTACGGGTACGGGTACCGGTACCTCGGCCTCGCCGCTGGCCGGGGTACCGAGCAGCCCGACGATCTCGTTGACCGCCGCCCGGCCCGCGCGGTTGGCGCCCACGGTGCTGGCGGACGGCCCGTAGCCGACCAGGTGGACGCGCGGGTCGAGGGTGGCGTGGGTGCCGGTGAGCGCGATGCCGCCGCCGGGGGAGCGCAGGCCGAGCGGGCCGAGGTGGCCGACCTCGGGACGGAAGCCGGTCGCCCAGACGATCGCGTCGACGGCGAGCTCCTCGTCGCCCCAGGCGACCCCGTGCTCGGTGAGGCGGTCGAACATCGGCCGGCGGTGCAGCGCGCCCAACTCCTCGGCCCGGCGGTAGGCCACCGACGGTCCGAGGCCGGTCACGCTCACCACGCTGCGCACCGGCAGCCCCTGGCGGACGCGTTCCTCGACCTTGGCGACCACGGCGCGCCCGTACTCGGGGGTGAACGGCCCGGCGTGGAAGACGGGCGGGGTGCGGGTGACCCAGACGGTCTCGCCGACCGCCGCGACCTCCGACAGCACCTGGATCGCCGAGGCGCCGCCGCCCACCACCAGGACCCGCCGGCCGGCGAACTCCGCCGGCCCCCGGTACGCGGCGTAGTGCAGCTGGCGCCCGTCGAACCGGCCCGGGTAGTGGGGCAGGAAGGGGCGGGTCCAGGTGCCGGTGGCGTTGATCAGGGCCCGGGCCGACCAGGTGCCGGAGTCGGTCTCGACCAGCAGCCGGGCGTCGGGCCGCGTCGAATCCGAGCGCACCGCCAGGACCTTCACCGGGCGTACGACCGGGAGTGCGTGTTTGGCCTCGTACGCCGCGAAGTACCCCGGGACGACCTCGCGCGCCGGGGCGTCCGGGTCGGGTTCGGGCAGTTCGAAGTCGGGCAGGTCGTGGAAACCGTGCACGGTGGCCATCCGCAGTGACGGGGAGCGGTGGGCCCAGGCGCCGCCGGGGGCGTCGTCGGCGTCGAGGACGACGAACCCGCCACCGTCGCGGGAGGGCGCCTCAAGGCAGGGCGCGAAACCGCGGCGGCGCAGGTGGTAGGCGGCGGACAGGCCCGCCTGGCCCGCGCCGATCACGACGACGTCGACCAGGCGGACCGTGCCGGAGTTGGTTGCACCGTAAACAGTCACGCCGATGAAACATCCGGCGGACGGGCGGTGTTCCCGGGGGCGCGCGTTCCGAGGAACACCCCCGCCCCACCGCCCGTCCGCCGACTTGTCCGCCGGCTATCAGCCGCCCCGGATCAGGCGGTGGCGGGCGAGATCACCACCGCCGTGCCGTACGCGCAGACCTCCGTACCCACGTCCGCCGCCTCCGTGACGTCGAATCGGAACATCAGCACCGCGTTCCCGCCACGCGCCTTGGTCTGCTCTACCAGCCGCTCCATCGCCTCGTTCCGGCTCTCCACCAGCGTCTTGGTCAGACCGCGCAGCTCGCCGCCGACCAGCGACTTCAGCGAGGCGCCGATCTGGCTGCCGATGTGCCGGCTGCGCACGGTCAGGCCGAAGACCTCGCCGATCACGTGGTCGACCCGGTATCCGGGGATGTCGTTGGTGGTCACTACCAGCACCTGGGCGTCCGGACGCTGCCCGCCGCCGTACTCGTCGATGTTTGCCATGGCGCCCATCCTGCTGGCGTCCGGACGCGTTCGAACAGAGGCGCGCGGAGGCGTGGCCGCGAGAAGACGGGGCGGTAACGGCGAGAACGCGTAGGGTAGCCGGAACAGACCGGTGATCGGACGGCCGAAAGGCCGTACCGTAGCCCCATGGGCGAGCGAAGCGATCATCCACAGGGGCCGGGCGCGGCGGAGGACTCGGGCGCGCAGGAGATCGAGGCGACCGTGGTCCTGGGCCTGCGGATCACGAACTGGCCGGCGCTGCGCGCCGCGGCCATCGCGGCCGTCGAGGAACTGGACTTCGAGGGCATCGATCCGGCCGGGCAACGCCGCGAGATGCTGCGCGAGGTGGCCGAGGACGCCAACGCGGCACTCGGCGCGCTGCTGCACCCGGACCGGCTGGTGGCGGCGATCCCGGGGGTCGAGGCGGTCGGCGGCACGCTGGAGATCAGCGTCACCGAGGACTTCGCGCCGGACTTCGCCGAACTGTTCCCGCTGGAGGGTGACGAGGAGGACGCCGCCGCGGCCGGCGACTGGACGCTCACCCCGCGCACCGCCTGTCTGCTCCACGCCCAACTGCTCGGGCTGGCCGACGCCGCGTACGACGACCTCGACGAGCACGAGGACGAGCCGGTCGTCGACGGCGAGGAGGCGGACTGGACGGTGTTCGGACGACTGCCGCAGCGCACCTGGCGGCTGCACCGGGCCTGGCGCCGCGCCATGGCCCGCACCTTCGACGACCTCGCCGACGACCTCGCGCTCGGCGAGTGGCCGCTGCCGCGCTGCCTGGCGGAGGAGATCGCGCTGCGGATGGCCCTGGTCGACGCCCGGACGCTGCTCGGCGCGCAGCCCGAGTCGGTCGCCGACATGATGGGCGACCTTCCGGCGGACCTCTACGACTACGACTGGGACGGCTGCCACGACGAACTGTTCGGCGTCTACGGGCCGGACGACGGCGACCCGGAGCTGACCGCGGAGCAGCGCGCCGAACTGCTGCTCACGGCCACCCACCCGGAGGGCTGGTTCCTGCCCTACGAGGACGCGGAGGAGCGGGACGCGCACCGCGGCTACCGCCGCTGACCGCGGTCCGACCGGCAGTGGCTGGGCCGGTGCTGGTCGGACCGCGGTGATCGCCGCGGCCGGGGGCTGGCATGCTGGTCGGGTGACTTCTCCGTTCGACGCCCCCGTTCCCGAACCGACGCCCGAGGACCGCGACGCCCGGCAGCAGTACGTGCTGCCGCTGGTCGTCCGGATGGAGCGCGCGACGCCGCCCGGGCGGACCGACGCGCTGGAGACCTCGGCGCGGGCGGTGCTGACCCTGCTGAACGACCCGAGGGTGGTCGAGGCGGAGGGCGAGTGGGCGGAGCGGGTCGCGGCCTGGGAGGACGCGCGGATCCGCAAGGTGGTCCGGCGGGCCCGCGGCGGCGAGTGGCGCCGGGCCGGGGAACTGCCCGGGATCACGGTGACCGGGCGGGAGGCGGAGGTGCGGGTGTTCCCGCCGGTCCCGCTCGACGGTTGGCCGAAGGAGCTCGCCAAGCTCCAGGTGTCGGGCACCGATCTGGAGGAGGCCGGCCCGGTCGACCCCCCGGCCCCGGGCGTGCCGGTGCTCTGGCTGAACCCGGAGCTGGAGATGAGCGCGGGCAAGACGATGGCGCAGACCGGCCACGCCGCCCAGATCGCCTGGTGGCGCCTGGACGACACCCGGCGCAAGGAGTGGGCGGAGAGCGGCTTCCCCCTCGCCGTCCGCACGGCGACACCGGAGGCCTGGTCGGAACTGGTGGCGAGCGGCCTGCCACTGGTCCAGGACGCGGGCTTCACGGAGATCGCCCCCGGGCCAACTGTTGCACTCGAAGGCGGCACGCGCTACTGCCCCACCCCGCGCCTTCGGCGCCCGTGAACGCATCACGCTGACCCCAACACGGCAACGTAGCAGGTGAGGCGCGCGTTCTTGGTGACCGCACGCCTCCGGCAGACCTTCTTGGAGGGGTGAAGTGGCGGCGCTTCCTCTGCTCGCCGCCATTGTCGCGTCGGGGGCTCGACGGGCTGTTGCGCCAACCCCCACGGACTCTCCCGAACGGGCGTGGCAGGCCGGAGACCGGGGCAGCATCGGAAACCGGGCTCGTGAGAACCTAGACCGGCACTGCCCGTATGGCCGGGCTCGCACCGGCAGCAGTGCGGCGGTCGGCGACGAGGACGGAGCACGGGTGTACGTCACGAGGGTCCAGCTCAAGAACATCAAGGGCTTCAGCGGCAAGCGCGCAGTGGACCTGGCCTTGCCCGGACGCAGCGGCTGGACCGTCCTTGCGGGCCGCAACAGTTCGGGCAAGTCAACGGTGCTGCAAGCCCTGGCTCTGGCCTTGGCTGGCCCGACAGTCTCACGGGCGCTGGTGACGGACTTCACCGGCTGGATCAGCTCTGGTACCAGGACGGGCGAGGTGAACGTCCACGTCGCCGTCGACGCCTCCCTTGACGGGTTCTCGGGACCGGGGAACACACCTGAAGGGGAGACCAGCTTCGGGCTCCGATGGTCCCGGGCCCCTGAGTCGGAGCATAGCCAACGGCCACTGGTGGAACCGCTCGGTAAGGGCAAGAGCGGTCCCCGAGGGCCCTGGATGGAGAACCCCGCCGGTTGGTTCTGTGCCGGCTACGGCCCGTTCAGGCGGCTGACCGGCGGGTCGAGCGAGGCCCAGCGCCTCATGGTCAACCAGGGGCCCAGCGGCCGACTGGCCACCCTCTTCCACGAGGACGCGTCGCTGGCCGAGGGAGTCGCCTGGCTGGTCGACCTGCGCCTTCGGGCGTACGAAGAGGACAAGGGCGGCCCAGCAGCCGACCTGCTGCAGACCGTGCTGGCTCTGTTGCAGGACGGTCTGCTGCCCGACAACTATCAGGTGAAGCGGGTAACTGCGGATGGCCTGTGGGTAGAGGAGAGGGAGGGCACGAAGCAGTTCCCGCTCAAGGAGATGAGCGACGGATACCGGACTGTGGCGGCGCTAGTCCTCGACATCGTGCGCCAGCTCCAAGGTGCCTACGGGGCATTGATGGTCTCGCGGACCTCAAGTGGCGGCACTGTCGTACGCAACCCCGGCGTGGTGCTGATCGATGAGGTCGACGCCCACCTGCACGTCACATGGCAGCGCAAGATCGGAGACTGGCTCCAGGAGCACTTCCCCTGCATCCAGTTCATCGTCACCAGCCACAGCCCCTACATCTGCCAGGCTGCCGACGAGGGAGCCCTGATCCGTCTGCCGGGCATCGACGAGCACCAGGCCCCGGAAGTCGTCCAGGAGGACCTCTATCGCCGGGTCGTCTACGGCACTGGCGATGACGCGGTGATCTCGGAGCTATTCGGCCTGGAAACCCTGTTCTCCAGCCGTGCCGAGCGCGAGCGTCGGCGCCTAGTGGCTCTGGAGCGCAAGGTGTACGCGCAGACCACCACCCCTGAAGAGGACGAGGAGTATCGTCAGCTGACCGACCTGCTGACCAGCTCGCTGGTCACCCGGGTTGCTGAGGTGTCGGCACGGCTGGAACAGGACCGATGATCCCCCTCCAACGCGTCGAACTCTCCACACGGGCGCAGAGGCTGCTCACCACGTGGACGGCCGACGTCGCGACTGCGGGCGGCACAACGGCAGCCGCACGCGATCATTGGACCAGGGCCAAGGCAGCCAAGAAGCACGTACGCACCGCGCTGGAAGGTATGACCCGTGGCGCGGCGCGCTGCATGTACTGCGACGACAGCAGGGCCACGGACATCGACCACTTCCAGCCGCTGGACAACGCGCCGTACCGGGCCTTCGTGTGGCTGAACCACCTGCTCGCCTGCTCTTGGTGCAACAGCAACGAGAAACGGGAGCAGTATCCGGTGGACGCTACCGGAGCTTGTCTGCTGGTCGACCCCACGGCGGAAGACCCCGCTGACCATCTGGAGCTACTCCTGGGCAGCGGCGAGTACACGGCGGTCGACGGATCCCCCAAGGGCGAGGCCACTATCAGCGTTTTCGGCCTCAACCGCCATGACCTCGTGAGAGGACGCCAAGTTGCCTTCCGAAGGGCTTGCTCGAACCTGCGGGACTGGCACAACCTGGTCGAGGAGGATGATCCCGAAGCCGACGAGTTGGCTCAGGCGTTGCAGGACTCGCCCTTCATCGACGTTGTCCACGCCATGACCCGCCTCGACCCGGGCCTGGCTCCTAAGGTAGTCGGCCAGCGGACCGTACCGGCACTCGACGCATGGCGAGCCGCGTTCGGGATCTGAAAAGCTCGTTCAGGAGCAACAGCGTGGCGGGCCGGGGCAACCTGGATCTCGACCAGCTGGCGCGGTCGGGTTTCCTGTGGGCAGGGAAGCCGGGTGTCAGTCCGTGGGTGCATCATGCTGCGATGAGTGAGCAACCCGAGTTGTCGATCGTCTCAATGGCGATGGATCGTGCGTCGGCATCGATGGTCCTCGTGCGTTCCGACGGCAAGGAGGCCCGTTTCCCGCTGGGGAAGGATCCGTTCGGCGAGACCAGCACACTGTCCCGGTTCACTTACCTTCCGGCTCTCGATGTGCTTCTTGCCACCACGAACGCCGGTGACGACATTGCCTTCGAGATGCCCACCCTTGACGGTGCCGACCAACTCGGCGGGCGTTTGGCGGTCTACCTGGACCAGAACAAGTGGCGCGTAATGGCCAACGTGCTCACTGGTATCGGTGACGTTTCCCCACAGGAAGACGAGGCGGCTCGGCGGCTCGTACAGTGGGTGCGGCAAGGAAAGATCATTTTGCCTATCTCTGCCGCACATTATGCGGAGACCGCCAAGTGGTCCGACACCGCCAGGCGATACCAGCTTGGTCTGACGGTCCTCCAGCTGAGCCGGGGCTGGCAGATGCGGGATCCGTTGCAGCTACGTCGCGACGAAATCCGTGCTGCCTTCGGTTGCCGGACAAGTGGCGACGCCGGAACTCTTGTGCAGGCGGTGTTCACCCTCGCCCCGAACGTCATTCATGGAGCTGCTCGCGGAGTAGCCCCCATCCCGATGCCCTCGGGCCTTCCGCAGGAGATGGCGTTTCGGACCGTGGCGCTGACCTCGGCCACCGCGCTGATCGACGTGATGCTCGATACCGAATGGGTACCGGCTGGCTCGGTGACCGGTTGGGTAGAAGCCAACCAGCGGTTCAGTGACTGGCTGGATGGCGAGAGGCGCGACGCACAGCAGAAACGCAAGAGCATCGACGCCTTTCTCCTGAACGACATCCGGCTCGACCTCGCAGTCGAAGCGCACGCGGCGCAGCTGACACCGAAGGTTGTCGCTGAATGGGTGACGAAGCACGCTCGGCACGATCTGGCCGCCGCGCCGGCCCTGGGGCTGCTGCGGGAGATGCTTCACGAGCGCCATCTCAATAAGGGGACAACCTGGAGGACCAACGACCTGACGGACATGATCTACCTGTCCTGTGCCGCCGGGTACGCGGATTTCGTGGTCTGCGAACGAGCCATGGGCGACGCGCTGAGGCAAGGAATCAAGCGGCTGCAGCGACCGGTGCGGGTCTTCCGATACCTGAGTGACGCAGCCGAGGCCATCGAGGAAGCCTTGGCGGTTACCGCGCCAGGGCAATCGGAAGAGTGACCGAATTCGAATGCCGTGTCAGCGGTGAGGCCGCTACCGTCTGGTCATGGGGCCTTCCCCCTGATGTGAGGACACCGGACACTGGATCTTGATGGTCCAGGAGA